>NZ_PIOG01000069.1:0-109615 GCF_002810545.1 Klebsiella sp. A-Nf5 | reverse complement strand
ATACGGGCGGAAAGTACCAGAAGGTGGCGCAGGCGGTAACGGCGGCGATGCAGGGTCTGGCGGGGGGCGACCTGGCGCAGGCGGCGAGTGGCGCAGTGAGCCCGTATGTGGCGGAAATCATTCACAGGCAGACGCCAGACTGCTATACAGACTGTAAAGGAAAACTTGCTGAAGATGTGGCAGAAGGGAATGCAGTAGTATCAGCCCATCTGGCAGATACTGTTGGGTTAGGCATATTGCCTAAGGGGGCTTTGGTAACAGCTGCCATCAGTGGCGGAGCCAATACTGCAATACAATATGCCACGACTAGTGAAGTGAATTACATAGATGCGTTGATAGCGACTTGGGTTGGAGCAGCAACCTCAAAAACTGGTTGGTTAGGAACTGTGGGATGGAATGCGGCAGGTGGTGCAATATCCAGCTATCTGAAAGGGGATAATCCTTTTACAGGTGGCTTAAGTAATGGTTTGGCCTCTGGGGCGGGTTATGGTGCAGGAAAACTCATTGAGCTGCCTATGGATAAAATTTACAACCCGATGAAGCCATGGAAAGACTGGATCTGGACAGATGTCGGGATGGGAATATCCAAACCGCTGCCGATTAATCCAGTACCTGGTATTGCTGGTAATGCCTCGGGTAGTGCGGTGACAGAGATCCTCAATGATCAAGCGGGTAAAACAGGTGTGAAATTCCAAAAAGGGAACCAAAAATGAATAGAAAATCTTGGTTCTTTATTTTTTTCTATCTATTTTTTGCTTGCAATGTAGCAATGATCGTATTGTTTTTAATTATATACGTGCTCATTAGAGGTTACCTCTTATTGGTTTACCACATCCCATTTGAGCTGATTTGGAGTGATACATGGAAGTATACAAAAGCTGCATGTTTCACAGGGGCGTTGATAGCTACTGGTTGTTGGTGGATTTATTACCAGGGCTACAAGAAAAATCGTAATAGGTAGCGGGAGGGAATCCCCATCCGAGCGAGGAGCAAATCAGCGCGCAGGTGAGCCGGACGGCGACGACGGACTACGATACGGGCGGAAAGTACCAGAAGGCGGCGCTGACACAGTTTGCCCAGCAGGAACGCTAACGCGAATCTATGTAGCCCCTCCCCGTTATCCGGGGAGAGGCAGGCGAGGCCATTACACCGCGACTTCCATTTCCATCATCACCGGGTGGAAACGGCGTTTAAAGTAAATCAGACCGTGCCCTTGCGGGCTCAAGGTAATATTCCTGATCTCCACCAGATACACCAGGTGGGTACCAATGGTTTGTACCTGGCTAATCTCGCCTTCGAGACTGGCCAGTGAACCTTTCAGCACCGGCTGCCCGAGCGCGCCCTGCTGCCAGCCGCTGAGGGCAAATCGCTCTTCCATCGTCACCCCGGTCATCCCGGCGAAATGACGGGCCATGATTTCCTGTTCGTGGTTCAGCACGTTGATGCACAACTTGCCGTTACCCTGAAACACCGGGTTCATCGCGCTGTTGGCGTTGATACAAACCATCACCGATGGCGGCGTATCCGTCACCGAGCACACCGCCGTGGCGGTAATGCCGCAGCGACCGGCTTCGCCTTCGGTGGTGACAACGTTAACCGCCGCCGACAGGCTGGCCATGGCATCGCGAAAACGCAGGCGTTGTTCATCTAATTGCATTATGACCTCCCGCTGTGAATTACTTCAGCAGCTTATCCAACATGTTGATATCAGCGTTATTGTGCAGATGCGGCACCGTCCAGCCGTTCTGGTCGTACTCGGACAGGCAGCGGTCGACCATCGCCATCATTTTGTCCATATTGCCGGAGCTCTGCGCCTGGCGCAGACACTGCAGGCGAATTTCATCCTGGCTACCGGAGTAGTTGATCTCATACAGTTCATGGCGACCGCCGAATTCGCTGCCGATGGCGTCCCACATCAGTTTGAGGATCTTGATACGTTCAACGTGATCCATACCGTTGGAGCCGCGCACGTACTTCGCCAGATACTGGTCGATCTGCGGGTTGTTCAGATCGCGGGCGCTGGACGGCAGATAAATCAGGCCGCTGGTGACGTTGCGCTCGATGATGTTCTTGATCTTGGCGTAGGCCATCGGGGCCATCACGCGATAGGTCTGCAGCGCGGCGTGATCCGGCAGCCATGCGCCATTGACCCACGGCGTCGCTTCCGAGCACATGGAATCGCTAAGCGCCCAGAACATGTTGCGCCAAGCGACTACTTCGCCGAGGTCGGCCTGTACGCCGCGGAACTCGAGGGTGCCGGTACATTCCAGAGAGCGTTTCAGCAGGGCGGTGATAAAGTCCAGTTTTACCGCCAGGCGTACGCAGGCCTGCAGGGGATACATGCGGGCGAAACCACCTTCCATGGTCCAGCGGCGGCAGCGGTCAAAGTCGCGATAAATCAGTACGTTCTCCCATGGGATCAGCACCTTATCCATTACCAGAATCGCGTCGTTCTCGTCGAAACGGCTGGAAAGCGGATAGTCGTACGGGGAGCCGGTCGCACCGGCGACCATCTCATAGGAGGCGCGGGAGATAAGCTTGACGCCTTCGGCATCCATCGGCGCGACGAACATCAGCGCGAAGTCCGGGTTCTCGCCCATCACCTGTGCGGAGCCGAAGCCGATCATGTTGTAGTGGGTCAGCGCTGAGTTGGTGGCGACCACTTTCGCGCCGCTGACGATGATCCCGGCATCGGTCTCTTTTTCCAGCTTGATGTAGACATCCTTCACTTCATCAGCCGGCTTGTGGCGGTCGATCGGCGGGTTGACGATCGCGTGGTTAAAGTACAGGCCGGTTTCCTGAATGCGGGTGTACCAGTTGCGGGCGTTCTGCTCGAACTGGCCGTAAAACGCCGGGTTGGCGCCCAGCGCGCAGCCGAAGGCGGCTTTGTAGTCCGGGGTGCGGCCCATCCAGCCGTAGCTTAAGCGCGACCACTCGGCGATGGCGTCGCGCTGCTGGCGCAGGTCGTCGGCGCTTTTCGCCACGCGGAAGAATTTATGGGTGTAGCCGCCGCTGCCGGTATCGGTGCCCCAGCACAGGGAATCCTGCATCTCCGGTTTGTGCAGCGCATCGTACAGCTGAGCGACAGAAGCCGCGGCGTTACGGAAGGCCGGGTGGGTGGTGACATCCTTCACGCGCTCGCCGTAGATATAAATTTCGCGGCCATCCTGCAGGCTTTTTAAATACTCTTCGCCAGTTAACGGGCGTTTCGCGTCGGCGCGGAAATCTTCAGGTTTCATAGGGGCCTCTTCAGTATTTATCGGAAAAATAATGTTAAATATATGTTTTGTTTTTGTTGTTTAATTGAAGCGGTTATTGCGCTTGCCGTGAAGGGACGTTTGCGACAACGGCGGGTACTTTTCAGGCGGGATTAAATTTTGTGATCTCGGCAGCTTTTGGCGGGTGGCGCGGCGCTGACCCGCCCTGTGGTCTGTAGCCCAGGCAAGCGCAGCGCCGCCGGGGTATTACGACACAGGTACTTTTTGCGCCCGGTAGCTGCTGGGCGAGCAGCCGACCTGGCGGCTAAAAAAGCGCGCAAAATAGGCAGGGTCTTTAAACCCCAGCTGCCAGGCAATCTCATTGACCGCGCTATCGGAAAACAGCAGCAGCCGCTTCGCCTCGCGCAGCTGGCGGTCGAATATCAGCCGCTTCGGCGAACGGTTGGCGAAGCGGCGGCAGATATCGGTCAGCCGCGATTCGGTCAGATGCAGCTCCCTGGCGTAATCCGGTACCGTCCAGTGCTGATGGTAGTGGCTGTCGATCATCTGGTTAAAGCGCTGGAATAGCTTCAGCTCGCCGCGCATCCCGCTGGCGGCATGATCGTCGAGCCTGGCGTTGCGCAGCAGCAGGGTAAATACCGCCTGCGCCAGCAGCGCCAGGGTGTGTTCCCGCCCGGGCAACTGGGCGGTAGATTCCCGACGAATCAGCTGCCAGTAGTGGGCCAGCGCCGCCAGCTCGTCGGGTTTATCTGCCAGCGACAGACAGATCCCCGGCAGGCCGAAGGTCTCCCGCGTGCCGGGATAAAGCACCTCCAGCAGCGGCCAGATGAGTTCTTCGTGCACCGTCAACACGTGACCATCGCTATCGGACTCGGTAATAAACGCGTGCGGCACCGAGGGCGGCGTTAACACAAACAGCGGCGCCTGCACCGAATAGCGATGGTCATCAAGCTGCAGCTCAATCTGCCCGGTATCAAGGTAGTGCATCTGGAAATAACGGTCGTGACGATGCGCCTGCATGTCGCGGCCAAAAAAGGCCGCCATGCGGGAAAACGACTGATAGTGCACCTCTTCGGTGCCCAGGCTCTCGTCGTACTCTTTATTGATATCGATGTTGGCGATTGGGCTTTGGCACATAGCGGCTCCTTACGGTGTCGCGCGAGGGCGCGAGCCCTTCATCGGAATCGCCCAGATGATCACCGCGCCAATCACCAGCAGCGCGGCGACGAACCACAGCCCGCTGCTGAAGCTGCCGGTAATATCCTTCAGCCAGCCGATCATAAAGGGACTGAGCGCCGATCCGATATTGCCGGTGGCGTTGATCACCGCGATGCCGATCGCGCGGGCACGCAGGCTGATGGACTGATCCGGCGTGGTCCAGAAAATGGCCATGGCGCTAAACGATCCGGTGGAGGCCATTACGATCCCGAGCAACTGGATCAGGTTGTGATCGGTGGCCGACGCCAGCAGCCAGCCCGCAGCGGCGAACAGGAACGGCAGGGCAGTGTGATGCTTCCGCTCCTGGTATTTATCGGAGTGGCGGCTCCAGTAGATCATCCCGAGAATGGTACAAATTTGCGGGATCGCCGCCAGCAGACCGATGGTGATATTGCTGCTGCTTTCGTTAAAGCTTTTGAGGATCTGCGGCGTCCAGATGCTGATCGCGCTGAGCGTATTGGTCAGGCAGAAGTAGGCGAGGGTGTACATCAGCACGATCGGGGTGAACACTTCCCGCCACAGGCTGCGCTGCTGCATGGCGTGATGGCTGATGGCCCCTTCCGGCTGCACCAGAGTCAGGCGATCGTTATCCATCATCTCCTGCAGACATTTTTTGTCCTCCGCCGTCAGCCACCTGGCCTTCGACGGAGAATCATCCAGCCAGAACCAGACCATAATGCCGAGCAGCACCGACGGGAAGCCTTCCAGCAGGAACAGCCACTGCCAGCCGTGCAGGTTCAGCAGACCGTCGAGGGACAAGATATAGCCGGAGACGATCGACCCCAGCGCGGTGGTCACCGGCATCGCAATCATAAACAACGCGTTAGCGCGGGCGCGGAAAAATGCCGGGAACCAGTAGGTCAGGTACAGCAGGATACCCGGCAGGAAACCGGCCTCGGTGATCCCCACCAGCATGCGCAGAACATAGAGACTTTTTGGTCCGGTGGCGAACATGGTGGCGGTAGAGGCGATGCCCCACAGCACCATGATGGTAGCGATCCAGCGTCGCGCGCCGACGATGCTGAGCATCACGTTGCTGGGAATGCCAAAAATGACGTAAGTGGCGTAAAACAGGGTGGTGGCCAGGCCAAACATGGTGGCGTTGAGGCCCAGATCCTGCCCCATGGTTAATCCGGCAAAGCCAATGTTGATCCTGTCTAAAAACGAAAAGATAAACAGGACGAATAAAAACACGATCAGACGGCGGAAGAGCTTGTTGATAACCGACTGCTGCTGCGCCGTCAGCTGTTTGTGCTGATTCGCCGGATCGAACTTTTCCGGGATGGCAGGTGATGTATCGCTCATTATTATTTTCCTCTAATGGGAATTTTGTAGGGTACTGCGGGTTGCCCGGTAGTGCTGCGCTTACCGGGCCTGCGATTCGCTGCTGCTCCGGGCCGGATGAGCGTAGCGTCACCCGGTGTTAGTAGACGCCTGACGAACCCAGGGCGGTTTTTTCCGCGCCAAACCGCGCCGCCAGGGCTTCTGCGCCGCGAGCCAGCAGCGTGGTATCGACGCCGACGGCGACGAACAGCGCGCCAAGCTCCAGATAGCGTTTCGCCAGCTGTTCATTGGCCATCAGGATCCCCGGCGCTTTACCGGCCTGACGGATTTGCTGGATGGCATCTTCAATGGCTGCCTGTACTTCCGGGTGCTGTGGATTGCCGCCGTGACCCATATCGGCGCTGAGATCCGCCGGGCCGATGAACACGCCATCCACCCCGTCGACATCAAGGATCTGCGGCAGATTTTTCAGCGCTTCGCGGGTCTCAATCTGTACCAGCACGCACATGGCGTCATTGGCCTGGTGGATATAATCCGGGACGCGATTCCAGCGCGAGGCGCGGGCCAACGCGCTGCCGACTCCGCGGATGCCGGCAGGCGGGTAGCGGGTGGCGCTTACCGCCAGCCGCGCTTCTTCGGCATTCTGCACCATCGGCACCAGCAGGGTTTGCGCGCCGACATCCAGCAGCTGTTTAATTTGCACCGGATCGTTCCACGACGGACGCACCACCGGCTGGCTGGGGTAGGGCGCAATGGCCTGGAGCTGGGTCAGCACCGTTTGTACATTGTTGGGCGCGTGTTCGCCGTCGATCAGCAGCCAGTCGAAGCCCGCGCCGGCCAGCAGTTCGGCGCTGTAGCTGCTGCACAGCCCAAGCCACAGGCCGATTTGCGGATGCCCGGCCTTGATTGCCGCTTTAAAAGCGTTGTTCATCTTGCTCTCCTCAAACAAAGCGGCAGCTGATGGCGCCCATGTTGCCGTAGTCGACGTGGAAGGTATCGCCCTTGCGCGCCGGAACCGGGCGGGTGAAGGAGCCGCCGAGGATGATTTGCCCGGCTTCGAGCTGGACATCGTACGGCGCCAGTTTGTTGGCCAGCCAGGCCACGCCGTTGGCCGGATGATTGAGTACGCCCGCGGCGACGCCGGTCTCTTCAATCACGCCGTTGCGATACAGCAGGGCGGAGATCCAACGCAGGTCGAGCTCGTCCGGTTTAATCGGCCGGCCGCCGAGGATCACCCCGGCGTTGGCGGCGTTGTCGGAGATGGTGTCGAACACTTTGCGCGGACGCTGGGTTTCCGGGTCGATGTTGTGGCAGCGCGCGTCGATAAGCTCCAGCGCCGGGATAACGTAGTCGGTGGCGTTGTAGACATCAAACAGCGTACAGTTCGGGCCGCGCAGCGGTTTGGCCAGCACGAAGGCCAGCTCGACTTCGATACGCGGAACGATAAAGCGGTCGGTGGGAATATCGCTGCCGTCGTGGAAGAACATATCGTCGAGCAGCGCGCCGTAGTCCGGCTCGCTGATCTGCGAGCTGGCCTGCATCGCTTTAGAGGTCAGGCCGATCTTGTGGCCTTTGAGCACGCGGCCTTCGGCGATCTTCATTTCGACCCACTCGCGCTGGACGGCGTAGGCGTCCTCAATGGTGATCGACGGATAATCCAGCGAGATCGCACGGATCTGTTCACGCTGTTTTTCGGCCTGGTTCAGCCGCTGGGCGATCAGGGTTCGGGTCTGTTTATCGAGCATAGTGATTCCTGTGGCATTACCGGAAATGTGCACAATCGAGTAGCCCGGCGAGGCGTTTACGCCGACCCCGGGGCGGCCCGGAGCAAACCCCGGCGTCGCGTTGCTCGGCCGGGCTACCTGCTGTAGGCCCGGTAAGCGCAGCGCCACCGGGCAATTTGCACGTTATTTAAATAACGCGTGCACGTTGTTCTGTTTGTAGTTCAGCGTCGGGTCGAGCTCTTCCATGGCGAACGACAGCGCCAGATAGCGGCTCTCCATCAGCGCGGCAAAATGGGCTTTGATCAGCGCGAACAGCATATCTCCCACGTCCTGACGGCTCTCCAGACTGCGCCCGGCGCCGATTTTCAGGGTCATATGCACGAAGGCGTAATCCTGCTTGCCGTCGGCCATCTGCCAGGTATTCAGCCAGTGGGCGCGGCTGCGGATCCCGCCGATCGGGAAGATACCGGTGGCGGCCAGCGCCTCGTTGACTTTGGCAAACAGCCCAGGCAGATCGGCCTGCTCGCGGATGTTGTCGGTACACTCGGCGATAAAATGCGGCATGGGGCCTCCTTACGCCTGCGCCGGCAGCGGGAACACGGCGTTAACCTGGCCGGTGCCGGAGCTGGCGAATAGCTCGGTGATAAACTCCACCTTGCCGTCGTATTTATCCCAGCCCAGCAGGCCAAGCAGCATCACCGTGTCGTGCATGTTGCCTTCGCCATAGCAGTAGTCGGCGTACTCCGGCAGCATGGTGCAGAACTCTTTGAATTTGCCCTCCCGCCACAGCTTCACCACCCGCTCATCCATTTGATGGTCAAACTCGCGGGTATAGCTGTTCATGCCTTCTTCGGCACGCTGGTCGTCGATAAAGCGGTGCGACAGCGAACCGCTGGCCAGCACCGCCACGGTGCCATCATATTTCTCGATAGCGGTGAGAATGGCTTCGCCCAGCCTGCGGCTGTCGGCAAAATCGTGGACGGTACAGAAGGCGGAGATCGACACCACCTTGAAGTGCTTATCGCTGTTCATGTAGCGCATCGGCACCAGGGTGCCGTACTCCAGCTTCAGGCTCGGAATATTGTGCGCTTTGGCGCGCACCCCGAGCTTCACCGCCTCGTCGGCGATAAGCTGGCCCAGCTCCGGATTGCCGTCGTAGTCGTAGGTCATGTCGCGAATAAAATGCGGCAGTTCGTTACTGGTATAGACGCCCTGAAAATGGTCAGCGCAGTTGATGTGATAGGCGCTGTTGACCAGCCAGTGGGTGTCGAACACGATAATGGTATCAACGCCCATTTCACGACAGCGCTTGCCAATTTCTTTATGCCCATCGATCGCGCCCTGACGGCAGCCGTGGTTTTTCCCCGGCAGCTCAGACAGATACATCGACGGCACGTGAGTGATTTTTGCTGCTAACGCTAACTTACCCATATCAGACTCCCCATTTCGGGATCGGATGGTCGCCCATCGAGATGCAGACGTTTTTCATTTCGGCGAACACTTCAAAGCTGTACTCGCCGCCTTCGCGGCCGGTGCCGGAGGCCTTCACGCCGCCGAACGGCTGACGCAGGTCGCGCACGTTCTGGGTGTTGACGAACACCATCCCGGCTTCAATACCGCGGGCCAGACGCAGCACTTTGCTGACGTCCTGGGTCCAGATATACGACGCCAGGCCGTATTCCACATCGTTGGCCAGACGCAATCCTTCCGCTTCGTCTTTGAACGGCAGCAGGCAGGCGACCGGGCCAAATATTTCTTCCTGAGCGACGCGCATGCGGTTATCGACATCCGCCAGCACCGTCGGGCGCAGGAAGTTGCCGGATTTCAGATGCGCCGGCAGGTCGGACGGTTTATCCGGGCCACCGGCCAGCAGGGTGGCGCCCTCTTCGATACCGAGGCGAATGTAGCCGGACACTTTCTCCCAGTGTGGCTTGCTAATCAGCGCGCCGACCTGGGTATTCGGGTCGGTCGGATCGCCCACGCGCAGGCGGTTGGCGCGCTCAGCGAAGCGCTTGACGAACTCCGGATAAATACTCTGCTGAATGAAAATACGCGAACCGGCGGTGCAGCGTTCGCCGTTGATCGAGAAAATGGTGAACAGCGCGGCGTCGAGGGCGCGCTCAATATCGGCGTCTTCAAAAATCAGCACCGGCGACTTTCCGCCAAGCTCCATGGAGTACTTTTTCAGGCCGGCGTTTTTCATGATGTTGCGTCCGGTGGCGGTGCCGCCGGTAAAGGAAACGGCGCGAATATCATGATGGCGCACCAGCGCATCGCCCGCGGTAGCACCATAGCCTTGCACCACGTTGAGCACACCTGCCGGGATCCCAGCTTCCAGCGCCAGCTCGCCCAGGCGATCGGCGGTCAGCGGCGACAGTTCGGACATTTTCAGCACCGCGGTATTCCCCAGTGCAAGACACGGCGCGACCTTCCAGGTGGCGGTCATAAACGGCACGTTCCACGGCGACACCAGCGCGCACACGCCGACCGGCTGCACGAGGGTGTAATTGAGCATCTTGTCATCGACCGGATAGGTCTTGCCGTTCATCTGCTGACACACTTCGGCGAAAAATTCGAAGTTATGCGACGCCCGCGGGATCAACACGTTTTTGGTCTGGTGGATCGGCAGGCCGGTATCGGCGGTTTCCATCGCCGCGATCTCCGGGACGTTCTGATCGATCAGATCGCCCAGGCGGCGCATCAGGCGCGCGCGCTCTTTCATCGGCAGGTTAGCCCACTTCGGAAAGGCCTCTTTTGCCGCCGCGACTGCCTGGTGGACCTCGGCTTCACCGCCGGAGGCGACTTCAGCCAGTACCTCGCCGGTGGCCGGGTTGGTGGTATGAAAATAGTCTGCGCCGGCAACGTTTTTACCGTTGATCCAATGGTTAATCTTTTTCATGACAGTGTCTCCTCATACGCTTGCTGGCTGATGATATGGTTGACCAGGCGGCCCACGCCCTCGACTTCGACGATCACTTCGTCGCCCGGCACCACATCGGACAGACCTTTCGGCGTGCCGGTGGCGATCATGTCGCCCGGTTGCAGGGTCATAAATTCGCTTAAATAAGCGATGAGGAACGGGATGCTGAAGATCAGATCGGCGGTGGTGCCCTGCTGGCGCAGTTCGCCATTGACCCAGGTGCGCAGGGCCAGATTATGCGGGTCCGGGATCGCCTCTTTGGCGACGATCCACGGGCCGATCGGCGTCAGGGTGTCGCGGCTTTTCACCCGCAGGTTCGGGCGGTAGTAGTTTTCCAGATAGTCGCGGATCGCGTAGTCGTTGCAGACGGTATAGCCGGCGACATAGTCCATGGCCTCGGCTTCGCTGACGCGGCGCGCGGTTTTCCCGATCACCACCACCAGTTCGGCTTCGTAGTGCATGTATTCGACGTTATCCGGGCGTACCGACTGCTGCTGGTGGCCAATAAAGGTGTTCGGCGCTTTGATGAACACCAACGGCTCGGTTGGCGGCTTAAACTCCAGCTCGCTGGCGTGGTCGGCGTAGTTCAGCCCCAGCGCGAACAGCGTGCCGTCAGCAGGCGGCAACCAGCGGAATTCACCCTCGTTTAACACCGTGCCATCATCCAGGTGAACCTGATCGCGTTCATCGACCAGCACGTCGCGTACTCGTCCCTGCCATTCAATGCGTGCCTGTTTCATGCCAGCTCTCCTTCTGCGACAACTGGGTTTTCCAGCGCCGGGAAACCGTCGGCGAGAATACGTACCCGGTCGCCGGGGCGCAGCGTGACGCGGGAGTGGGGCGTACCGATAAGGATCGCGTCGCCAGGATTGAGGGTAGCGAACTCGCTTAAGGCGCTCAGCAGCTGCGCGGCGTTACGCTGCAGATCGCCGGTATGCCAGCTATCCGCCTCGCGGCCGTTGATTTCGGTGATGATGGTCAGGTTATCGACGTTGCGCACCGCCGACAGCGCGCCGACGGGGCAGAAGCCATCGCGGCATTTCGCCTTGATCGCCGGGCGATAAAAACTCTCTTCCGGCAGGCTCACGTCGTTAGCCAGCGCGTAGCCGGCGATATAGTTCGCTGCCTCTGCCGCCGCCACCTTACGCGCGGTTTTGCCGACAATCAGCGCCACGGTGGCGCCGCTTTGTACGGTCTCGCCCTGCGGATAGGGGATCGCCTCGCCATCGCCAATCACGGTATTGCGCGGCTTGATAAACCAGACCGCGGTTTTCGGCGGGGTCTTGTAGGGGGCCTGTTGAAACGCTTCGCGCCAGGCGTCGAGCTGGCTGCGATGATTGAGCGCAACGGCGAAGATGGTACCTTTCATTCACCACTCCTCTGGTACTGATTTCGGATTCAAAGGGATTTCATTAATATGTTAATGATCATCTTTTATGCTTTGCGGCCAGGTTTAGCAACTGGAAGTGAATGTTTTGTGATCGGATTAACACAATATTTACACTTCAATTAGTTATTCGTTTTTAATCAATAAGTTGAATATTTTTCAGGAAAAGGCTGGTACTTTTCAGGTGCAGAAACCGGTTGTACATGGCAGGATTAAAGCTAATTATTAAGTTGTTAATAAGTTTTGGATGAGGCTGTAGAGGGGATACTATGCATGATTCATTAACCATTGCCTTGTTGCAGGCGCGTGAGGCGGCGATGGCCTACTTTCGGCCGATCGTCAAACGGCACAATCTCACCGAACAGCAGTGGCGGATCGTGCGAATTCTCGCCGAACGTCCGTCGATGGACTTTCACGATCTGGCCTTTCGCGCCTGTATCCTGCGCCCCAGCCTGACCGGGATTTTGACGCGCATGGAGCGGGATGGGCTGGTGTTGCGCTTAAAGCCGGTTAACGATCAGCGCAAGCTGTACGTCTCGCTGACGCCTGCCGGAACCGCGCTGTATGAAAGCGCCCAGGCCGAGGTGGAAGAAACCTATCGCCTGCTGGAGGCCCAGTTCACCACGGAAAAGCTGCAGCAACTGACCTCGCTGCTGGAGGAGTTTATTGCGCTTGGCGTCCCTGCCGGGCGCGGTGCAGAAGAAGAGTAGCGGTTACGGCTCGGCGCTCAGCCTGGCGAGGGCAATAAGCGTTTCCGCGCGGGCGGGGGACAGCGGCTCTCTCGGCTGCGGCAGCGGCCAGCCATACAGCCAGCGGGCGCTGGCGGCGCAGGTGCGCCCTTGACAGGCGCCCATTCCGCAGCGCTGGGTCAGTTTGGCCTGCGCCCAGCCTCCGGCGGCCGCCACATCGCCGCAGCGTACATCTTCGCAGCGGCACAGCAGGCTCTCCGGCGTTGCGGCGTCTTTCAAGGATTCCGTCAGCCGGAAGGTACGGTTGATTGCTTCGGCGAAACGCTGCCAGCGGGCGCGGCGGGCAAATAACGCCTGCGCTTGCTGGCTGTCCCCGGCGGCGGCATACCCGGCGATTTCGCCCTCCGCCAGCGCCAGTTCGCTGCCGCCGAAACCGGTGCACTCGCCAGCGGCGTAGATATCCGCGATGCTGGTCTGCTGCCAGCGGTTAACCTGGATCGCCTCCTGTGCCGTGGCGCAGCCAAACAGCAGCCCCGTCTCGATATTGGGTATCAGCCCGTAGCCGATAGCCAGCCGATCGCAGGCGATAGTTCGCTCGACGCCGCGCTGGCGCAACGTCACGGCTTCCAGCCGCGTTGTGCCGTGAGCGCGGATCGCCTGCGCGCCGCTCAGATAGCCTTTCGGAGCCAGCGTCGCTAACTGGCGCAGCTTCTGCGGCCAGCGCCACAGCCCGCTGGCGAAGCGCAGCAGCGCCGGGAGCGGCGCTTGCTCAATGATATTCGTCACTTCGCCTCCGGCCTTGTTCACCGTATCCGCCACCGCCAGCAGTAGCGGACCGCTGCCGGCAATCACCACCTTTTCTCCTTTCAGCGACAGGCCCTGTTTGATTTGCGCCTGCAGGCCGCCCGCGCCGGTTACGCCGGGTAAGGTCCAGCCGGGAAAGGGCAGCGACAGCTCGCGCGCGCCGCAGCAGAGGATCAGTTTCTGCCAGTAAACCACGCCAGCGCCGTCGGCGGTTTCAAACAGCACGCTGTGCGCGGAGGGGCGGGCAATCAGCCGCGCGCCGTTCACTACCCGGATGGCGGCAGACGCGGCGATGGCGTCGCGGTAGCGCCGGGCCAGGACGGGCAGCGTCGCCTGCGGACCGGCCCGCCAGATTTGCCCGCCAGGGGCGGGGTTATCGTCGAGAATAATCACCTGTTTATCGCAGGCGGCGGCGGAGAGCGCGGCCGCCATGCCGGCGGGGCCGGCGCCGAGGATTAAAATGTCACAACGCAGCGTTTGCATAGCGGCTCCTTTCTATTTGCATACCGGCCCGGCACAAGGTCTGGCAGGCCAGCACCCGCCGGCCGTCGACGGTGATCCGGCACTCCTGGCAGACGCCCATGCCGCAAAATGGCGCGCGTGAGTCGCCGTTGACCGCCTGGCGGGTGGTGGGATCGCCGGTCAACGCCAGCGCCACCGCCACGCTAATGCCTTCCGGCACCATCAGCGCTTCGCCATCAATGGTGATAGTGAGAGTGGCCTTCATGCCATCGCCTCCTGATGACACAAACGGGCCGGGAGCCAGGCGTCGGGCGCCAATGGGCAGCGTTCATCGAGGATCTGCGCCGCCAGCAGTTCAGCCGTGGCCGGGGCGGTGGTGACGCCCAGCCCTTCATGGCCCAGCGCTAACCATACGCCACGGCGGGCGGGGTGCGGGCCGATCAGCGGGTTGCCATCCGGCGAGGCGGCGCGCAGGCCGCTCCAGCAACGGATGATATTCAACGTCGCCAGCGCCGGCACGAAATGGCGGGCGCGATCGAGCATCTGCGCCAGCAAGGGCAGATCCAACTCGCGCTCACGGTTATCAAACTGACGCGAAGAGCCAATCAGCAGCTGGCCGGTTGGCCGCGGCTGAAGGTTAAACGCCACCGAGGTGCCGCCGCCATGGGCGCTGGCGCCGTAACCCAGCTCAACCAGCTGGTGATGCACCCGCGGCCGGTAGCGATCGGTAATCGCCAGTTGGCCTTTTTTCGGTCGCAGCCAGTTTTCCGCTAACAGCGCGTTGGCTTCAAGTCCGCAGGCCACCACGATGGCCCGCGCCTGTAGCCGTTTGCCGCTGGCGAGCAGCACCTGCGGTTCGGTAATCGCCTGCGCTCTGTCGTGCAGGCAGGTGAGATGGTCTCCGGCATCGGCCATCAGCCAGCGGGCGACGTTTGGCGCGTAGACGATACCATCGCCTGGCACCCACAGGCCGCCCGCCAGCCCGCCGCGCAGCAGCGGCTCGCGTCCGGCGATCTGCTGCGGGGTCTGGCGTTCGCTGGGCACCTGATAGCTGGCCAGCCGCCGCTGTTTGTCGCCAGCCACGGCCATCTCTTCTTCGCTTTCCGCCAGCCACAGCGTGCCGCAGCCGCGCCAGGCGCAATGGTCGGGCATCCGTGGCGTGATAGCGCGCCAGCGTTCCAGCGACCATGCCGACAAGGCAAGCTCGGCGGGGTCGTCATCCATGCACACCAGATGGCCCATACCGGCCGCCGTCGCGCCGGGCTGACCGTCATCGATAAGCGTCACGCTCTGCCCCCGCTTCGCCAGCTGCCACGCGCAGGCGGCACCGATGATCCCGGCGCCGATCACGATGACATCGCACTGCTTCACGGCGCGATCCCCCAGCAGAAGGGATCGTCAGGGTTGAGGATCAACTGGTTATCACCGCACACCCAGGCTTCGCCACGGATCGTTGGGATGATGCCTTCAGCGGTGCGCTGGTAGCTGGCGGTAAACTGGCTGCCGATGATGCTGGCCTGACGCCAGATTTCTCCTGGCTGCAGCTTGCCCTCCTGCGCCAGGCAAGCCAGCTTGGCGCTGGTGCCGGTACCGCACGGCGAGCGATCCCAGGCCTTTCCCGGACAGAGTACGAAGCTGCGGCTGTCGGCGGTATCGTCAGCGGCGAAGAGTTCGATATGGTCGATAACGCCGCCGTCATCGCCGCGGATCCCCGCGGCTTCCAGCCCCTCGCGCACCGCCCAGGCGTAGTCGGTGAGCTGTGGAATCTGTTCGGGGGTAATGGCGAACGGGTGGTCGTTAATCAGAAAAAACCAGTTACCGCCCCAGGCAATATCGCCGATGACGGGACCCAGCGCGGTCTCAACGCGGATCTGTTTTTTCCAGCGGCGGGCCGGGACGTTTTGCACCGATACGCTGCCATCGTCGTGCAACGTGGCGCTTACGTCGCCGACCGGCGTTTCAATCAGATGCACGCCGGGCTGGATACGCCCAAGCCAGGCCAGCGAGGCGATAAGCCCGATGGTGCCGTGACCGCACATATTCAGAAAACCGGCGTTGTTGAAGAAAATCACGCCAGCGGTAGCCGCTGCCGAGACAGGTTTGCACAGCAGCGCGCCGACCAGTACGTCATTACCGCGCGGTTCGAGAATGGCCGCCTGACGCCACAGGTCGAAGTCGCGGGCAAAGCGGTCGCGGCGCTCCGCCATGTTGCCGCCGCCGAGGTCGGGGAAGCCGTCAATGATCAGGCGGGTCGGTTCGCCGCCGGTATGTGAATCAATAGCTCTCAGCGTAACAGGGGGGCGTGGCGCGGTCATCAGACTCTCCGGAAGTTAACAACATGTTTCATCATGCTGGCGCAACCTTTCCCGGCCTGCTTGAGCGCTTTCGTCAGAGAAAATGACGAAATCTGCATAGTCATCAGCACGGTATATTTCTATTTCACATAGTTATTTCTTATTAATCATCTGCTTAATGCTGTGGTAAACCGAAAGTGACCATTGCGCCAGTGGATAAATCAGGGGAAGGCGTAAAGCGGATCCAGGATCGCAAAACCGAGGGATGCTGCTTGAGGTGTTAACGGAAAGTGAATAAATATCCTTCGGTCACTTACATGAGGAGGCCTTATGATCGGTGTTTCTGATGCGCCGCCGCCCCGGGCGGTTAACCAACCTGAGCTGGCCGTCGATGAGCTGAGCCAGATCTGCGAAGGGCTGGCGCGCCAGCGGCCGGAAAATATGCCCGCGCTGCTGAATGCCCTGGCGCTGATTGCGCCCCTGCTCAATGCCATTCCTAATGTGGTCTTTTTTATCAAAGATCGGCAGGCGCGTTATTTGTTGGCGAACCTGACGCTGGCCCGCCGCTGCGGTTTTAAAACCGTCTCCTCGCTGCTGGGCAAAACCTCCGCCGATGTCTTTCCTTCCGCGCTGGGTCAGGGTTATACCGAACAGGATCTTCGGGTACTACGGGAAGGCGTGACCCTGCGCGATCAGCTGGAAATGCATCTCTACAATGGCCGCGAGCGCGGCTGGTGTCTGACGCAGAAACTGGCGCTGCGCGATATCAGCGGCCAGGTGATCGGCATGGCCGGGATCTCGCACGATCTGCAGGAGGCCCACGCCCGCCATCCGGCGTGGCAGCGGCTGGCGATCGTCGACGATCATATCCGCCGGCACTATCACCGGCCGATCGCCATGGAAGAGTTAACCGCCTTAAGCGGGATGTCGATTGCGCAGATCGAACGCTACTGCAAGCGGATCTTTCATCTCACCCCGCGGCAAATGATCCACAAAGTTCGCCTGGAAAAAGCCACCGAACTGCTGGCTGGCGATACGCCGATTACCGATATCGCCCTGCAGTGCGGGTATACCGATCACAGCGCCTTCAGCCGCCAGTTCAAGGCCATGACCGGCTCGACGCCGCGCGATTTTCGCCTCACGCTGCTCGGATAAACGCGGGCTCACACTTTTGTCGACTGTGCTAATTTCGTCATCGTATTGAGGGAAAACCGACAAGCCGCCGGTTCCGCGACACGTCAATCTGTCAGTGAATATTCACCATTCATTCACTTCGACTTAACAAAATGACGACAAGGAACCGAGCATGAGCAAAAAAGCGATTCACTGGAGCGGCGTATTCCCGGCGGTCAGCACGCAGTTTCGTAGCGATTACTCCCTCGATTTAGACGCCACTCACGCGGTGATGAAAAACCTGGTCAAAGATGGCGTTTCCGGGCTGGTGGTGTGCGGCAGCGTAGGGGAAAACACCTCGCTGAGCACCGATGAAAAACTGCAGATTATCGAGGTGGCGAAGGATGCCGCCGGCGGCAAAATTCCGGTCATCGCCGGGGTGGCCGAGTTCACCACCGCCTTCGCCCGGAAAATGGCGAAAGAGGCGGAGCGCGTCGGCGTCGACGGGATCATGGTGATGCCGGCGCTGGTCTACTCCTCGAAACCGCATGAAACCGCGGCCCACTTCCGCAGCGTGGCGAGCGCTACCGACCTGCCGATTATGGTCTACAACAACCCGCCGATTTACAAAAACGACGTGACGCCGGACATTCTCGCCACCCTGACCGACTGCGACAACATCGTCTGTTTTAAAGACTCCTCCGGTGATACCCGCCGCTTTATCGACCTGCGTAACACCGTTGGCGACCGCTTCGTGCTGTTTGCCGGGCTGGATGACGTGGTGGTGGAAAGCATCGCCGTCGGCGCGGAAGGCTGGATCTCCGGGATGTCCAATGCCTTCCCGCGCGAAGGGGAAACGTTATTCCGTCTCGCCCGCCAGCAGCGTTACGAAGAGGCGATGGCGCTGTACCGCTGGTTCATGCCGCTGCTGCATCTCGATGCGCGTCCGGATCTGGTGCAGTGCATCAAGCTGTGTGAAGAGTTGCTGGGTCGCGGTAGCGCCATTACCCGTCCGCCGCGTCTGGCGCTGGAAGGCGAAACGCGCCAGCAGGTGGTGGCGATCGTTGAACAGGCGCTGGCGACTCGTCCGACGCTGCCGGACGTCGGCCTCTGATCACAGGAGTCAATATGAATACATCTCAGACCACGGCGGGACGGCAGTTTATCGCCGGACGCCGCATTGCCAGCGGTGAGGCGACGCTATTGAGCCTGCGGGCGGTGGACGGCGAAGCCACCGGTCACCGCTTTTATCCGGCTTCACGCGAGGAAGCCGCACAGGCCGCAGAAGCCGCGCAGCAGGCCTTTGCTGTTTATTCACAAACCACGCCGCAGCAGCGGGCGCGCTTTCTCTGCGCGATTGCCGATGAACTGGATGCGCTGGGTGAGGCGTTTTTTGCACTCGCTGGGCAGGAGACCGCGCTGCCGCTGGCGCGGCTGCAGGGTGAACGGGCGCGTACCAGCGGCCAGCTGCGGATGTTTGCTGGCGTGATCCAGCGCGGCGATACCTTCGCCGCCCGTATTGATACCGCCTTAGCCGACCGTCAGCCGCTGCCGCGCCCGGATCTGCGCCAGTATCAGCAGGCGTTAGGGCCGGTGGCGGTGTTTGGCGCCAGCAACTTTCCGTTGGCCTTTTCCACCGCCGGCGGCGATACCGCCTCGGCGCTGGCGGCTGGCTGCCCGGTGGTGGTGAAGGCCCATCCGGGCCATATGGCCACCGCCGAGCTGACCGCTGAAGCGATCGTCCGGGCGGTAGTGCGGTGCGGTTTACCCGGCGGCGTATTCAATATGATTTTCGGGACCGATATTGGCGCCGAATTGGTCGGCCATCCGGCGATTCAGGCCGTTGGCTTTACCGGTTCGCTGGCCGGTGGTAAGGCGCTGTATCAGCTGGCGCAGCAGCGCCCGCAGCCAATCCCGCTGTTTGCTGAAATGTCTGCGATTAACCCATTGATTATTCTGCCGCAGGCGCTGAAGACGCGGGCCGAGGCGCTGGCAAACGAGCTGGTGGCGTCATTCACCCTCGGCGGTGGCCAGTTCTGTACCCGTCCGGGGCTGATTCTGGCGCTGCGCGGCGCCGGGCTGGAACGCTTTAAGTCGGCGCTGTGCGCGGCGGTAGCGGGCTCCCCGCCGCAGGTGTTGCTCAATGCGCCGACCCTTCAGCACTACCGCCAGGGGGTGGCGGCACTGGCGGCGCACCCGCGTATCGAGAAGCTGGCGAGCGGCCTCGCCGCCGGCGCCGGGCAGGCGCAGACCCTGCTGTGGCAGGCTCAGGCCGAGGATCTGCTGGCGCAGGATACGCTGTTGCAGACCGAAGTTTTCGGCCCGCTGTCGCTGCTGGTGGAAGTGGACGATGAGGCCCAACTGCAGGCGGTAGTGAAAGCGCTGCAGGGGCAGCTCACCGCGACGCTACACGCCGAGGCGGATGATGGCCCGCTGGCGGCGAGCCTGCTACCGCTGCTGTGCGAGAAGGCCGGACGGGTGCTGTTTAACGGTTATCCCACCGGCGTGGAAGTGTGCGATGCGATGGTCCACGGCGGCCCGTGGCCAGCGACCACCGACGCGCGCGGGACCTCGGTCGGCAGCCGGGCGATTGAGCGCTTTCTGCGCCCGGTCTGTCTGCAGAACGCGCCCTCCGCCCTGTTACCGCCGGCGCTGCAGGATGCGAACCCTTTGAACCTGCTGCGCCTGGTCAACGGCCAGTGGACCCGGGAAGCGATTTCCTCCTCTCATTGACGCAAGGGCATCACCATGACCATTCACACTACGCATAACAGTCAAACCCGCGTTGCTGAGTCGGGTAAGTTTAAAAAACAGCTGACCCTGACCGATCTCACCTTTATCGGCCTGGGAGCGATTTTCGGCTCCGGATGGTTATTCGCCGCCAGCCACGTCGCATCCATCGCCGGTCCGGCCGGGATCGCCTCGTGGGTGATCGGCGGCTTTGCGGTATTGCTGCTGGGGATTGTCTACTGCGAACTGGGGGCGGCGCTGCCGCGCGCCGGCGGCATTATTCGCTACCCGGTCTTTTCCCACGGTGAGCTGATGGGCTATCTGCTGGGGTTCATCACCCTGATTGCGTTCTCCAGCCTGATCTCGATTGAAATCGTCGCCGCCCGACAATATGCCGCCGCCTGGTTTCCGGCGCTGACCCAGCCGGGCTCCAGCTCACCGACGCTGCTGGGGTGGGTGGTGCAGTTCTTGCTGCTGTGTTTCTTCTTCGCGCTTAACTACTACAGCGTCAAGACCTTCGCCCGATCGAACAACTTCATCAGCGTGCTCAAGTTTTTGGTGCCGCTGCTGGTGGTGGTGACGCTATTCGCCTTCTTTAAACCGGAGAACCTGCACGCTCAGGGTATTGCGCCATTTGGCATGTCCGGGGTGGAAGCGGCAATTAGCGCAGGCGGGATTATCTTTGCCTATCTTGGGCTGACGCCGATTATCTCGGTGGCCAGCGAAGTGCAAAAGCCGCAGCGAACCATTCCGATCGCGCTGATTTTATCGGTGGTGCTGTCGACAATTATCTATGTGCTGTTGCAGATTGCGTTTCTCGGCAGTATCCCCACCGAAATGCTGAACGGCGGTTGGGCCGAGGTGAGCAAACAGTTCTCGCTGCCGTATCGCGATATCGCCATTACCCTCGGCATGGGCTGGCTGGCCTTTATGGTGATAAGCGATGCGATTATCTCCCCGAGCGGCACCGGCAATATCTATATGAACGCGACGCCGCGGGTGATCTACGGCTGGGCGAAGGCGGGTACTTTCTTTAAAGCCTTTACCCATATCGATAAAGCGTCCGGGATTCCGCGTCCGGCGCTGTGGCTGACCTTCGGGCTGTCGATTTTCTGGACGCTGCCGTTCCCCTCCTGGGAACAGCTCATTAGCGTGGTGTCGGCTGCCCTGGTGCTGAGCTACGCCATCGCCCCGGTGACCGCCGCCGGGCTGCGCCGCAACGCGCCGGATCTACCGCGGCCGTTCCGCGTGCGGGCCTTCGGCATCATCGGCCCGGTATCGTTTATGGTCTCGGCGCTGATTGTCTACTGGTCCGGCTGGAATACGCTCTCGTGGCTGCTGGGGCTGCAAATCGTGATGTTTGTGGTCTACGTGATGTGCAAAGGTAAGGTGCCGGAACATACCGTGAGCCTGGCGCAGCAGGTGAAGTCTTCGCTGTGGCTGATCGTTTTTTATGCGTTGATTATCCTCTTTTCCTGGCTGGGCAGCTTCGGTGGGCTTAATGTGATAGGTCACCCCTGGGATACGGTGCTGGTGGCGGCGATGTCGTTGGGGATTTACTACTGGGGCGCGCGCAGCTGCCTGCCGCAGGCTAACTTTAGCGGAGACGAAGAAGAGTAAAGGAGAACAGTATGGAGTCGGTAACTCTATCGTTACCTGAAGCTTATGACCTGGCGCTGGAAATGCTCAGCGCCAATGGATTTAGCGCCGACCACGCGGCGGCTATCGCCCGCAATGTAACCGCCGGGGAGCGCGACGGTTGCGCTTCCCACGGCCTGTGGCGGCTGTTGGGCATTGTCGATACCTTGCGTAAAGGTAAGGTATCGCCTGATGCCGAGCCGCAGATCCACGACCAGGCGCCGGCGATTGTGCGGGCGGATGCCGGGGGCGCTTTTTCGCTGCTGGCCTACGAGCGCGCGCTGCCGCTGCTGCTGGAGAAAGCGCGGCACAGCGGTATTGCGGCGCTGGCAATTAACCGCTGCGTCCATTTTTCCGCGCTGTTTGCCGATATTGAGCCGTTGACCGAGGCAGGGCTGGTGGGGCTGGCCTGTACGCCAAGCCACGCCTGGGTCGCCCCGGCGGGCGGCACGCGTCCGCTGTTCGGCACCAATCCTATCGCTTTTGGCTGGCCGCGGCGGGACAAACCGCCGTTTATTGTTGATATGGCGACCAGCGCCGCGGCGCGCGGTGAGATCCAGCTGCATCAGCGTGCCGGCAAAGCGCTACCGGAAGGCTGGGGAATCGACAGTCATGGCCAGCCAACGACCGATGCCGCGGAGGTGCTGAACGGCGCGATGTTAACCTTTGGCGGGCATAAGGGCTCGGCGCTGGCGGCTATGGTTGAGCTGCTGGCCGGGCCGCTTATCGGCGATATGACCAGCGCCGAATCGCTGGCGTGGGATAACGGCGCGGGTGGGCTCCCCTACGGCGGCGAGCTGATCCTGGCGCTGGATCCGCAGCGCTTTCTCGGCGCGCAGGCACCAGAGCAGCTGGCGCGCGCCGAAACGCTGTTCAAGGGGATGCAGGAGCAGGGGGCGCGGCTGCCGGGCGAGCGACGTTTCGCCTGCCGTCAGCAGAGTGAGCGGCAGGGGGTTACCATCAGTCGTTCATTGCATGATGAGATTTGCGCCTTGCGGCCATAGTAAAGCGCGGAGCGCGGCGGGCCGACCATCAGAGCGACAAGCGCATGGCGCAGCGCGACTCGGGCGGTAGGCCGTGCCGGGTCTCCTGTTCCCTTTTTGCCGCCAGTCCGGCAGGCAGGGTCAGCTCATCGAGCATGGTGAATCCCAGACGGGTATAAAACGGCGCATTCCACGGCACCTCGCGGAAGGTGGTGAGGGTTACCGCTGGGTAGCCCATCTGCCGTGCGCCCTCGATAACCTGCTCCAGCAGCATCCGGCCGATGCCCTGATGCTGCCAGTCCTCATGGACGGCGATTTCGACGATAAATAAGGCATCGTCGAGCGGTTCGGTCAGAATAAAGCCAATCGGCTGCCCGGCGGCTACCGCCAGCAGGCTATGCTCTGTTTCCAGATAATCATGATGACGCGCAACGCTAATCACCTCGCTGTCCGCCAGCCAGGCGAGAGAGGGGATCTGGCGAAATGCCTGGGCGGCAGAACGTTCAATGGCGGGCAGAAGGGCGATATCGCCCTCCTGAGTCAGGCGTAATACGGCACCGGCAGTTATAGTGTTAGTTTTCATCACCTCAGCATAGCAGCCCTCGGGAGAAAAGTATGGAGCTGACCGCCGTTCCCGCCACGCAGTTCAGCAGCGTGCAGTTAACGGATATTCTCAACGCCTGTTTTGAAGCCTATCTGGTGCCTGTTACCCAGTCGGTGGCGGGATTTGTACAGCGTTTTAGCGCCGAGGGGATGAGCCTGATCGATTCCCGCGTCTGGCTGGCCGGAGATGAACCGGCGGCGATCGCGATTGTCGCGCGCCGGGGAAGTGCCGCTCGCCTGGCCGCCTTTGCCCTGCGCCCGGCCTGGCGCGGCAAAGGCCTGGGCCGGGAACTGATGCAAGAGCTGCTAATGCGCCTGCAACAGCAGGGGATCGAGAGGGTATCCCTGGAGGTGATCCGCGATAACCACGCGGCCGTCGCGCTATATCAGGCGCTGGGCTTTACGCGACGCTATGGGCTCTGCGGCTACCTGAGCAATGAACCTCTGGCTCCGGTATCGGGCGTATTACAGCTTTATCCCACCCTGGCCCTGCTACGTCGCGCCATTGACGAGAGTAATAGTCAACTCCCCTGGCTGCTGGATCCGCTCACCTTCGCCACCCTGCCCTGTCAGGTCGTGACGCTGGAACAGCGCGCCTTCGCGGTACTAACGACGGCGGGCTCGCGGCCTGTATTGCAGTTTCTGTGGGTGGAGCCCGCCGCCCGCCGCCAGGGGCTGGCGCGTGAGCTGCTGGTGACGCTGGCGCAGCAGTTCCCGGGTGTGGGGACTTCGGTGACGGTCCCGGAAACGTTTACGCCGCTGTTTGCCGCGGCGGGATATGCGCCGCTATCGCTGCAGCAGTATGAAATGAGCGCAACGATGAATGCCCTGCGGTCAGCAGGGCGTTAAGATTCAGTCGTTACGCGGGTCACTAATCGGCTGGCGAACCAGGAAAATGTAGGCCAGTGCGCCGAGAGCGGTCACACAGCCGCATATAACCAGTGCCAGCTGGAAGGAATGGGTGGTATCGACAATAAATCCGGTCACCACCGGTGCGAATGAAGCGCAGATAAAGCTGGCGAAATTCTGAATACTGCCGACGGAAGCCGTCATTCTTGATGCTACGGCGACGTGGATCAATCCCCAGCAGGACGTTCCGGCAAAATGAATACAGAACAACGCCATACCGATTAACAGCACCGCCGCGATTGAGGTGGTGGCATGCGGCACGATCAGCGTAAACGCCGCGGAGCAGAACATCCCGGCAATAATGCAGATCTTGCGGCTTTTGATCGGGGCCATGCCGCCTTTGACCAGCCAGTCGGTGACGTAGCCATTGATCAGCATACCGGCGGCACCAAACAGGAAAGGAATGGCGGCCATAAACCCGGTACTTTTCAGATCGAGGTTATACGCCGTTTGCAGGTAGCCCGGCAGCCAGGCCAGATATAGCCACGCGGTATAGTTGATGCCGCTGAAGCCGAACATCATTCCCCACATGGTTTTGTTTTTAAACAGACTGCGCCATTCGGCAAAGCTCAGCGGGTCACGGCGCACGTTGACGCTTCCGGCATTAAGGTAGGCCTGCTCATCGGCGGTGAGGGGGATATCCTCCCGGTTGCGATAAAGCATATACCAGCCGATAGCGACAAAGATCCCCAGTACGCCGATGGTAATAAACATCCAGCGCCAACCCATCATCAGCATCATCGCGGCAAGGATCGGCGGGCTGATCGCCACGCCAATCGTCGAGGCGGCGTTAAAGAAGCCCATTGGGCGACCGCGCTCTTTAATATTAAACCAGTCGTTGATCACCTTGACGCCGCACGGGTTCATCGGCGCTTCGCCGATCCCCATGCCGATACGCACCAGGACAAACTGGGTAAAGCTGTGCACCATCCCGGAGACCGCCTGAAATAGCGACCAAAAAAACATGCCCAGCCCCAGCATGATGCGTGGACCTTTGCGATCCAGCAGCGGCCCGCAGGGCAGTTGCGCAATACCATAGGCCAGAGAGAAAACCGATAACAGCGCCCCGATTTCAGTGGCGGTAAGCCCTAACTCCTCGCGAATCGTTAAGTTCGCAACGGACAATGAACTTCGGTCGAGGTAGTTAATCACCGCCGCCAGAAATAACAGAATCATTGCCGTTGTTTGAATTTTTTTAATACGAGAACTACGTTGTAGTGTATTTTCTAAGGGAGCTGAAAGGGTTTCCGCTTCCCCCTTTTTAAAGTCGGTCTGCGGGTCTATGGTTATATTTTGTGATTCCACGCCTGACTCCTGATTATTATGTTTGAATACCAAGTGACAACGAAGTGTTTAAACATTACCCACCTGTTTCACAGTAAAGTAAGTCGACTTGTTTTCAGCATAAATAACCTTTTTGAGGGCGCCGGATTACGTTTTTGGATTTGTGCTGTTGCTAATCACTTTCTGTTTTTAATCGGTACTTAATGCGCCAGCGATTCACTTTGCTTGAGAGAGTTAATCATGGATTGCTTCGCGGAGTTCAGGTGGTTACGTAGCGCCAGGTTGGCATCCAGATCGCTGCGACAGATGAGTGCGCTCAGGATCGTCATATGTTCATCAATGGCGATGATATTGCGCTGTTTAAGGTCGCTTTCATCCCACTGATAGTGGAAGTGAAAGATCACGGAAAAGATTTCAAGTGATTGATTAAAAAATATATTATCAGCAGCGGAAAGCAGCAGCGAATGAAAATCACGATCGAGCTGGGAGAACATACGAAAGCTGTTGCCGATGCTGTCCCGCAGGGTGCGGTGGCGCTCGAGCAGGGTTTTGGCCTGCAGCCAGCGGGCATCGCTGTCCGGCAGATTAAGAAAGTGTTGAAGTGCGTGGGTTTCCAGCATCTCCCGCAATTCGAACAGTTGCTCGGCCCAGGATTGCTCAAATTTTTTCATGTTCCACTGGCCGCGCTTTTCGCTTTCAATCAGGTTGTAGCGGCTGAATTTCAGTAAAAATTCTCTGACCACGACCGGGCTGACGCCCGCGGCACGCGCCAGTTGCAGTTCGGAGAACCGCTCCCCGGCGCGTAGCTGACGCTGGTTAATCATGGTGAAAAACGCTTGTTCAAAGAGACGGTTTTGTTCGGTCAGCGAGGCGCTGGAACCATCGAAGCCGTCCTGTACTTCCGGCTGACGAAGGATCTGGTAGTCGTGATTGACCTGGCTCAAGACGCCGCGCTCGCATAAGTGGCAAAGGATATGGCGCACCGTGGTGCGGCTGATGTTATACATCTCCGCCAGTGCGCTTTGCGAGGGTAGCGGCGAGGGGATAAAGCCGCGCGCCATATCGTTGATGACCTGGTTAATAACATTGTGACGTAGGTTTTGTGAGCGACTCATAACGTTTTCCTTTTTTATCCATTAAAGCCGGATTTAAAACAGTTTTGTGCGTGACATTTCACAGATTTTGCAATGAGTTTCACTCTATTTCTATTTTTCATCGATATCTAAGCCAACAAATACGGAGGCAATTATTATGACGTCGATGAATACTTTAGTGTGTCAGGAACCTAAAAAACTACACTGGGAAAAACGCCAAATTCCCATTCCCGGCGATGATGAAGTTCTCATTAAAATAAAGGCAGTGGGGATTTGTGGGACAGACATTCATGCATGGGGCGGCAATCAGCCTTTTTTTAGTTATCCGCGTGTTCTTGGACATGAAATATGCGGTGAGATAATTGGGCTGGGTAAAAATATTCTTAATTTGAAGAGCGGCCAACAGGTTGCTGTGATTCCCTATGTCGCCTGCCGCCAGTGTCCGGCCTGCCTGAACGGCCGGACAAACTGCTGCGAGAAGATTTCGGTGATCGGCGTGCATCGGGACGGCGGGTTTAGCGAGTATCTCTGCGTGCCGGTAAACAATCTGCTGGTGGTGGATGACGTCGATCCTGAAGCCGTGGCGTTGATTGAGCCATTCGCCATTAGCGCCCACGCGGTGCGTCGCGCAGCGATCCTGCCGGGAGATCAGGTGCTGGTGGTTGGCGCGGGCCCCATTGGGCTCGGAGCCGCGGCGATCGCTAAGGCTGACGGTGCGCAGGTAGTAGTGGCGGATACCAGCCCAGCGCGGCGCGATCATGTGGCACAGCATCTCGGCCTGACCACCCTCGATCCCTCCGATCCGCTGTTTATCGAGCAACTGTCTGCCACGTTTGGCGGTTCTCTGGCGCAGAAAGTGATTGACGCGACGGGAAATCAGCAGGCGATGAATAACACCGTTAATTTAATCCGTCACGGCGGCAGCATCATTTTTGTTGGTCTGTTTAAGGGGGAACTGCAGTTCTCTGATCCGGAATTTCATAAGAAAGAGACGACGATGATGGGCAGTCGTAATGCGACGGAAGAGGATTTTGCCAAGGTCGGGCGGCTGATGGCCGAGGGGAAAATCACCGCCAGGATGATGCTAACCCACCGTTACGACTTCAAATCGCTGGCGGAAATTTACGAAAGCGACGTGATTAACAATCGTCAGCTGATCAAAGGCGTTATTCATTTTTAGCAGGTAAGCTTATGAAATCGTTAAACCGACAAGATTTTCCCGGGCCGCAGTACCCGACGCGCGCGATTCAGTTTGGCGAGGGCAACTTCCTGCGGGCATTTATTGACTGGCAGCTGGATCTGCTGAATGAGCAAACCGATCTGGCGGCGGGCGTGACCATTATTCGCCCGATCAACACCGCGTTTCCGCCGTCGCTCAATACCCAGGACGGGCTTTACACCACGGTGATCCGCGGACTGGACGAACGCGGCGAGGCGGTGAGCGAGGCGCGGATTATTCGATCGGTGAATAACGAGATCAATCCCTGGCAGGATTTTGCCGGCTATCTGGCGCTGGCTCGAAATCCGGCGATCGCGTTCGTATTTTCAAACACCACCGAAGCGGGCATCAGCTATCACGCCGGAGACCGGCCTGACGATAAGCCGCCGGTTAGCTTCCCGGCGAAACTGGCCCAGCTGCTGCTCGAACGGTTCCGCCATTTCAACGGCGCAGTGGATAAGGGTTGGACGATCATCCCCTGCGAGCTAATTGACTATAACGGCGAGGCGCTGAAGGCGCTGGTGCTGCGCTATGCCGAAGAGTGGCAATTACCCGCGGCTTTTCGCGACTGGGTTGAGACCGCCAATACGTTTTGTTCAACGCTGGTTGACCGCATCGTCACCGGCTACCCGCGTGATGAAGCAGAAAAGCTGGAAACGGAGCTGGGCTACCATGATGCTTTCCTCGATACCGCCGAATACTTCTGGCTGTTTGTGATTCAGGGGCCGCAGGCGCTGGCGAAGAAACTGCGCCTTGATCGCTGTCCGCTCAATATTCGCATCGTCGACGATATTCGCCCCTACAAAGAGCGCAAAGTCGCCATTCTCAACGGCGCACATACCGCGCTGGTCCCCGTAGCGTGGTTGTGCGGCGTGGATACGGTTGGCGAAGCGATGCAGGACGAAGCCATTCGCCATTATGTACAGCAGACGATTGATGAAGAGATTATCCCGGCGCTCGATTTACCGGCCGAGGAGCTTCGTCAGTTTGCCGATGCGGTCACCGGGCGCTTTCTTAATCCCTATATTCGCCATCAATTGCTCGCCATCGCCCTGAACGGCATGACTAAGTTCCGCACCCGGATCCTGCCGCAGCTGCTGACGACAATCCGCCAGCACGGCGCGATCCCCCCGCGGCTAACGTTTGCCCTGGCGGCGCTTATCGCCTTCTATCGCGGCCAGCGCGACGGACAGGTGTATCCGCTGCAAGATGATGACGTCTGGTTAACCCGCTTCTCGCAAGGATGGAAGCAGGTGGCGAACGGGAGCCCGCTGCATGGACTGGTCACGGACGTCCTGCAGGATAACGCGCACTGGGGCGAGGATCTGACGGCTATTCCCGGCCTTTCCGACCAGGTCACGCGCTATCTGGAAATGATTTTGCGCTCAGGAATGCGGGAGGCCCTGGCGCGGCTGTAACGGTTTTGTTATGCGGCGTCCGCGGATTTGGGCGCCGTTTTTTTTGTGCTCCGAACCGCAAAAAGTGAATTTAGCGCCAACGCCTGGTGGATTTCCCGCATCATAAGCCTCTGTAAGGTGAAGAGGGGGATGTAATGCGTAAAACGGAACTGTTGGCTTTTCTGCAAAATCAGACCGATTTTTTCGATCCGGATAACCTGAGCGAGGTCTTCACCGCTGGCTACCTGGCCCGGCGTTTTGCGATGCAAAGAAATACCGCCAGCCACTATCTGAATCAGTTGGTGGCCCAGGATGTGCTGGTGAAGATCAATACTCGACCAGTCTATTTCCTGCATAAAGCCGCCTTCTGCCAGCAGTTTTTCCCTCTTTCCCGCAGCGAGTACGCCAGCATGGCGGAACTGCTCGCAGAGAGCGACCGGCAGCCGGAGCAGGCGGATCATTTCTCATTGCTGACCGGCCATGACGGTAGCCTGCGCAAGCCTATCGAACAGATGAAAACCGCGCTGTTTTATCCCAACGGTGGGCTTCCGCTGCTGATCGTTGGCGACAGCGGAACTGGCAAGAGCTATATGGCGGAGCTGATGCATGAGTTTGCTATCGCCCAGGGGCTGCTGCCGCCCGATGCGCCTTTTGTCAGCTTTAACTGCGCCCAGTATGCCAGCAACCCGGAGCTGTTGGCCGCCAACCTGTTTGGCTACGTTAAAGGCGCGTTTACCGGCGCGCAGAGCGATAAAGCCGGGGCGTTTGAGGCGGCAAATGGCGGCGTGCTGTTTCTTGATGAAGTCCATCGTCTGGATGCGCAGGGGCAGGAAAAGCTCTTCACCTGGCTGGACCGCAAGGAGATCTATCGGGTGGGGGAAACGGCGCAGGGGATGCCGATTTCGCTGCGGCTGGTGTTTGCCACCACCGAAGATATTCACAGCACTTTTCTGACCACCTTTATTCGCCGTATTCCGATCCTCGTTAGCCTGCCTGATTTACAGACCCGCAGCCGCCACGAAAAAGAAGCGTTAACGCTGCAGTTTTTCTGGCAGGAGGCGCGCACGTTGGCTGCCCGGCTGCAGCTGACGCCACGGCTGCTACAGGTGCTGACGCACTATGTTTATCGCGGTAACGTCGGTGAGCTGAAGAATGTGGTGAAATACGCCGTGGCGTCGGCCTGGGCCAGGTGTCCGGGCAGCGAGATGCTTACCGTGACGCTGCATGATCTGCCGGAAAATATCATGGCTGCGACGCCGGCCCTCAGTGAAGCGATGGGCCAGCAGGAGCCGCTGCTTATCGAGCCGCAGACCAGCCTGGTCTGGCTGCTACGCGCGCGCGACCCGATTCAGGGGCTGATTTATGATACTCAGTGCCGCGTTCTCGCGCTGTATGAGGCGGTGCAGAGTAAAAAAACGCTCTGGGAAGAGGCGCAAAAAAGCATGGGCGAGGAGATTGAAACCCTCTTTGATCGGCTGATTTTCGATAATCACGATGCCAATAGTTCGCATATGTTGCTGCTGATAACGCATCAGGTGCGGGAGGAGTTTTATCGCCTTGAAAAGCGCTTCAATATCCAGTTTAACGGCAACTGTATTTACGCTTTAAGTCACTACCTAATTCATCGTTCCCGGCAGGGGCCGTCCACGATGAGCAACGAGAAAAGCCGCCTGCTGGAGGATTTTCTGGCGCAGAAATATCCGCTGCTGTATCGCTTTTGCGAAGAGATCCTCGCTGCGCTGGCGCTGAAGCTGGACATTGAACCCCGGCGCATTGACCTGCTGCTGCTGGTGCTGTGGTTACAGAAAAATGGCGCCATCAGCCAGCAGCAGGTGACCCGGGCAATTATCCTCGCCCACGGTTACGCCACCGCCAGCAGCATCGCCAACGTGGCGAACCGGTTGCTGAAAAGCCAGCTGTTTGAGTCATTCGATATGCCGCTCGACGTGACGCCGGAGGCTATTGCTAACCAGGTGATGGCCTATATTGAGAGCCACGCCCTGGCGTCAGGATTGATCATTCTGGTCGATATGGGATCGCTGAACGCCATTCATCGCCATTTTAATCGTCGCCTGAGTACGCCGATGGCGATTATCAACAATGTCTCCACCGGTATGGCGATGTACGTCGGGGAGCGCATTTTGCAGGGCGTTATGCTGGAAGATATCGTCCGCGAGATCCGCGGCGATCTCGCGGTCGAGCATCAGCTCTATTACCCGCAAACCGATAAACCGCGGGCGATTCTTACGACCTGCGCCACCGGTCTGGGCGCGGCGGCGAATCTGTCGGCGCTGTTAAAAGCCAGCATTCCTGAGACGCTCGGCATTGATATTGTGGCCTGTGATGTGGAAACGCTCGCCGATCCCGCGCGGCGGCAACCGATGCTCAGCCGCTATGAGGTGCTGGCGATCGTTGGAACTCTGGACCCGCAGCTTGCCGATCTGCCGTGGATCTCGCTGGATTCGCTGATTTCCGGCCAGGGCAGCCGCCCGCTGATGCGTATCTTCGGCGAGCTGGCCTCCTCTGAACAAGTCAGCGAGATCAATAACCTGATCCTGAAAAATTTCTCGCTGCGCCGGGTGATCGAGTCGGTGACGATCCTCGATACCGCAAAGGTCATCAATCAGGTCGAGCAGTTTTTACTGCGCTATGAGCATCTGGCCGGCTACGACGTGCCCAACGATCGCAAGGTGGCGCTGTACGTGCATATCAGCTGTCTGATTGAGCGCCTGATCCGCAACGCGTCGCCATCCCATTATTCCGGAAGGCAGTGTCCGCAGAGCGAGCTGGCGACGCTTCGCGAGGCTTTTAGTGTCATTGAGAGCGGATATAGTGTCAAAATCCCCGCCATAGAGCTCTGCTACATTCACGATATCCTGACGCGGGAAACGGAATTTATTCAGGAAGATCAGGAGTTTTAGTTCCCTCAGTCTGTTCGTCCTTGCGCTAACCAGCGCGCCACTGTTTCTGGCACGCCGGTTGCTATTAAGAAAGCAGTGGAATGCGCTTTCGAGGTAAGGATGAAACGACACTATATTTTTGCCAGCCATGGCACCTTTGCTAACGGTTTGCTGAACTCCGTGGAGCTAATCCTCGGTAAACAGCCGGATATTCATACCCTGTGTGCCTACGTCGAGGAGGAGTCCGATCTCACGCAGCAGGTGGAGGCGCTACTGGCGCGTTTCCCGGCGCAGGATGAACTGATAGTGATTACGGATATTTTTGCCGGTAGCGTGAATAACGAGTTTGTTCGTTTTTTATCACGCCCACACTTCCATTTATTATCAGGTTTAAATCTGCCGCTGATTATTGATTTGCTTATTTCTGCAACGGAAGAAAATACCGAGAAATTAATTACTGAAGCATTAACCAGCGCCAAAGAGAGCATTCAGTACTGCAATCAAACGATTGCCAGTGCGATGACCACTGATAAAGACTTCTGAAATGAGGGAACACTATGATTACGCTTTTAAGGGTAGACCATCGATTACTTCACGGACAGGTAGCCTTTTCCTGGACGCAATATGTCGGTGCTGATTGTATTTTGATCGCTAACGATAATGTCCCTAACGATGAACTGCGTAAAACGACGATTAAGCTCGCTAAGCCGCCGTCGGTAAAACTGGTAATTAAAAATATTGATGACTCCATTGAGGCAATTAAAAGCGGCGTTACCGATAAATATAATTTATTTATTGTTGTTGAATCGGTGGACGATGCCTGGCGTATAGCCAATGCGGTGGGAAATATCAAGAGCATTAATCTTGGCGGGATTAAAGCGAAAGAGGGCAGCCAGAATATCTCTAAGGCAATTAATTTACTGCCAAAAGAAATAGAGCAGCTACAACAACTGGTGGGGAAGGGCGTCGAGGTGGAGATTCGCCAGGTCCCGAACGATCGCAAACAGCTTTTTACGGAATGCGTGTAATTCCGGAGGACAGATTATGGTAGAGGCTCTCTTACTGGGTCTGGTGGCGTTTATCGCGCAATCGGAATATGCCTTAGGGACGTCGCTGATTTCCCGGCCTATCGTCACCGGGCTACTGACCGGTTTGGTGCTGGGGGATGTGCAGACCGGCGTCATCATGGGCGCGACGCTGGAGCTAGCGTTTATCGGCTCGTTCTCCGTTGGCGCCTCGATCCCGCCCGACGTGGTGACCGGCGGTATTCTCGGCGTGGCGTTCGCCATTACCTCTGGCGCGGGCACAGAAACGGCGTTGCTGCTTGGCCTGCCTATCGCCACCCTGACCCTGATCCTGAAAAACGTTTATCTGGGGATGTTTATCCCGATGCTCAGCCAGAAGGCTGACGGCTACGCGGAACGGGCGGATACGCGGGGCATTGAGCGGATGCATCTGATTGCCGGCTTCGGGCTGTCGCTGATGCTGGCCACGGTGGTGACCGTTTCATTCCTGGTGGGCAGCAACGCGGTGAAATCCCTGCTCGATACCATCCCGGAATTTATCAAACACGGGCTCAGCGTCGCTACCGGCATCATTCCGGCCCTCGGCTTCGCGATGCTCGCCAGGTTGCTGATTAACAAGAAAGTCGCGCCGTACTTTTTCCTTGGCTTCGTGCTGATGGCCTACCTGAAAATCCCGGTGACCGGCATCGCCATTCTCGGCGCTATCGTGGCGGTGGTCATGGTTAACGTCACCGCGTTGAATTCACCTCGTACGACGACAGAACAAGGAGTCAGCGATGACGACGAAGATGATTTCTGAAGAGACCCTGCGCCCGCAGGAGCAAGAAGAGACTCGTATTACGCCACGAGATTTACGCCGGGTGTTCTGGCGATCCTTCCAGATGGAGTTCTCGTGGAACTATGAGCGGCAGATGAATCTCGCCTTTGTTTACGCGTTGATCCCGGTGCTGAAGAAGCTCTATCCGCGCAAAGAGGAGTTGGCCGGTGCGTTGAAACGGCATCTGGTGTTCTTCAATACCACGCCGCATATCGTCACATTGCTGCTGGGGATCACCACGGCGATGGAGGAAAAAAACAGCCAGCAGAAAAATATGGACGCCAACGCGATCGATAACGTTAAAGCGTCTCTGATGGGGCCGCTGGCCGGGCTGGGGGACTCCTTTTTCTGGGGTACGCTGCGGCTGATCGCCACCGGCATCGGCACCAGCCTGGCGCTCAAGGGCAACGTTCTCGGACCCATTCTGTTTCTGCTGGTGTTTAACGTGCCGCATATCCTGGTGCGCTGGTTTTTTACCCGTTGGGGCTATGTGCTGGGCACCGGGGTGCTGCAGCGGATCCAGAAGAGCGGAATGATGGAGAGCCTGACCTACGGGGCGTCGATTATCGGCCTGATGGTGGTCGGGGCGATGACCGCCTCAATGATCGATATCACCATCCCTCTCTCCTTTGGAGCCGGGGAAGCCAAAACTCAGGTGCAGGACATTATCAATGACATTCTGCCCTGCATGCTGCCGCTGGTGAGTTTTGGCATCGTCTACTGGCTGCTGGGGCGGAAGGTTAAACCGCTCTCTATTATTGGCGGCATGGCGCTGGTGGGTATTCTGGGTTCGTGGATCGGATTGTTTTAACGGGAGTGAGCTATGCGACCAACAATGATGACCTATATCAGCGAAGAGCCGGCCTGTCTGGCGCAGATCCTGCGCGACTACCGGCAAAAGCTGGCGGCGATTGAGACCTTTGCCCACCAGCACCCGGTACGCCGAATTTTGCTGCTGGCAACCGGATCGTCGCTAAATGCCGCGCTGTGCGCGCGTTATTTCTTTGAACAGCGCTTCGGCGTGCTGGTTGACATTAAAGAGCCGTACAACTTTACGCATTACGAGGCTGTCGATCCGCATACCGATCTGGTGGTGGCGATTTCGCAGAGCGGAAAAAGCGCCTCGACGCTGGAGGCGATGCGCAAGGTTCAGGCGGCGAATCTGCCGGTTTTTGCCCTGACCTCCGACCCGCAAAGCCCGATCGCCCGGGCCTGCGATGGGATACTGGATATCAATACCGGTATCGAGAGCGTGGGGTTTGTCACCCGCGGGTTTAGCGCGACGGTGCTGAATTTGCTGCTGATGGCGCTGATGATTGCCCGTGCCCAGGGGAAAGCCAGCGAGGCCGAGGAGCAGCGCTATCTTGCCGAACTGCAGCGGCTGGCGGCGGCGATCCCGGATGTCATTGACCGCACCTCGCGGTTTATCGACAGGCATGGCGAAGCGCTGCGGGGCGGCGAGCGCTTTGTCGCCACCGGCTATGGCGCGCTGGTTGGCGTGGCGAAGGAATTTGAAACCAAATTTACCGAAACGGTACGCGTGCCCTCCAGCGGCTTTGAGCTGGAAGCCTATATGCACGGTCCCTATCTGGAAGCCAACGCCCGCCATGTGATGCTGTTTATTGAAGATGCGCCGGATGCGCGAACCCGGGCGCTGCGGGACTATATGGCGCCTTCCATTGCCCGCGCCTTTACACTGACGCTGAGCGACGAAGAGGATGCGCAGACGCTGGCGCTAAGCTGCCCGTGTGAACATCACCTGGCGCCGCTGCTGCTGATCGTTCCCGTCCAGATGCTGGCCTGGCATACCGCCGGCCTGAAAGGTATCGATCTGGCTAAACGTATTTTTGACGATTTTGACCGCGTATTAAAAAGTAAAATCTGAATATTCAGGAGAAAACTATGTTGGGTTTTAATCAGGACGAGTACCTGACCAGTGCTCGCGAGATCATCGCTGCGCGTAAACAGGCTGAAACCGTGGCCGACGATATTTATGACTGCGGCTGCAGCGCATTATTTTTTGCCTCGGTAGGCGGTTCTCTGGCGCCGATGATGGCCATTAATGAGTTTGCCAAAGAATTAACCAGCGTGCCGGTTTATCTTGAGCAGGCGGCAGAATTAATTCATCGCGGGCATAAAAAATTAAATAAAGATGCGGTAGTCGTTACCCTATCTAAATCTGGCGATACCAAAGAGTCGGTGGCTATTGCCGAGTGGTGCAAGGCGCAGGGGATCCGCGTGGTGGCTATTACCCGTCATGCCGACTCGCCATTGGCCGCCGCCGCCACCTGGCATATTCCGATGTGCCACAAGAACGGCGTGGAATATGAATATATGCTGCTGTACTGGTTATTCTTCCGCATCATTTATCGTCACGGCGAGTTTGAAAATTACGCGCGATTTGCCAGCCAGCTCGAGTTACTGCCGGAAAATCTCTTGCAGGCCAAACGCCAGTTCGATCTCCAGGCGGATAGCATTGCCGCGCAATACCATGGCAGCGACTATATGATGTGGATTGGCGGCGCGGAAATGTGGGGCGAGGTCTACCTGTTCTCAATGTGTATTCTCGAAGAAATGCAGTGGAAGCGGACGAAATCCGTTAGCTCGGCTGAATTTTTCCACGGCACCCTGGAGCTGCTGGAAAAAGAGGTCCCGCTGTTTCTGGTGAAAGGTGAGGGGAAATGCCGGGCGCTGGACGAGCGCGTCGAACGCTTTGCCGAAAAGATAACTGACCATCTGGTGGTGATCGACCCGCGCGACTATCCGCTGAACGGCATTGATGACGCTTTCCGCTGGATTATGGCGCCGTGCGTGGTGTCAACCCTGCTGGTGGACCGGCTGGCGGCTCACTTTGAACACCATACCGGCCACGACCTCAATATCCGTCGTTACTACCGTCAGTTTGATTACTAAGCCGTGTTGATGGCGGCCAGCCGGGCTGGCCGCTACGCTATTCTCCGAGGCGCTTCCCAGAAAATTATCGTCAAATCCATTCGGGTAAAAACCGGTGGTAGAGTCCGGCTTTCCTTCTCTTTCAGGCAAGCGGATGGCCATGAAAAAACGGATGACCTCGACGCCGCACGATGCGGTCTTTAAACGATTTCTTCGCCACCCGGAGACGGCGAATGATTTCCTCACCCTCTACCTTCCAGAAGCGATCCGCCAGCGGTGCGATTTCGCGACCCTGAGACTGCAATCGGCGAGCTTTATCGATGAGGATCTGCGCGCCTGGTATTCGGACGTCCTCTGGTCGGTACAAACCACCTGCGGTGCGGGGTATGTTTACGTGGTGATAGAGCATCAGAGCTCGCCGGATAACCATATGGCGTTTCGCCTGATGCGCTATGCGATTGCCGCGATGCAGCGCCACCTGGATGCCGGGCACAAAACGCTGCCGTTGGTGGTGCCGATGCTTTTTTATCACGGTGTGACCAGTCCATACCCCTTTTCCCTCAACTGGCTGGATGAGTTTGCCGACCCGCAGCTGGCGAAGACGCTGTATGGCTGTCCGTTTCCGTTGATCGACGTTACGGTGATGCCAGATGATGACATCGTGCAACATCGGCGAGTCGCCTTGCTGGAGCTGATGCAAAAACATATTCGCCAGCGCGATCTCAGCGGCTTAACGGAGTCGTTGGCGGCCGTTGTGATGCTGGGATACACTAACCGTCGGCAGTTGAGAATGCTGTTTCACTATATGCTGCAGTACGGTAATACGGCCGAGCCGGGCGTGTTTCTCCGCCGGCTGGCCCGCCGTCTGCCACAGTATGAGGAGACACTGATGTCTATCGCGCAAAAGCTTAAGCAGGAAGGTCGTCAAGAAGGTCGTCAAGAAGGTCGACTAGAAGGCCGGGAAGAAGGGCACCAGGAGGGCTTACAGGAAGGAAGCCGGCGTGAGGCGCTGCGCATTGCCGGCAGTATGTTACAAAATGGCCTCGACAAAGAGATGGTACAGAAAATCACCGGACTGTCGGCTGATGAACTACAGCCGCTGTAGGGTTAACGCCCTGCCACGGCAACCGTTGCCCGGCGTGTAAACCCGCCGGGCAGGATGGTTTTAGCCTTCGCTTTTCACCACTTTGATCTCCACCATGCCGATCCCCAACTGACGTGGGGAGTGACCAAGGATATTCCCCTCGTTGGTGGACTGCGGGTCCGGCGGAGTGATGGTCAGGGTGTTGCTGTGCGACGGGTTGTCGAAATGCAGCGTCGTAGTGGTTACGTCATTGGCCAGCGTAAGCACTTGCTCACTGTCTCCCACCCGCACCGGGATCGGCTTATTGGCGTTTGGGCCGTAGGCTTTGGCGGTGATCACCAGATCAAATTTTTCCGGTAGCGGCTCTTTATATTCAATCTTCACGTCGCTGCCCAGCTGGGCGTTGGACCACCGACCCCAGGACTCGGGACGCGAAATGCCGCTGAACTGCTTGACCTCTTCCGGGGCGCCGGCGACGTTAAACACGAAGCTGTCGGCCTTGTAGCGAATATCGTTGTCGACGACTTTTAGCGTATCGACGTTGCCCTTATAGCGCTCCATATCGATAAGGGTGTCCCTGAAAGCGGTTTTGCCTTGCCACTGCGGTTTATCGACGTGCTGGACCTTCTGCTCACCGCCCAACTGCCCCTGCGAGACGCACCAGTCGGTGGAGAGCGCCAGCTCAGGCGACCACAGTTGCCCCATTTTATAGCAGCGATCGACCCACACGAAATTGTCCCGCGGCGCGAAATCGGCCAGCTGGAAGCGCAACGGCGCGGAGTATTCGCTCTCCGGCAGCGGTTCAACGCGCTGGTCCGATACCCGCAGCAGCAGCGGCAAACGGAAATGGCTGCCGGAGAAAGCGATCATGTTCTTCTGCGAGTCGATGGTGAAGTTTTTCATCTCTTTCGGGAAGTTCCACAGGCGGATCACGTCCGGTTTCCAGGCCAGCACTTTCTCTTTCATATTCAAGAAAATACCGGAGAGCGACTGGCCGGAGAGGCTGCTGCGCCCGAGGCCGATAAAGTTATCGCCGCCGAGAATATCCAGCACCGTCGCGCCGTTATCCATGGTGTTGCGTTTCACCGCCAGCGTCTCCTGTTGCGGTTGATCACCGCGCAACACGAAGAACAGATTGCTGCGATCGTGCTTGTTGAGATAATCCCAGGCGCTGTTTTTCATGGCCAGGTGATCGGAAGAGACCACGATGACCGTGTTTTTGAAATAGGGTGAGGCTTTGACCTTCTCGATCAGCGCGGCGATATGTTCCTGGCTGCAGCTAACGGCGCTGAAGGAGAGGTTTTTCTTACCGTCCACGTCATAGCGTTTACGCTCGCAGGTGCGCGAGATAAAGCCATCCGGGTGGTGAGTATCCACCGTCAGGGCGAACAGCGAGAAGCGTTTACCGGACCGGGACAGCTCTTCAAATTTTTTCCACGTCTCGTCGAGCACGGTGTCGTCATAGAAGCCCCAGTCGTTGCGATAGGCGGGATCCGCTACCGTGGTTTTGAGCTCTTCCGCCCCGAACAGGTGATCGAAGCCGTGGGATTTGAGAAACACGTCTTTGCCGGCAAAGCGCAGGTTGGCTCCCTGCACAAAGTAGTTTTCATAGCCGGAGTTTTTCAGGATATCGCCAAGGCAGATATTCTGCGGAAAGAAGCTGGAGACCGATGCCGAGGCGTTGCCTTCAAACGGCGCGAACAGCGGAATGCCGCACTGCGAGGCGACCATACCGGCGATGGTGTAATCCGTCCCCGGGAGCTGCATGGTATTGCTGAAATCGAGGCCCTGATCTTTTATTTTGCCGAGCTCAGGGGTGAGGTTAGGAAAGGCGTCGTTATCAAAATAGGTACGCTCGAGGCTTTCGCCATAGATATAGACCAGGTTCAGCTGTGGATTGTCGATACGCTTCGACGGCTCTTTGTAGTATGCGGCAAAGTCCGGGTCACCTTCCCGTGACTGCGATTTCACCAGCTCGCTGATCTGATGGAAGGCCGGGCTGGCATCAACGGAGGCCAGCGCCAGCAGCAGCGCCGCCAGGCTGTAACCGACGTGATGAGGATGATGCCGACGGCGGCGCAGCACCCAGCCCAGCGCGCCAAAGACGGCAACCAGCGCGACGCCCACCCCGACGCCCGGCAGAATGTATTTGCCGATCCCTGCGCCGGTCAGGCTGTTGGTCAGGGTATAGAGCACCGCGTCGTTGATGCCGTCGCCGGTAAAATAGTCGCTGGCGTAGAGGGTGATGTTCAGCACCACGAACAGACCTAACACCGTGAGCGTGGCGGCAAACCACCAGGTGTTACGACCCGCTTTCCAGGCATAAAGCACCACCGAAGCTAAAAATAAGGCGATGGATAACAACTCTGACACAGCTCATCCTCATTAGCGCCAGTTGTCGGCTGGCAGAACAGATTACTTTTCACGCCACACTGTAATTGCAGCGCCATCTTGCTGCAATTCTAGCGTCATGAAACTGTGCAGTTATTCAGAATTGGTTTAGATGTTGCCTTTTTTGATCGGTGTCGCATCGGGTATGGCGGGGAAGCGGAGAGGGAAAAGGGTAAAAAAACCGTTTCAGGCCGCGCTGCCGTCGCGAAGGCGACAAACGCGGCATTAGCAGTACGTATCAGGAGAGGAAGTTAACGCCCTGTTTTAAGACCAGATCGCAGGCTTTGGTTTTCACCTGCTTCGCCAGCGAGCTGTTGCCAAGCGTATTCAGGTCCAGCTGCTGGCCGTTATTACTGTTGAGCAAGCCCTGCAGGCCATCGAGATAGTTGGTGTCTTGTTTCTGTTTTTCCGGCGTGCTGAGTCCCAGTTTATCCAGCACCTGGTTTTTGACGTTATCGGCGCTGGTCACGGAGGCCAATTTCTGTTGCGCACAATATGACAGGATCCCGGCCGCATTATTCATGCTGCTGGCGGTCAGAGATTGGTTGCTGCCGCTGAGCAGGCTGGTTAGCGAGGAAACGGACATGCCGCCGCCGCCGGCCTGGGTGCTGCTGCCGCTAAGCTGGCTGGCGGCGCTGTTAAGAGAATCCTGCCAGGAGGCAGCATGGGCGCCGGCGAGGGTGAATGCACTGATGGCAAGCGCGGCAAGTAAGCCATTTTTAAACGATTTCATAGACGGACTCATAAGCGTGACTGAATAATCGCTTTAGTATAACGCCGTCGTCGTCCGGAAATCTCTTAATACTCCTTGCCAGTGACGCGGTGCCGGTAACTTTCCCAGTTGAAGATAACCCACAGGCTGTTCCCCAGTCGCATACGGTCCATTACCCGCTCGCCGAGCAGCTTGTTCATCTCTTCCATATTGCTGTTGGTGAGCATCCCGGTAGGCCGTTTGGATGAAGAACGACGGTCAACTATCTGATTGATAATGACCTTCTCATAGCGAGACTCCGTCTGCATACCAATTTCATCAATCACTAACAGGTCGACTTTGCTGAGGTCGCTCAGTAACTGTTCTTCGCTCGTTTCCCGGTTGCCAAAGGTATCTTTCATCGCCGACATAATATCGGCCACGGTGATGATTAAGACCGACTTCCCGCGCAGCAGCAGCTCGTTGCAGATGGCTGCCGCCAGGTGATTTTTGCCGGTCCCCGGTTTACCGGAGAAGATAAAGCTGGCGATATTGCCATCGAACTCTTCCACATACTGACGTGCGCGGGCGAGGGCGTTCATCTGTCCTTCGCACTCGACGCGGTAGTTATCAAAGGAACAGTTCTGATGCAGCGGGCGGATCCCTGAGCGGTTGAAGGTACGCTGCATTTTCATCGCGCGGTTCTCCCGCTCCAGCGCTTCGGAACGCAGCCGGCCTTGCTCTTTTTGCCAGGCCAACAGCTCTTCGCCGGTTTTAAACGCCGGTTCGATATGGGCCGGCATCATTTTCTGCAGACGCTTCATCAGGTCGCCCACGTTTTTCATGCTCATCCTCGGAAACCTCGCGGAATATGACTGTCGGGTTCGCTCACGCTGTTCACATCGCGCTTCGGCTGTCCGCCGTTGCTGGCGCGGCTGATTTGCACGCTGCGCGCCAGCTTCTGCTGCCACTGCACGTGGTGAAACACTTTACCTTCCGCCTGCCAGTAAGCGACGAAGGCGGCCAGCTCTTCCGGCGTGACTGGCTGGCTCAGGGCAATGCCCCACAGCGCGGCCAGGCGCTGAAAATCGGCGTCCGGCTGCCAGTCCGCGTACATGGCAAATTTGCCCATAGGCACCGCAACCGGCGCCGCGGCGGGCTCCTCGAAAAACTGCGGGTCAAGCGCGATGTCGCTGCCGGGGCGCGCCAGCCTGGCTTCCAGCTCCAGCAACTGCGCCAGCCGCGCTGGCGTCAGCGCATAGAATGCCGGCGCGTTATTGGCAAAAACGGCAACGGTGCCGTCAGTCGATTTCGCCAGCAGCGTCGCGTGCTGCTGGAGGAACTCTTCCAGGCCGCTAAAATGGGAGGTTAAAATTCGCGAAGACATAACTCTATCTCAACTCTGAACTGCAAAGAGTGGGGTGATCTGCACATAGTAGCACAGAGCCCATCGCGGAAGGAGCGTCGCGGCTGTACCGCGACGCCGGGGTCAGACGCGAGGGCGCTTACGATACAGCCACAGACCGGGTATCGACAGGCCAATAGAAAGGGCGCCCACAATAGACGACGCCTTTAAAAAATTGCTCAGCAGCAAAATCATCATCTCTTCAGAATAGCCAAAATGGCTGATCTTTACCGCGGAGATCATCGCGGTATAGGCCGAGATACCGGGAAACATCGGGATCACGGCGGCGACGGTAAAAATCTTCGGATGCGCCAGATACCAGCGTGACCACTGAATGCCGATGCTGCCCACCAGCAGCGCGGCGAGAAAGGTGGCCCATTCAATGTTAAAACCGGCGCTCATCATGACCATGCGCGAGCCGTGGCCGATCGCCCCCAGCAGCGCGCACCAGCGCAAGGCGCGCTGGGGGACATTAAAGACCATGGCAAAACCGACGGCGGGGATAGCCGCCAGCAGCATGTCTTCCGCCAGTGTGAAAATAAACGAGATTATGCCCATCCGCGCAGCCCCCATACGGTCATCGCCATCACCACGCCAATGCAGGTGGCAAGGGTTAACAGGCTGGCGATCGCCCAGCGGGCGAGCCCCGTATTAATATGCCCTTTAAACATATCGGCGACGGCGTTGATCAAAGGAAAACCCGGAACCAGCAACAGAACGCTGGCGGCCATGGCAATGGTTGGCGTGCTGGCAAAGGCCGGGAGGCGCAGCAGCAGCCCGGAGATGGTGGTGGCGACAAAGGCGGTGATGCAGAAGTTGATCTGCGGATGCATGGACCGGTGGGTCAGCACCTGACGAATGTACATGGCTACCGTACTGGCGCAGAAGCTGACCAGCGCGCCGTCCCAGCCGCCGTTATTCAGTTTGCAGAAACAGGCGCAGGAGAGCCCCACCATGATGACCAGCAGCCAGCGCGGATAGCGCAAGGGAACGATCTGCGCAAAGCGCTTCTCGACGTCGCGATAGTCCAGCAGCTTATGTTCGGCGAGGATCACAATATGCTGCACTTCCGTCACCACATGCATATTGATGCCGCGGTCGACATTTTTCCGCGTTGAGGTGAGACATTCGCCATCTTTAATGGTGGTCAGCACAATGGCATTAGACGAGATGGCGCTTTCGACGCTGTCCATTCCCAGCGCCCGTCCGAGGCGGGTGGAAAGCTCTTCCACCAGCGCACTTTCGGCGCCGTGCTGTAACAAAAAAAGACCACACTGGATGCACAATCGTGTGATTGCCCGCTGCTGTGACCGATCAACCTGCATAATTCCTCTGCTGTCCGCGACGTCTGGTTATCTGTCGATACTTTAACCTGAAGCGCCGTAGCGGCTGAGGGGGGCGGGATCAAATAATATGCAAAAATGTCCCGGCTGGCGGGGCGGCAGAATTTGAAGCGTCCCACACTTTTGCCAGTTTGGTGAAAAGTGCAATTTTTGTCGCCATTCATCCCTTCTTTTTCCCGTCTTACTTATCAAAAATGCAGGGAAGAACTTTTATTAAACAAAAATTATACAAATAATTAACCCTGCAAGAGTGAGACAACCCTATGAAAACACAGGTCGCGATTATTGGTGCAGGCCCCTCCGGGCTGCTGCTGGGGCAGTTGCTGCACAATGCCGGGATCCATACCGTGCTCCTCGAGCGTCAAACGCCACAGTATGTGCTGGGGCGCATCCGCGCGGGAATTCTGGAAAGCGGCACCGTCGATCTGCTACGCGAAGCGGGCGTGGCGCAGCGGATGGATGCCGAAGGCCTAGTGCATCATGGGGTGGAGTTTCTGTTTGACGGCCAGCGGGTACCTGTCGCACTGAGCGAGCTGACTGACGGCAAGAGCGTGATGGTTTATGGCCAGACGGAAGTGACACGCGATCTGATGGCGGCCCGGGCCGCCAGCGGCGCGCCGATCGTCTATGGCGTGAGCGAGGTGGCTATTCATGACGCGAAAAGCGACCGACCGACGGTCACCTACCTCAGCGAAGGTGAAACCTGCCGCCTGGAGTGCGACTTTATCGCCGGTTGCGACGGTTTTCACGGGGTGTCACGGCAAAGCATTCCCGCTGACATTCTCAAAACCTACGAGAGCGTGTGGCCGTTTGGTTGGTTAGGCCTGCTGGCGGATACGCCACCGGTCAATCCGGAGCTGATTTATGCACACCATCAGCGGGGGTTTGTATTGTGTAGTCAGCGCTCACTTACGCGCAGCCGCTATTATCTACAGGTTCCGCTGAGCGATAAGGTTGAAGCCTGGTCGGACGAGCGCTTCTGGCAGGAGCTGAAATGCCGCTTGCCGGAGGACCTGGCCTCCAGGTTAGTGACTGGTCACTCACTTGAGAAGAGCATTGCCCCTCTGCGTAGTTTCGTGGTGGAGCCGATGCAGTATGGGCGGCTGTTTCTGGTGGGAGATGCCGCGCATATCGTTCCGCCAACCGGCGCCAAAGGGTTAAACCTGGCGGCATCGGACGTTAACTACCTGTGGCGGATCCTGCGCGAATACTACCATCGTGGCCGCAGCGATCTGCTGGCGACCTACTCGCAACTGGCGCTGGATCGGGTGTGGAAAGGGGAACGTTTTAGCTGGTTTATGACCCGCCTGCTGCACGATTTCCCGGACCAGAACGCGTTCGACGCCAAAATGCAGGCCGCCGACCGCCGCTACTATCTTGGCTCCCGTGCCGGGCTGACCACCATCGCGGAAAACTACGTGGGCTTGCCCATGGAACGCGTTACCTGACTAAAGAGGAGTGATTATGCCGCCCATGCAAGCCGTCCCCGTATTTAAGCTGTATGGCGAAGAGCGCGGCTGGCCAACGCCGGACCTGTTGCACTGTGAGTCAATTTTGCAGCGTAGCAGTCTGTACGAGTGGCATATTCGCGTTCATCAGCATGCGGAAATGGTCCAGCTCCTGTATCTGCATCAGGGCCGGGCAGAGATCGAAATTGAAGGTACCACCGCGGTGATGACGGCGTCCTGTATCCAGGTGGTTCCCGCCCTCTGTATTCATGGGTTTCATTTTTCGCCCGGGACGCAGGGGTATGTGCTCTCTCTGGCGCTGCCGCTGCTGAGCCGGTTTGAAAATCAGTTCGGTCGGCCGCTGGATGTGCTTAGCGTACCGCAGTGCGTGCCGGTAGGCCGTTCCCGGGGGCGTATGCATACATTATTTTCCGCGCTTCGCGAGGAGTATTGCGAAGAGCATGATGCGCGGGAGATGATGCTGTACTCGCTGCTGGGGACGCTGCTGGTCTGGCTGAACCGGCAGTGCCACCCCGCACCGCCCGCGGAAGATAAAGCGGAGCGGAAGCGCAGTATGATGCGTCACTTTTCCCGGCTTATTGAGAGTCACTACCGACAGCATCTCCCGCTGGCGGAGTATGCGAAGCTGATTGGGTTGTCGGTCACGCATTTAAATTATTTATGCCGCGAGTTCTATGGCTGTAGCGCTCTGGGGGTATTGCATCAACGCCTGATGCTTGAAGCGCGACGTAATCTGCAGTACACCCGCATGACGGTAACGCAACTCTCTGATTATTTGGGTTTTAGTGATGCCGCCTATTTTTCTCGCTTTTTCCGCCGCTATAGCGGCATGTCGCCTAAAGCATTTAGGGAAACAATCAAAGATAATGCTTTATAACGTTGGTGCCTGAAATTACTTTTGCTTAATGATAGTTTAATCTTTTCTAATTTATTAGCGCAGGAGCGTCTGTGCTAATATTAATCGCAAGTATACACAGTAATAATATTTACACGGTATGACCACGGTTCGGTCGTTACGTATACCGTGTACGCAGGCCATGAATATAGTTTTTATATTCATTCAAAGAATGATATGGCGGTGATGTTAAGCGTCAATTGTTTTTCGGCAGGCGAAGGAACTTCGACAGGAAGCGGAGGTGTTATGTTACCAGGACAAGGTAAGTTTGGTGTCGTTATTAGTAAAATTCCCGTCATGCAGTCAGGGTTAAAGGTTATCTTCAATGAGAATCTCCCTGACTACGAACTCAGCTTTTGTCGTTCTCATGATGAGCTCACCCTTTTGCAACTGCGGCGGGCGGTGCTGGTCGTCGCGGATATCTCCGGCGAGATTGCGCATCCCCGGGCCGTTTGCGAGCGTTATTACTCCCTGATGACTCAGTATCGCGATATTCACTGGGTTTTTATGGTCAGCGACAGCCTCTATCCATTGGCCGTTGAGCTATTAATTCGTCCTGAAAGCTCGCTGATCTCCGAGAGCGAGCCGGTTAACCGGCTGATTGAGGTGATTTGCGCCGGCAGTCGTGCTGCCGAGCAAATTAGCCGGACGTTGTTCACCGGAGACGAGGATAGTGATTTCGCAAGCTACCACTCTGCGGCGATGCTGACCCTTTCGGAACGCAAGGTCTTGCGTCTTCTGGCAAAGGGATGGGGAATTAATCAGATCGCCGCGCTGTTGAAAAAGAGTAATAAAACCATCAGTGCGCAGAAAAATAGCGCAATGCGACGCTTATCACTGCGAAGTAATGCTGAAATGTATGCCTGGATCAACAGCGTGCAGGGAATGCAAGAGCTGAATATCAATTCAGCTTACGGGGAGCAAATGGAATGGAAAAAAATAGCACAACCCGCCATGTCGCCATCGTAGAAAAATGTGTGATGACGGAAATGGCCTGGCGCTATATCTTTAGTCGTGAAGATAATAGCCGATACCATATTCATTTTTTTAAAAATGTCAGTACGCTCAGGGCAGTGGAAACATCATTTCCCTGGTCAGCAATTATCTTTTCCCTTTCGGGAAGCCGGTCTTCACGAGCTGAGAGCCTGCTTTTTGTTCATGAAATGGCGCGAGGCCGACCGGAAGTACAAACGATTATTCTCGCTAATAATGAAAGTGAAATGCACCTGATCGGCCATCTTATGCCGGCCTGTCTGCATGGCATATTGAATAAATCCGCACCGCGACGCGGATTACAGGAGAGTTTGTTACAACTGCTGGACAATCATCATCTCAGCGGCAGCGAGCAATTTTGCGACAGAGAGGCGTGCAACGATCCGTTAAGCCCAACGGAGCACGCCATTCTTCGCTATATGTCCTGGGGATATTCACTTTCTGAAATTGCGATACAGCTGAACCGGAACATTAAAACTATCCGCGCGCATAAATTTAACGCCATGACCAAGCTCGGCGTTCGCTCAGACATTGGTTTATTAAACGCGGCGGATATCTTGCTGCATTTACCGGTGAACGGCGCGAACAACGCCGTTAAACAGGTGGCGTAACGCGGCTATAAACACACATCTACCCATGTCGCATCGGTGAGCTGCGCCATTCGTTCTGGTTCAATACGAACGGCGCTGTGAATGGCTCCCGCTGCGGGTAGCACCTCCTGATAGTGCCTGAGCGAGACGTCGCAATAGACGGCCAGCGGGTTTTCCAGACCAAAAGGGCACACGCCGCCTACCGGATGACCGGTCCAGGTCACTACCTCATCGCTGCTTAACATTCTGGCTTTCGCACCAAAGGTCTCTTTCAGCTTTTTGTTATCGAGCCGCGCATCGCCCCTGGCGACGATCAGTACAATCTTATCCTTGATCTTGAGCGACAGCGTTTTGGCGATTTGTCCCGGCTCAACATTGTGCGCGGCAGCGGCGAGCGCGACGGTAGCGGTACTCTGATTTAACTCAATAATTTCGATATCGGGGGCGTGTTCGGCAAAAAACTGCCGTACAGACTGCAGACTCATTGGATTCTCCTGATTTAAGCCTGGTTAAATCTGTCACAAGCCTGGCGGAGTGTAAATAACAGCGCGGACAATCCAGATTCTTTCTATTTTGTCGATCTCCTTCACATTCACCGTAACCGGTTACTGTAACCGGTTGCGGTTGGGCGCGTAGAGATGAATACTGGAACAGTCACTTCTCACTTTATTTATAACATAAGAGCCGTGTATGAATCGTTGCGTCATGAGCAGTATAGCCGGTAATCCATCAACGGCCTGCTGCATCAAAAACGGTCATCGTAACGGCAGGGTAATCGTTGTTGGGCCAGTATCAATAGCCTGTCAGGAGGGCTACTATGTCTGCTAACCATGCTGCGTTTAATTTGATATTTCGCTTTGTAGAAAATTACATAAGCCCCATAGCAGGGCGGATCTCATCGCAGCGTCACGTCATGGCTATCCGTGACGGTTTTATCTCAGCGATGCCATTTATGATCGTCGGATCGTTCCTGCTGGTGTTTGCTTATCCACCTTTCTCACCGGATACCACCTGGGGTTTTGCCCGCGCCTGGCTGGATCTGGCAAAAGAGTTTGAGGGACGAATTCTGACCCCCTTTGACATGACGATGGGGATCATGTCGATCTACATCTGCGCGGCGATCTCTTATAACCTCGGTAAACACTACGAGAAATCCAATCAGCTTGATCCCTTTATGTGCGCAATGTTGTCGATCATGGCCTTTTTGTTGGTTGCCGCGCCGAAGACGCAGGGTACGCTACCAGTGGATAGCCTCGGCGGGACGGGGATCTTTACCGCCATTCTGGTGGCGATCTACTGCGTGGAGATGATGCGTTTTCTTAAGGCGCATAATATCGGCATTCGCTTGCCGGATCAGGTTCCGCCGATGATCAAAAACTCGTTTGATCTGTTGATCCCGGTGCTGGTGGTCGTGCTGACGCTCTATCCGCTGAGTCTGTTTATCCAGCACCATTTTGACATGCTGATCCCGCAGGCCATTATGGCCATCTTCAAACCGCTGGTTTCGGCAGCCGACTCTCTACCGGCAATTCTGCTGGCGGTGCTTATTGGCCACCTGCTGTGGTTTGCCGGGATCCACGGCGCCGCGATTGTCTCCGGGATGCTGCAGATGTTCTGGCTGACCAACCTTGGTATGAACCAGCAGGCGCTGGCCCAGGGGGCGCCTCTGCCGCATATCTTCATGGAGGCGTTCTGGACATTCTTCATTGTGGTTGGTGGGTCCGGGGCGACCATGGGGCTGGTGTTCTGTTATCTGCGTAGCCGCTCAGCGCATTTGCGATCCATTGGCCGTCTGAGCGTGGTGCCAAGCCTGTTTAACATTAACGAGCCGGTTATCTTTGGGACGCCTATCGTCATGAATCCGGTGTTCTTTATTCCGTTCCTGCTGGCGCCAATGGTGAACGCGGTGCTGGCCTGGGCCGCAATGAAGCTGGATCTGATTGGCCGCGTTATCTCGGTGGTACCGTGGACGGCGCCAGCACCGATTGGCGGCGCCTGGGCGCTGGGCTGGGATTTCCGGGCGGCGGTTCTGGTGATTGTTCTGGCCTGCGTGTCGGCGATTATCTACTTCCCGTTCTTTAAGGTGTATGAGAAACAACTGCTTGCTCAGGAAGCGGAAGAGGCCGAACGGGCGGAGCAGGAGAGTCAGCAAACCGCATAACTCGTGAGCGGGCGGCGGTGGCCGCCCGTTTTATGACGGGCAGGGGGTTATTTCAGCGTGCAGTCGCCGCACTGTTGGACATCCGGCAGGCGATAGCGCTGGCAGCAGGTGCGTCGGACTAACTGCCCTTCACGCAGCACCACCGTTCGCCACAGCGGGTTATCCTGACCATCGGCGAGCTGTTTTTCAAAGAAGCAGTGCTGACGCAGAGCGGCGACCTGCGCATCGCCCAGCAGCGTGCGCATTTCACCTAAATACCAGTTGATCAGATAGCCGGTATTACTCCAGATAAGTTTGCCATTGATCTCGCCCGTCGCTTCCAGCGCCTCAACCACCGGCTGCAGGGTACGAATCACCAGGGCATCCATCCGCGCCGGCGATGAAAGCGCTGCTATCCTGGCATCGCTATGCACGTCAATCCAGAAGCAGGCAGCCCGGCCGCTCTCGTGAAATTCGACATGGAAATGTTCTGGCGCCAGGCTGAGTCCCTGCGGTTCATTAAGCAGCGCCAGCATCAGCGGCGGCACCAGCAGACCAATATACCACTGGGCCCAGAGTGAGAGCAGGGGCTTCTGTTCACGCGGCTGCGTGGGTTGATGACGGTAGATGTGATCGGACCAGGTGGCCAGCAGGGAGCGTAACGCGGTGGGTTGCGACCACTCGGCGAGCGTTAACGCATGCGGCGGGGCAGGTTCATCCAGACGCAGGAAATCCAGCAGATGAGGGCGCAGGGCAGTGATTTTTTCCCGAATACTCTCCGCCAGCGCATGCTCAGCCGTCGGGAAGGGAGCCCGCCAGATAAGTTCATCGCTAAGAGAAAGGGAGCGCCAGGCCATTTGATTTCCAGATACAAATCTAAATGATAATGATTCACGATATTAGTTGTTTGCAGGCGGCATGGCAAGGAGTTTGTCGGCGCCGCGATACCGCGGCGCGCGAAGGTAAAGCTAACTGGCAAGAATAATATTGCGTCCTTTATTTTTGGCCTCATACAGTGCGCCGTCAGCTCGTTCCAGCGCTTGCTCAATGTTGTCATCAATTAACGGCGTCAGACCAATGCTGATGGTGACGTTGGTGGCGACACTTTCATTAAACATATGCGGGATCTTCAGATCATAGACCCGCTGACGAATGCGTTCGGCAGCCTGCCAGGCGGTTTCCTCGCTGCTGTTGGTCAGCAGCACCATAAACTCTTCCCCACCAAAGCGAGCGACAATATCGCGCGAGCGCACGGCGTTGCGGATCGCGGCAGAGACGCGAATCAGCGCCTGGTCGCCCATCATATGGCCATAGTGGTCGTTATAAGCTTTAAAGTGATCGATATCGAGGAGCAGCACAAAGTGGTTGTCGCCGTCCAGCGCCAGCAGGGTGTCGAGGCGGTTCTGCAGTCCGCGGCGATTATACAAACCGGTCAGAGGGTCCAGCATACTGAGATCGTTGAGCGTGTTGCGTTCCTGCATCAGTTTATCCATTAATCCTTGTGTGAAGGCATCGTTGCGCTTCTGGATAATATTTTGCAGGGTAATACCGGCAATAGGCAGCACAAAACAGTAGGTCATGCGCAACCATTGTTCCCCCTCTGACATTATCAGGCAGACAAGGAAAGTCGGTAAAGAGTGAAGGGTGAAGGCAGTGATATTATTGGAAAAAGCGATGGTGCCGATAAACAGAATGCTTAATAGGGCGATCACCAGATAGTTAAAATGTGGCGGTGTCAATAGCATCGCTTTTGCCACCACGTGCCATGCCCAGAGCATACCAAATAACAATGAGATAGCCGGAATATTTATTTTCGCTTGCGGCCATTTCCAGTGCCAGAGCAGCAACAGCCCGCTGCAGGCCACGATCAGGGCACAGGGCAGCGTAAAACGAACTACCGTAAATAGTGGGCTGACCAGCGACAGAGTGGAGGAAATGAAATTAAGCAGTAAAAAAAGCCGTAAGGAATATTGATATTTTTGTGCGTAGTGTGCTCGCCAGGTTTGTGCAGTCATATCGGAAGAATCATTATTAGTCGTTAAATTTCAAAATGATGAAAGCCAAAAATGAAGAGTCTGATAACAATGTGCAAAAAAAGGTTATTTGCAAAATAAGCAAAATATTTAATATATATCGGTAATCCGCTTAATTTATCACCTTCATGAATGTATGTCATTACCGCGAACGTAAAGAATAAGCTGCGGGCGCAGGGTAAATGACAAATGATAAAAATTATCATATGATATTGGTTATCATTATCGATATGAGAGGTGAAGCCATGTTGCAGCGAGCATTAGGGAGTGGTTGGGGGGTGGTGGTTCCCGGCGGGCTGATTGCCGCTCTCGGGTATGCCGGGGTATCGGCCGATGTGTGGCGAGCGCTGGTCGCGGTGGGCATGCTGATGTCCGCGGCGATGATATGGCATCGCCAACTGCGCCATTTTATCCTGTTGCCATCTTGCGTTGCATTGATTGGTGGAATAATGCTGATGATTCTGGATGTCAAACTGAGGGGATAATGCCAGAAGAGAGAAGAATATTGGTGCGAGGGGGGGGACTTGAACCCCCACGTCCGTAAGGACACTAACACCTGAAGCTAGCGCGTCTACCAATTCCGCCACCTTCGCATACCATCGACACTATGAAAGTATCGTTACCACGGAGGCGCATTCTAGTGGTTTTCGGCGGCACGTCAATAGTTAATTATGCAGGTTGTATCGATTGCTGCAAAAATGGGCGGGTTTGCCTGGAGGAAGCGCCAGCGGTACCCGAATGGGTCGCTGGCGCGAGAAGGCGATTATTTTTTCGCCTGGCGGGTCATGATGGTGCGATAGACCTTAAAGCGTCCTGTCTGGGCGATCACCTCATGGAAGCCGAACATCTCATCCAGTACCTGGGGATATGGCAGGAAGGCGTTAGCGACAATGCGCAGTTCGCCGCCGCTGTTCAGATGGCGAACTGCGCCGCGGATCAGCGCCTGGGCCGCTTCGAGGCTGGTCTGCAGTCCGTCATGGAATGGCGGGTTGGAGATAATCATATCGAACCGGCCATTGACCTCGGAGAAGACGTTGCTGGCAAACACATCGCCTGCAAAACCATTAGCGGCAAGTGTCGCGCGGCTGGCTTCAACTGCCGGGGCGCTGACGTCGCACAGGGTCAGACGCACCTTCGGCGAATGGCTGGCCAACACCGCGGCCAGTACGCCAGCGCCGCAGCCGACGTCCAGCACTTTCCCTTTGGTATGCGGCTCGAGAGTGGACAGCAGCAGCTGACTGCCGACGTCCAGACCGTCGCGACTAAACACGCCAGGCAGCGTTTTAATTGTCAGATTATCCAGCGCATACTCGCCCCAGAATGCTTCGGCGTCGAAGGTTGGCTGCTTTTCCAGACGGCCATGATAGAGACCACAGCGACGGGCGCTGTCGATTTTATTCAGCGGGGCATACTCGGCCAGCATTTGCTCTGCGCTGCGAACGCCGCTACGGTTTTCCCCAACGACGAAAATATCGATTCCCACTGGCAGCAGAGAGAGCAGGTTCATCAGCTGGAACTGCGCCTCGGGTTTGTTCTTCGGCCAGTAGTAGATCAGGGTGTCGCAATCGGCGACGTCGGTGGCCTCGGCCACTAAGCTAAAACGGACGTTGTCACCCATCTGACGGTTCAGGACCTGCCAGTGGTGGAACTGTTGGGTATGAGCGCGGCTGGCCGCGGTATCCAGACGCGCAGGCAGGTCATCCTGCAGGTCACCGGCAAACAGAACGCGGGCGGACTCGAAATCATCACTGTGGCGCAGCAAGACTTCACTTGCCGGGGTAAAAGCGGACATGAAACACTCCTTCATTAAGACTGGCGCCGATTATAGTAGTTTGTTGGCGCAGATACGACGGATTTGCTATATTGCGCGCTTGTTTACCAGGAGTGTTTCGCTATGACATCCCGACGAGACTGGCAATTACAGCAGCTGGGCATTACCCAGTGGGCGCTGCGCCGACCGGGGGCGTTGCAGGGCGAAATCGCTATCTCGCTTCCTGAACATATTCGTCTGGTGATGGTGGCAGAAACCCCGCCGTCGCTGACAGAGCCGCTGATTGGCGACATATTACGCGCGCTGGCCGTGACGCCAGATCAGGTCCTGCAGCTTACCCCCGAGCGGGTGGCGATGCTGCCGCAAGACAGCCGTTGCAACAGCTGGCGGTTGGGCACAGAGGCGTCGCTGCCGCTGGCGGGCGCCCAGGTGTCCACCCCCGCTTTTGATGAACTTCAGACCAGCGCGCCCGCTCGCAGGGCGCTCTGGCAACAAATCTGCGCACATGAACACGATTTCTACCCTCAGCACGGCTGATTTATCCAACGCCTGGCAAATCGAAAAACGCGCCCACGCTTTCCCGTGGAGCGAACAGACCTTTGCCAGCAATCAGGGTGAACGTTATCTGAATTACCAACTGGCAGTGGATGGGGAAATGGCGGCATTTGCCATTACTCAGATTGTCCTTGATGAAGCGACGCTGTTTAACATCGCCGTCGACCCCGCATACCAGCGCCGTGGCCTGGGACGGGAACTGCTGGAACATGTTATTGATGAAGTTGAAAAACGCGGCGTCGTCACGCTGTGGCTGGAGGTGCGCGCTTCCAACGCTGCCGCCATTGCGCTCTATGAAAGCGTGGGTTTTAACGAAGCGACCATCCGCCGCAACTACTATCCGACGGTCGACGGGCGCGAAGACGCCATCATTATGGCTCTGCCAATCAGTATGTAAGACAAGGTGATACGATGAAATGGGACTGGATTTTCTTTGATGCCGATGAAACGTTGTTTTCGTTTGATTCTTTCAGCGGCTTACAGCGGATGTTTCTCGACTACAGCGTGACATTTACCGCCGAAGATTTTCAGGACTATCAGGCCGTGAATAAGCCGCTGTGGGTGGATTATCAAAACGGCGTCATTACCTCGCTGCAGCTGCAGCACCAGCGCTTTGACAGCTGGGCGGAACGTTTGAACGTTAAGCCGGGTGAGCTCAACGACGCGTTTATGAATGCGATGGCGGAAATCTGTGCCCCGCTGCCGGGGGCGGTCTCGCTGCTCAACGCGCTGCAGGGCAAGGTCAGGATGGGCATCATCACCAACGGTTTTACCTCGCTGCAGCAGACTCGTCTGGAACGCACAGGTTTACGCGATCACTTTGATTTACTGATTATTTCTGAAGAAGTCGGCGTCGCCAAGCCGGATGCGCGCATCTTCGATTACGCGCTGGCGCAGGCGGGTAACCCGTCGCGCGACAGGGTATTGATGGTCGGCGATACCGCCGAGTCGGATATCCGCGGCGGCGTCAATGCCGGACTGGCCACCTGCTGGTTGAATGCGCATCAGCAAACGCTGCCGGCAGACCTGCGGCCCGACTGGACGGTGACCTCGTTAAGCGAACTGGAGCAGCTCCTGTGTAAACACTGATTGCCTCCCCCCCATTGATGGGTAAAATAGCCGCAATTTTTCGTATTCCACATGCGCAGCCCGTTGCTGCGTTTACTTAGAAGATTAATTATGACGTTGTCTCCTTATCTGCAAGAGGTGGCCAAACGCCGCACTTTTGCCATTATTTCTCACCCGGATGCCGGTAAGACCACCATCACCGAAAAGGTGCTGCTGTTCGGACAGGCGATTCAGACCGCCGGTACCGTAAAAGGCCGTGGCTCCAGCCAGCATGCAAAGTCCGACTGGATGGAGATGGAAAAGCAGCGTGGAATCTCAATCACCACCTCGGTGATGCAGTTCCCGTATCACGACTGCCTGGTGAACCTTCTGGATACGCCGGGGCACGAAGACTTCTCCGAAGATACCTACCGTACTCTGACGGCGGTTGACTGCTGTCTGATGGTGATCGACGCGGCGAAAGGCGTTGAAGACCGGACCCGTAAGCTGATGGAAGTTACCCGTCTGCGCGACACGCCGATCCTCACCTTTATGAACAAACTCGACCGTGATATCCGCGATCCGATGGAGTTGCTGGATGAAGTTGAGAATGAGCTGAAAATCGGCTGCGCGCCGATTACCTGGCCTATCGGCTGCGGCAAGCTGTTCAAAGGCGTTTATCATCTCTACAAAGATGAAACCTACCTGTATCAGACCGGTAAAGGCCACACCATTCAGGAAGTGCGCATCGTGAAGGGGCTCAACAACCCGGATCTCGACGCGGCGGTGGGGGAAGACCTGGCGCAGCAGTTGCGCGACGAGCTGGAACTGGTGCAGGGCGCGTCAAACGAGTTCGATAAAGATCTGTTCCTGGCGGGCGAAATCACCCCGGTGTTCTTCGGGACCGCGTTAGGTAACTTCGGCGTTGACCATATGCTGGATGGCCTGGTGGAGTGGGCGCCGGCGCCGATGCCGCGTAACACCGATACGCGTGAAGTCACCGCCACGGAAGAGAAATTCACCGGCTTCGTGTTTAAAATTCAGGCCAACATGGACCCGAAACACCGCGACCGTGTGGCTTTCATGCGCGTGGTGTCCGGCAAATATGAAAAAGGCATGAAGCTGCGTCAGGTGCGTATCGGTAAAGACGTCGTGATTTCCGACGCGCTGACCTTTATGGCTGGCGACCGTTCTCACGTTGAAGAAGCGTATCCGGGCGATATCATCGGCCTGCATAACCACGGCACCATTCAGATTGGCGATACCTTCACCCAGGGCGAGATGATGAAGTTCACCGGTATTCCGAACTTCGCACCGGAACTGTTCCGTCGTATTCGCCTGAAGGATCCGCTGAAGCAGAAACAGCTGCTGAAAGGGCTGGTTCAGCTCTCTGAAGAGGGTGCGGTACAGGTCTTCCGTCCGATCGCCAATAACGATCTGATCGTCGGCGCCGTTGGTGTGCTGCAGTTTGACGTGGTGGTAGCGCGTCTGAAAAGCGAATACAACGTGGAAGCGATTTACGAATCGGTCAACGTGGCCACCGCGCGCTGGGTTGAATCCACGGACGTGAAGAAATTCGAAGAGTTTAAACGTAAAAACGAAGTTCAGCTGGCGCTGGATGGCGGCGATAACCTGACCTATATCGCCCCGACGATGGTCAACCTGAACCTGACGCAGGAGCGTTATCCTGACGTGGTGTTCCGCAAAACGCGCGAGCACTAATCCCTGATGAAGCGCGGCATAGCCCGCGCTTTTTTCTTCCCAGGCCCGCGTTTCCCTCCTTCTGGAAAGTTCTTAAAACACCGCTAATTCGTCTGTTTTTTGTCCATATCATCCGCAACCCCTTCGTCTGTCTACTATATTTAATTCGTGATTTTAAAAATGCTGGCGTAATTCACTGCTTTCAGACGCCTGCGCTGGTGAAAAAACGAGGACATCACGATGACCAGACTAAAGAATGCCAATATGTTGCTGGCGCTCTTCTTAGGCTTAGCCGCGTTGAACGCCTCGGCAGAGACGGAAAAAACAACGGTAGACAGTGCGAAGTCGGCTGCCAGCAATGCGGGAGAGGCGGTAGACAATTCGATTAACAAAGTCGGCGATTTTATGGACGACAGCACCATTACCGCGCGGGTAAAAGCGGCGCTGATCGACCATAAAGATATTAACTCCGGCGATATCTCGGTGAAAACGGAAAACAAAGTGGTCACCCTCAGTGGCAACGTGAACAGCGCTGAGCAGAAAAGCCAGGCACTGAGCGTAGCGAAAGGGGTCGAAGGCGTCTCTCGCGTCGACGATAAGCTGAAGGTCCATCACACCTCATCGAGTGAGACAGCGACGCTGAAAGGGTATGCCGGGGATACCGCCATTACCAGTGAAGTGAAAGCCAAGCTGCTGGCGGATGATATTGTTCCTTCACGCAATGTGAAAGTCGAAACCAACGCCGGCGCGGTGCACCTGACCGGTACGGTGACTTCCGCGGCGCAGGCGGAGCGTGCGGCAGAGATTGCGAAAGCGGTATCCGGCGTGAAAAGTGTCCGCAACGATCTTAGCGTTAAGTAAATCAAGTTATTAACAAAAGTGTGGTCTGGCCAAGGTTGCCGAACGAATAGCAGCATCCACTGAGCGATGAGCTATACAGAAAGGGTGCGAAAGCCGCTGTTCACCGTCCATTATGGTAAGGAGAAAAGTATGTTTCGATGGGGAATTATTTTTCTGGTCATTGCATTAATTGCTGCGGCCCTGGGCTTTGGTGGTCTGGCGGGTACTGCCGCTGGCGCCGCGAAAATCGTCTTTGTCGTCGGGATTATCCTGTTCCTGGTGAGCCTGTTTACAGGACGCAGACGTCCTTAGGCGGCCCACAATCCGGGCGATGCTGAAGCCTGAGCGTTTTTACTGACACGTCATCTTACACAAAGCCAGTCCTCCGGACTGGCTTTCGCGGTTTAAGCGACAGACAAATTGCGTTACTTTGTCAGGAGAAGACCAATCGAACAGGAAAGCAGGGTGGGGCAACGCATTCCCGTCACGCTGGGCAATATCGCCCCGCTGGCGGTTAAACCCTTTCGACCGGGCAAGCTGGCGCTGGTGTGCGAAGGGGGGGGGCAACGAGGGATTTTCACCGCCGGGGTGCTGGACGAATTCATGCGCGCCGGATTTAACCCCTTCGACCTGATGCTGGGCACCTCCGCCGGCGCGCAAAATCTCTCTGCCTATATGTGTAATCAACAAGGGTATGCCCGTAAAGTCATTACCCGCTACACCACCTCACGCCAGTTTTTCGATCCGATGCGCTTTGTCCGCGGCGGCAACCTTATCGACCTCGACTGGCTGGTGGAGGCCACCTCACAGCAAATGCCGCTGGCCATGAACTACGCCGAAGCGCAGTTCGCGTTGGGGAAAGAGCTGTGGATGTGTGCCTGCCGCGGTGACGATTACTCTGCCAGCTATTTTTCGCCGACGCCGCAAACATGGCTGGACCTGATCCGCGCCTCCAGCGCCATCCCCGGTTTTTATCGCAGCGGCGTGTTGCTTGACGGTGTCAGCTACCTTGACGGCGGTATTAGCGATGCCGTCCCGGTGCAGGAGGCGGCCCGCCGTGGTGCGCAGACCATCGTGGTGATCCGTACCGTCCCCTCGCAGATGTTTTATACCCCGCAGTGGTTTAAGCGGATGGAGCGCTGGCTGGGGGAGAGCAGCCTACAGCCGCTGGTCAATCTGGTGCACCACCACGAAAACACTTACCGCGCTATCCAGCAGTTCATCGAGAAGCCGCCCGGTAAGCTGCGGATCTTCGAAATCTACCCGCAGCGGCCGTTACGCAGTATGGCACTTGGCAGTCGTCTGCCGGCGCTGCTGGAGGACTACAAAACCGGCCGTCAGTGTGGCCGCTATTTCCTGGCGACGGTAGGTAAACTGCTGGCTGATCGGCCGCCGCTGCTGCGCCATGCGCCGCGTATTGCCCGGCCTGCGCCGGTGGTGGTGCCGCCCGTACCGGTGGCCAATGAAGCGCCTCAGGCGACCATCATTCCTGCACCGCAGGCGAATGACGCCAGCTTTGATCATGAGGATCTGGCATGAGCCACCGTTTTATCGATACCCACTGCCACTTCGATTTTCCTCCCTTCGCCGAGGATGAAACCGCCAGCCTGGCGCGAGCGGCGCAGGCTGGTGTCGGGCAGATCATTGTCCCGGCCATTTCCGCTGCGCGTTTTAACCGGGTGCTGGCGCTGGCGGCGCAGCATGAGGCGCTGTACGCCGCGCTGGGCATGCATCCGATCGTCATTGAGCAGCATGCCGATGAGGGGCTGGCGCAGCTGGAGAAGTGTCTGTCCCTGCGCCCGCCAAAACTGGTGGCGGTGGGGGAGATTGGCCTCGATCTCTATCGCGACGATCCGCAGTTTGACCGTCAGCAAGCGCTGCTGGAGGAGCAACTGAGGCTGGCGAAGCGTTACGATCTGCCGGTGATCCTCCACTCCCGACGCACCCACGATAAGCTGGCGATGCTGCTGAAAAAACATGCCCTGCCGCGCACCGGCGTGGTACATGGCTTCGCCGGCAGCCTGCAGCAGGCCGAGCGCTTCGTTCAGCTCGGCTATAAGATTGGCGTTGGCGGCACCATTACCTATCCCCGCGCCAGCAAAACCCGTGAAGTGATGGCGCGTCTGCCACTTTCCGCGCTGCTGCTGGAGACCGATGCGCCGGATATGCCGCTGAATGGTTTTCAGGGCCAGCCGAACCGCCCTGAACAGGTGGCGCGCGTATTTGACGCGCTATGTGAACTGCGCGCGGAACCCGCACCGACGATTGAAGCCGCGATGATGGCGAATACAAAAAGCCTCTTTTCCGCGCTGGCGGCCTAAGTTTCTCCGTTTCCGTCCGAGGCGAAGCAGGCCTCGGGTTGCGCCTGTTGTGATAATTCCATCATTTTTTATCCATCTAAAATTCTTTATATCTCAATAATAAAGTGTTGTTTATGGCGACGGTGTGCACAAATTGTGCGCCGTGGCGTCGAGAAACTTCAGTGGAATATGTTAGAATAATAACATCATCACTCACTGCGCTTTGCCGGTTATGCTTAAACAGGACGTAAAGGTAAGCGTCGCGATAACTGATGATTAATTGTGACTTATATCACATTACAGTAATGCAAATTAGTAAGTGGTTTTCATTAACTGTGATGAATGTCGAAGTGTGGTGGCGAGTGGATGTTACAATAGTAACAGACTCGCAAGGTGAACAAACTATTGATCCGGCCTGACGCCGGCGGAGTATGAAATGACTGATTTAAAAGCAAGCAGCCTGCGCGCGTTAAAACTGATGGATCTGACCACTCTGAATGACGACGACACCAATGAGAAAGTCATTGCCCTGTGTCATCAGGCGAAAACCCCGGTGGGTAACACTGCGGCGGTGTGCATCTACCCGCGCTTCATCCCGATTGCCCGTAAGACGCTGAATGAGCAAGGGACGCCGGATATTCGCATCGCTACGGTCACCAACTTCCCGCATGGTAATGACGATATCGACATTGCGCTGGCGGAAACCCGCGCAGCGATCGCTTACGGTGCCGATGAAGTGGACGTGGTCTTCCCGTACCGCGCGCTGATCGCCGGCAACGAGCAGGTTGGTTTCGACCTGGTGAAAGCCTGTAAAGAGGCTTGTGCGGCGGCCAACGTGCTGCTGAAAGTGATCATCGAAACCGGTGAGCTGAAAGAAGAAGCGCTGATCCGCAAAGCGTCTGAAATCTCTATCAAAGCAGGCGCTGACTTTATCAAAACTTCGACCGGTAAAGTGCCGGTGAATGCGACGCCGGAAAGTGCGCGCATCATGATGGAAGTGATCCGCGATATGGGCGTTGAGAAAACCGTTGGCTTCAAGCCTGCCGGCGGCGTACGCAGCGCGGAAGATGCGCAGCAGTTCCTGGCGATCGCAGATGAACTGTTCGGTGCCGACTGGGCCGATTCTCGTCACTATCGTTTTGGCGCATCCAGCCTGCTGGCTAGCCTGCTGAAAGCGCTCGGCCACGGCGACGGCAAGAGCGCCAGCAGCTACTAATCCCTTGATTTGCCGGATGGCGCTGCGCTTATCCGGCCTACGAATGGATGCCTGTAGGCCGGATAAGGCGTTCGAGCCATCATCCGGCAATTTATTCTCTTTGGGAGGTTACCGTGTTTCTCGCACAAGAAATTATTCGTAAAAAACGTGATGGTCATGCATTAAGCGATGAAGAGATCCGCTTTTTCATCAACGGCATCCGCGACAATACTATCTCAGAAGGACAGATCGCCGCGCTGGCGATGACCATTTTCTTCCACGATATGTCTATGCCGGAGCGTGTTTCGCTGACCATGGCGATGCGGGATTCCGGCACCGTTCTCAACTGGAAAAGCCTTAACCTCAACGGCCCGATCGTCGATAAACATTCCACCGGCGGCGTGGGTGACGTGACCTCGCTGATGCTGGGACCAATGGTGGCCGCCTGCGGCGGTTATGTACCGATGATCTCCGGGCGTGGTCTCGGCCATACCGGCGGTACGCTGGATAAACTGGAAGCGATCCCGGGCTTCGATATCTTCCCGGACGACAACCGCTTCCGCGAGATTATTAAAGATGTCGGCGTGGCGATTATCGGGCAGACCAGCTCGCTTGCTCCGGCCGACAAACGTTTCTACGCCACCCGCGATATTACCGCGACGGTGGACTCCATCCCGTTGATTACCGCCTCGATTCTGGCCAAGAAACTGGCGGAAGGGCTGGACGCGCTGGTGATGGACGTCAAAGTCGGCAGTGGTGCCTTTATGCCGACTTATGAACTCTCTGCCGCGCTGGCCGAAGCGATCGTGGGTGTTGCCAACGGCGCTGGCGTGCGTACCACAGCGCTGCTGACCGATATGAATCAGGTGCTGGCATCCAGCGCCGGCAACGCCGTTGAAGTTCGCGAAGCGGTGCAGTTCCTGACCGGCGAATATCGCAACCCACGCCTGTTCGACGTGACGATGGCGCTGTGTGTGGAAATGCTGATCTCCGGCAAGCTGGCGGCGGATGACGCCGAGGCGCGCGCGAAGCTGCAGGCGGTGCTGGATAACGGTAAAGCGGCGGAAGTCTTTGGCCGCATGGTCGCGGCGCAGAAAGGGCCGACCGACTTTGTCGAGAATTATGATCATTATCTACCGACGGCGATGCTGAGCAAAGCGGTCTATGCTGATACCGAAGGTTTTATCAGCGCGATGGATACTCGCGCGCTGGGAATGGCAGTGGTTTCTATGGGTGGCGGCCGCCGCCAGGCATCAGACACCATTGACTATAGCGTTGGCTTTACCGATATGGCGCGTCTGGGTGACCGCGTCGACGGACAGCGTCCGCTGGCGGTGATCCATGCCAAAGACGAGAACAGCTGGCAGGAGGCCGCGAAAGCGGTCAACGCGGCCATTAAACTGGACGATAAAGCCCCGGAAATTACACCGACAGTCTATCGCCGCATCACTGAATAGCGATATACTGATCTGATCGCTTTTTTGCAGCGCAAGATGTATGGAGAACAAGATGAAACGTGCATTTATCATGGTGCTGGACTCCTTTGGGATTGGTGCAACGGAAGACGCTGACCGCTTTGGCGACGTCGGCGCCGATACGATGGGCCACATTGCGGAAGCCTGCGCCAAAGGCGAGGCTGACAATGGCCGCAAAGGCCCGCTGAATTTACCGAATCTGACCCGTCTGGGTCTGGTGAAAGCGCATGAAGGTTCTACCGGTAAAATTGCCGCCGGAATGGATGGCAATGCCGAAGTGATTGGTGCCTATGCCTGGGCGCATGAACTCTCTTCTGGTAAAGATACGCCGTCCGGTCACTGGGAAATCGCCGGTGTGCCGGTGCTGTTTGACTGGGGCTACTTCAGCGATCATGAAAACAGCTTCCCGCAGGAGCTGCTGGATAAGCTGGTGAAGCGTGCGAACCTGCCGGGCTACCTCGGCAACTGCCACTCTTCCGGGACGGTGATCCTCGATCAACTGGGCGAAGAGCACATGAAAACCGGGAAACCGATTTTCTATACCTCTGCTGACTCGGTGTTCCAGATCGCCTGTCACGAAGAGACCTTTGGCCTCGACAAGCTGTATGAGCTGTGCGAAATCGCCCGCGAAGAGCTGACCGAAGGCGGCTACAACATTGGCCGCGTCATCGCCCGTCCGTTTATCGGCGATAAAGCCGGTAACTTCCAGCGTACCGGCAACCGTCACGACCTGGCGGTCGAGCCGCCGGCGCCGACCGTGCTGCAGAAGCTGGTTGACGAGAAAAACGGCCACGTGGTGTCCGTCGGTAAAATCGCCGACATCTACGCCAACTGCGGCATCACTAAGAAAGTGAAAGCCACCGGGCTGGACGCGCTGTTCGACGCGACCATCAAAGAGATGAAGGAAGCCGGCGACGAGACCATCGTCTTCACTAACTTCGTCGACTTTGACTCCTCCTGGGGCCACCGTCGCGATGTCGCCGGCTACGCAGCGGGTCTGGAGCTGTTCGACCGCCGTCTGCCGGAGCTGATGGAGCTGGTAGGGGAAGACGACATTCTGATCCTCACCGCCGACCACGGCTGCGACCCGACCTGGACCGGTACCGACCACACTCGCGAGCATATCCCGGTGCTGGTGTACGGCCCGAAAGTCAAACCGGGTTCGCTCGGTCACCGTGAAACCTTCGCGGACATCGGCCAGACTATTGCGAAATACTTTGGTACGTCTGACATGGAATATGGCAAAGCCATGTTCTGAGGTCATTGCCCGGTGGCGCACAGCGATCCGGGTCTACGATTTGTAGGCCGGGTAAGGCGTAGCCGCCACCCGGCAAAAACAACAATATAAAAGGAACTGAAGATGGCAACTCCTCACATTAACGCAGAAATGGGCGATTTCGCTGACGTAGTTTTGATGCCGGGCGACCCGCTGCGCGCGAAGCACATTGCAGAAACCTTCCTTGAAGACGTGCGTGAAGTGAACAACGTACGCGGCATGCTGGGCTTCACCGGCACCTATAAAGGCCGCAAAATCTCCGTGATGGGCCATGGGATGGGTATCCCGTCCTGCTCAATCTACACCAAAGAGTTGATCACCGATTTCGGCGTGAAGAAAATCATCCGCGTCGGATCCTGCGGCGCGGTGCGTGAAGATGTCAAACTGCGTGACGTGGTGATCGGCATGGGCGCGTGCACCGACTCTAAAGTGAACCGTCTGCGTTTCAAAGACCATGATTTCGCGGCGATTGCCGATTTCGGCATGGTGCGTAACGCGGTAGACGCGGCGAAAGCGCTGGGCGTTGACGCGCGCGTTGGCAACATCTTCTCCGCTGACCTGTTCTATACGCCGGACCCGTCCATGTTTGACGTGATGGAAAAATACGGCATCCTGGGCGTGGAAATGGAAGCGGCCGGGATCTATGGCGTCGCGGCGGAGTTCGGCGCGAAAGCGCTGACCATCTGTACCGTTTCCGACCACATCCGTACTCACGAGCAGACCACTGCCGCTGAGCGTCAGACGACCTTCAACGATATGATCAAAATCGCGCTGGAATCGGTACTGCTGGGCGATAAAGAGTAAGACCTGTTGTGCCGGGTGGCGGCTTCGCCTGACCCGGCCTACGGTTTTCCAGGCCCGCTAAGCGCAGCGGGCTTTTTATTAGCGCACCGCGCCGGCTATCCACGCCGACAGTTCTTTCAGTTCCGCTTCCTGCTCCGGGAAATCGCCGACCAGCGCCTCACACTGTTGCTGCAAGACTTCCGCCCGATACTGACAGCCAACTAAGCGTGCCGCCAGGGCCTCCAGCGGTGCCGGGTTCAGGCTATCGGTAAAGGCTTGCGCGCGGGTGATATGACCTTTCTCGACATCAAAATGCAGCTCAACGCCGCCCCAGCGAAAGCGCTCGTCCAACAGATGAGAGAAGGCCGGCGCCTGACCGAAGTTCCACTCCCAGCTGCTCTGGCGGGCGAAGGTCTCGGCAAAATTCGGCAGGTCCGGCGTGTTGTCCGGGGAGATCACCTCGGCGTCCACCCTTTCGCCGTAATGGCTGAAGAACGCCTCCTGAATCGCCTCGCAAACTTGCTGATGGGTAATGCCCGGCAGCAGATCAACCAGGTTCGCCACGCGACCGCGCACCGAGGTAATGCCTTTAGCCTGTAACTTTTTCTGGTCCGGATTGAGGTAGTTAGCGAGGCGACTTAAATCGGCATTCAGCAGCAGGGTACCGTGATGAAAACCGCGGTCCATGGTTTCGCGATAGGCGGAGCCCGAGACTTTGCGGTCGCCGTTGTCAGTTTTGACCACCAGATCGTTGCGCCCGGAGGCTTCGGCGGTTACGCCGAGCGAATTCAGCGCCGCCAGCACGATAGCGGTGGAGACGGTTTTGTCGTACTCCGGTTTGCCTGCCATAAAGGTAAAGCAGGTATTGCCGAGGTCGTGGAACACCGCGCCGCCGCCGCTGCTGCGACGGGCCAGCCGCACGTGGTCCTCTTCCATGCGTCGGGTATTACACTCCTTCCACGGATTCTGGGCGCGGCCGATGACAACGGTATCGGCATTGCGCCACAGGAACAGCACCCGCTGGGTGGCCGGCATTTGGCGGAAAATACACTCCTCGACCGCCAGGTTGAACCACGGGTCGTAAGAGTCAGAGAGCAGGAGGCGCAATGTGGACATTATAGATTTCCTTTCTTTTCATCGTCTTCATCCTCAACCGGCTTGTTGGCGGTGAGCAGGAAGGGCGATTGCTGCCAGCGGGTGCGTTTGCCCTGCAGCAGCGTGCGGGTCAGCACCACGCCGATAGCCAATGACAGCAACAGCATCAGGCGTAATATATTGGTGGTATTATCCACCTGCTTCGCCTCGGTCGCCAGGGTATGGGTATCGAGGGTCAGACGCAGGTAGCCCAGCGGACCGTTTTTTCCCGGAACCGGCTCGACAATCTGCTGGTTGAAGTAGCCGCCGGCTTTTTTGCCATCCAGCGCCAGCCGGTCGCGAACCTCGACGCTTTCGCCAGAGCGTGCCACCAGGTCGCCCTGTTCGTCATACACGCCGGCGTCCAGTACGCGGCTGTTATGGGTCAGCTGCGTCAACAGTTGATTAATGCGCTTCTCGTCCGGTGTTTCGCTGCGCATCAGCGGTACGAGATTCAGTACCACCTGCTGCGCCAGCGTGCGGGCCAGCTCTTCCAACTGCGGATTGCGTTGTTTCTGACTGTTCTGACTGAACCACGAAGCGCCCTGCATCAATGCGACGAGCAGGGCGAGACAGATAAGGACAATGACCGCACGATGCAGCCGGAATTTCAGTTTTGCGCGAACCATATTCCACCTTTGAAAATTTGCAGCTTAATGTTGCCAGAAGCGCTGGTTACAAGGTAGCCTCATGCGTTATTTTCCTCGCCTGAATGAAGAGATGTGGAGCCGTAATGCCTAACAGTTTGACCTGGTGCGACCTGCCTGAAGACGTTTCCCTGTGGCCTGGGTTGCCGCTTTCCCTGAGCGGCGATGAGGTCATGCCGCTGGATTATCACGCCGGGCGCAGCGGCTGGCTGCTGTACGGGCGTGGGCTGAATAAGCGCCGTCTGACGGACTGGCAGCGCGAGCTGGGCGCCGCGTTAGTGATCGTTGCTTCCTGGGTGGTCGAGGATTACCAGGTGATCCGCCTGGCCGGTTCGCTGACTCCCCGTGCGACGCGACTGGCGCATGAGGCGGGGCTGGACGTCGCGCCATTGGGTAAAATCCCCCATCTGCGCACCCCAGGGCTACTGGTGATGGACATGGACTCCACGGCGATCCAGATCGAATGCATTGATGAGATTGCGAAACTGGCCGGCACCGGCGAGCTGGTCTCGGAAGTGACCGAGCGGGCGATGCGCGGGGAGCTGGACTTCACCGCCAGCCTGCGCCAGCGCGTAGCGACGCTGAAAGATGCGGATGCCAGTATTTTGCTGCAGGTTCGCGACGCGCTGCCGCTGATGCCGGGCCTGGCACAGCTGGTGCTCAAGCTGGAAACGTTGGGCTGGAAAGTGGCGATCGCCTCCGGCGGCTTCACCTTCTTTGCGGAGTACCTGCGCGACAAGCTACATCTCGACGCGGTGTTCGCCAATGAACTGGAGATCCGCGACGGCAAGCTCACCGGCAACGTGCTCGGCGATATCGTCGATGCGAAATATAAAGCCAATACGTTGCGCAAGCTGGCGGAAAAGTATGAGATCCCAACGGCGCAAACTGTGGCTATCGGTGATGGCGCCAACGACCTGCCGATGATTAAGGCGGCAGGCCTCGGCATCGCCTATCACGCGAAGCCTAAAGTGAATGAACAGGCGGAAGTGACTATCCGCCACGCTGACCTGATGGGGGTATTCTGTATTCTCTCGGGCAGCATGAACCAAAAGTAAGAGGTAAACGTGGCGAAAGCTCCAAAACGCGCATTTGTCTGTAATGAATGTGGTGCGGATTATCCGCGCTGGCAGGGGCAGTGCAGCGCCTGCCATGCCTGGAATACCATCACCGAGATGCGCATCGCCGCGTCGCCGCAGGTGGCGAGAAACGAGCGTCTGTCAGGCTATGCCGGTAACGCCGGCGTGTCGAAGGTACAGAAGCTGTCGGACATCAGCCTGGAAGCGCTGCCGCGTTTCTCCACCGGCTTTAAAGAATTTGACCGCGTGCTGGGCGGCGGCGTAGTGCCGGGAAGCGCTATCCTGATTGGCGGCAACCCAGGAGCTGGGAAATCGACGCTGCTGCTGCAAACCCTCTGCAAACTGGCGGAGGGGATGAAAACCCTGTACGTCACCGGGGAGGAGTCCCTACAGCAGGTGGCGATGCGCGCGCATCGTCTCGGATTGCCAACGGCGAACCTGAACATGCTCTCGGAAACCAGCATTGAGCAGATCTGTCAGATTGCCGATGAAGAAAAGCCGCAACTGATGGTGATCGACTCCATTCAGGTGATGCATATGGCTGACGTGCAGTCGTCGCCGGGCAGTGTCGCCCAGGTACGTGAAACCGCAGCCTATCTGACACGCTTTGCCAAAACTCGCGGCGTGGCGATTGTGATGGTCGGCCACGTTACCAAAGACGGCTCGCTGGCCGGTCCGAAGGTGCTGGAACACTGTATCGACTGCTCGGTACTGCTGGACGGCGATGCCGATTCTCGTTTCCGCACCCTGCGCAGCCACAAAAACCGTTTTGGCGCGGTCAATGAACTCGGCGTTTTCGCCATGACCGAGCAGGGCCTGCGCGAAGTCAGCAACCCATCCGCTATCTTCCTCAGCCGGGGAGATGAAGTCACCTCCGGCAGTTCGGTGATGGTGGTCTGGGAAGGGACTCGTCCGCTGCTGGTGGAGATCCAGGCGCTGGTGGATCACTCGATGATGTCCAACCCGCGCCGCGTGGCGGTGGGGCTGGAACAGAACCGTCTGGCGATCCTGCTGGCGGTGCTGCACCGCCACGGCGGCCTGCAGATGGCCGATCAGGACGTCTTCGTCAACGTGGTTGGCGGGGTCAAAGTCACAGAAACCAGCGCCGACCTGGCGCTGCTGCTGGCGATGGTTTCCAGCCTGCGTGACCGCCCGCTGCCGCAGGATCTGGTCGTCTTTGGCGAAGTCGGGCTAGCCGGCGAGATCCGCCCGGTGCCGAGCGGTCAGGAGCGTATCTCCGAAGCGGCGAAGCATGGTTTCCGCCGCGCCATCGTCCCGGCGGCCAATGTGCCGAAAAAAGTGCCGGAAGGCATGCAAATCTTTGGTGTGAAAAAGCTTTCAGACGCGCTAAGCGTTTTTGACGACTTATAATAAGTTAAAAGGAGATTAGCGATGTCGTCATTTGACTATTTAAAAAGCGCCATTAAGCAGAAAGGCTGTACGCTGCAGCAGGTGGCGGAAGCCAGCGGAATGACCAAAGGGTATCTCAGCCAGCTGTTGAACGCCAAAATCAAAAGCCCGAGCGCGCAGAAGCTTGAAGCACTGCATCGTTTTCTCGGGCTGGAGTTTCCCCGCCGACAGAAAAGCGTCGGTGTGGTGTTTGGTAAGTTTTACCCGCTGCATACCGGGCATATTTACCTGATACAGCGCGCCTGTAGTCAGGTCGATGAGCTGCATATCATCATGGGCTATGATGACACCCGCGACCGCGAGCTGTTTGAAGAGAGCGCCATGTCGCAACAGCCGACGGTGCCTGACCGCCTGCGCTGGCTGCTGCAGACCTTTAAATATCAGAAGAATATTCGCATCCACGCCTTCAATGAAGAGGGAATGGAGCCCTATCCGCACGGCTGGGACGTCTGGAGTCATGGGATCCGCGCTTTTATGAGCGAAAAAGGGATCGAGCCGAACCGGATCTATACCTCGGAAGAGGCCGATGCGCCGCAGTACCTTGAGCATCTGGGGATCGAGACGGTGCTTATCGATCCTAAGCGGACCTTTATGAATATTAGCGGCGGGCAGATCCGTGAGAACCCGTTCCGCTACTGGGAATATATTCCGACGGAAGTGAAACCGTTCTTTGTGCGGACGGTGGCGATCCTCGGCGGCGAGTCGAGCGGTAAATCGACGCTGGTCAATAAGCTCGCCAATATCTTCAATACCACCAGCGCCTGGGAGTATGGCAGGGATTATGTCTTTTCGCATCTCGGCGGCGATGAGATGGCGCTCCAGTATTCGGATTACGATAAAATTGCCCTCGGGCATGCGCAGTATATTGATTTTGCAGTGAAATACGCCAACAAAGTGGCATTTATCGATACCGATTTCGTCAGCACTCAGGCCTTCTGCCTGAAGTACGAAGGGCGTGAGCACCCGTTCGTGCAGGCGCTGATTGATGAATACCGTTTCGACCTGGTGATCCTGCTGGAGAACAATACCCCGTGGGTGGCCGATGGACTGCGCAGTCTTGGGAGCTCAGTGGATCGCAAGGAGTTTCAGTCGCTGCTGGTGTCGCTGCTGAAAGAGAACGAGATCGAGTTTGTCCATGTTAAGGAGTCGGACTACGATGCGCGTTTCCTGCGCTGCGTCGAGCTGGTGAAGCAGCTGATGGGGGAGCAGGGGTAGGTCCTCTGCGGGCTGTAGCCCTCACCCCAACCCTCTCCCGGTGGGAGAGGGAGCAAACATTAAAAAAGGCAACCGAAGTTGCCTTTTTGCGTTTTATTTCGCGATACGCTTGTACTTGATTCGCTTCGGCTCCAGCGCGTCGGCGCCGAGGGTGCGTTTCTTGTACTCTTCGTATTCAGTAAAGTTACCTTCGAAGAACTCAACTTTACCTTCATCCTGGTAATCCAGAATGTGGGTGGCGATACGGTCAAGGAACCAGCGGTCGTGCGAGATAACCATCGCGCAGCCCGGGAACTCCAGCAGGGCGTTTTCCAGCGCGCGCAGGGTTTCGATATCCAGGTCGTTGGTGGGTTCATCGAGCAGCAGGACGTTACCGCCCACCTGCAGCAGCTTCGCCAGGTGCAGACGACCGCGTTCACCGCCGGACAGTTCGCCAACGCGTTTACCCTGGTCGACGCCTTTGAAGTTAAAGCGGCCCACGTAGGCGCGGCTCGGCATCTCGGTGTTGCCGATCTTCATGATATCCAGGCCGCCGGACACTTCTTCCCACACGGTCTTGCTGTTGTCCATCGCGTCGCGGAACTGATCGACGGAGGCCAGCTTAACGGTTTCACCCAGGGTGATGGTGCCGGAATCTGGTTGTTCCTGGCCGGACATCATGCGGAACAGGGTGGATTTACCCGCGCCGTTCGGACCGATGATACCGACGATAGCGCCTTTCGGTACCGAGAAGCTCAGATCGTCGATCAGCAGACGGTCGCCGTAGGATTTACGCAGGTTGCTGACTTCCAGAACTTTATCGCCCAGACGCGCGCCTGGCGGAATGAACAGTTCGTTGGTTTCGTTACGTTTCTGGTATTCGACGTTGTTAAGCTCTTCAAAGCGTGCCAGACGGGCTTTGCCCTTGGACTGACGGCCTTTGGCACCTTGGCGAACCCACTCGAGTTCTTTCTCGATAGATTTGCGACGCGCCGCTTCCTGAGACGCTTCCTGTGCCAGGCGCTGATCTTTCTGCTCCAGCCAGGAGGAGTAGTTACCTTCCCATGGAATACCTTCGCCGCGGTCAAGCTCGAGGATCCAGCCGGCGACGTTGTCGAGGAAGTAACGGTCGTGGGTAATCGCTACGACGGTACCTTCAAAGTCGTGCAGGAAGCGTTCCAGCCAGGCGACGGACTCGGCATCCAGGTGGTTAGTCGGTTCGTCGAGCAGCAGCATGTCTGGTTTTTCCAGCAGCAGGCGGCACAGCGCGACGCGGCGGCGTTCACCACCGGAAAGATTAGCGATTTTCGCATCCCAGTCCGGCAGGCGCAGGGCATCGGCCGCGCGCTCAAGCTGCACGTTCAGGTTGTGACCGTCGTGCGCCTGGATAATCTCTTCGAACTTACCTTGCTGGGCGGCAAGCTTATCGAAATCCGCATCCGGCTCGGCGTATTTGGCATAGACTTCGTCCAGACCCTTCAGCGCGTTAACCACTTCGGCGACCGCTTCTTCAACGGACTCGCGCACAGTGTGCTCCGGGTTGAGCTGCGGCTCCTGCGGCAGGTAGCCGATTTTGAGGCCAGGCTGCGGACGCGCTTCACCTTCGATCTCGGTGTCGATACCGGCCATGATGCGCAGCAGGGTAGACTTACCGGCGCCGTTCAGACCGAGCACACCGATTTTCGCGCCAGGGAAGAAGCTGAGGGAGATATTTTTCAAAATATGACGTTTCGGCGGGACCACTTTGCCGACACGATGCATGGTATAAACGAATTGAGCCACGTTGGACTTCGCCTCTTTCTATTTTGATAGATAGTTCAAAGCCGAAGTGTAGCCTTTTTCGCGCGCTAATCCCAGCGAGGCGACAGGATTCACAGAAGCGTAAAAAAATGTCCAGGACATGGCGCGTTTAGCGTTGTCTGATTAGCATAAGTAAAGCTGCCTGTCGAACCGGCAGGGGCTTTTAAGCGGCACGATGCTGCGAAAATGCACCGGAAAGAGGAAGAGCTTGTGGAAAAAGCCAAAAAAATAGCGTGGCATCTTTTGGCTGCCAGCGTTGGTCTGTTGACGTTGAGTCAGCTGGCGCATGCGGATTCACTGGATGAACAACGCAGTCGCTACGCACAAATTAAGCAGGCGTGGGATAGCCGGCAGATGGATGTGGTCGATCAGCTGATGCCCACGTTAAGCACTTATCCCCTGTATCCCTATTTGCAGTACCGGCAGATCACCGACGATCTGATGAACCAGCCGGCGCTGGTAGTGAAAAACTTTATTGACGCCAATCCGACGCTGCCCCCGGCGCGTTCATTACGTTCGCGCTTTGTGAATGAACTGGCCCGGCGCAGCGACTGGCGCGGCCTACTGGCGTTTAGTCCCGATAAGCCGACCAGCACCGAGGCGCAGTGCAACTATTACTACGCCAAGCTGAGCGTAGGGCAGTCGCAGGAAGCCTGGAGCGGGGCGAAAGAGCTGTGGCTGACGGGCAAGAACCAGCCTGGCGCCTGTGAGCCGCTGTTCAGCGCCTGGCGCGACTCCGGACAGCAGGATCCGCTGGCCTATCTCGAACGGATCCGCCTGGCGATGAAGGCCGGCAATATCGGGCTGGTCAGATCGCTGGCTCAGCAGATGCCCGCCAACTATCAGAGCATCGCTTCCGCCGTCGTCGCGCTGGCTAACGATCCAAACAGCGTCCTGACCTTCGCCCGCACCACCGGAGCGACCGACTTTACCCGCCAGATGGCCGCCGTCGCCTTCGCCAGCGTCGCCCGTCAGGATGTGGAAAATGCCCGCCTGATGATCCCTTCGCTGGTGCAGGCTCAGCAGCTCAATGAGGATCAGACTCAGGAGTTACGTGATATTGTCGCCTGGCGCCTGATGGGTACCGATGTGACCGAAGAGCAGGCTATCTGGCGCGATGACGCGATCATGCGCTCACAGTCCACGCCGCTGGTGGAGCGGCGCGTGCGGATGGCGCTGGGAACGGGCGATCGCCATGGCCTGAACACCTGGCTGGCGCGCCTGCCAATGGAGGCGAAAGAGAAAGACGAATGGCGCTACTGGCAAGCGGATCTGCTGCTGGAGCGCGGCAGGGACGAGGAGGCGCAGGCGATCCTTCGCTCGTTGATGCAACAGCGAGGTTTCTACCCGATGGTCGCTGCGCAGCGACTTGGCGAGGAGTATACCTTCCGCATCGATAAAGCCTCGGGAACGATCGATCCAGCGCTGGCTTCCGGTCCGGAGATGGCTCGGGTACGCGAACTGATGTACTGGAATATGGATAACACCGCGCGCACCGAATGGGCGAATCTGGTCACCAGCCGTACCAAATCCCAGCAGGCGCAGCTGGCGCGTTACGCTTTTGATCAGCACTGGTGGGATCTGAGCGTGCAGGCGACGATAGCCGGCAAACTGTGGGATCAGCTGGAGGAGCGCTTCCCGCTGGCGTATAACGATCTGTTCGCGCGTTACATCAGTGGCAAAGATATCCCGCAGAGCTATGCGATGGCGATTGCCCGCCAGGAGAGTGCCTGGAACCCGAAAGTGCGCTCGCCGGTTGGCGCCAGTGGACTGATGCAGATTATGCCGGGCACCGCGACGCATACCGTCAGCATGTTCAGCATTCCCGGCTACAGCGGCCCGTCGCAGCTGCTGGATCCGGAAACCAATATCAATATCGGCACCAGCTATCTGCAGTATGTCTACCAGCAGTTCGGCAATAACCGTATCTATGCCTCGGCGGCCTATAACGCCGGGCCGGGCCGGGTTCGTACCTGGCAGGGGAACAGCGCCGGACGGATCGATGCGGTGGCGTTTATCGAGAGTATTCCGTTCTCGGAAACCCGCGGCTACGTGAAGAATGTCCTCTCCTATGACGCCTACTATCGCTACTTTATGGGCCAGCAGGATAAGCTGTTCAGCGATGCGGAGTGGCGGCAGCGTTACTGATCGCCGGGAAGTATGTTATGCTTTGTACTCGTTGAAGAGTACATTCGACGGGCAGCGTAAGCTGCCCGTCTCAATATGGTGGCGCGATATGACCCAACAATCTCCTTATTCCGCGGCCGTTGCCGAACAACGTCATCAGGAGTGGCTGCGCTTCGTGGCGCTGCTGCAGCAGGCCTATACGGAGGATCTGCATCTGCCATTGCTGCAGCTGATGCTGACACCCGACGAGCGCGAAGCGCTGGGCACCCGGGTGCGCATTATTGAAGAGCTGCTGCGTGGCGAGATGAGCCAGCGCGAGCTGAAAAATGAGCTCGGCGCCGGGATTGCGACCATTACCCGCGGGTCGAACAGCCTGAAATCAGCGCCGGCCGAACTGCGTCAGTGGCTGGAGCAGACGCTGCTGGCTAGCGATAAATAGCGTTATGGAACGGGCTCAACGCCAGCACGACCGCCTGATGGTAAACGCTGCTGCGGGTTAATTTGCCACCGGTGAAAACCCCAATCGCTCCCTCTTTACGACCGATCTGGTCGATGCCGGTATACTGCGACATGACCGGTCCCAGGGCTTCACCAGCGCGAACCTGCTCAAGAATAACCTCAGGTAACGGCAGCGTGGCTGAGCGCGCTTCTCCGCGCCGATCAGCGCTTTCAATGACCACCCAGCTAAAGGTGCTGCCATCGTCGATACCGGCCTCAATGGCCACCCAGAAATCGGCATCGGGCTGGGCGAGGCGCGCATTGGCGACACGATTTCGTGCGCCAGCGCGCGTTTCCTCGCTGCCGAAGGGCTGTTCCGGCACGCCGCTCTCGACGGAGACGGACTCAATATGGCAGGATCCTTCGCCGAAAATCTCGTTAAAAGCCTGCAGAATTGCCTGAATTTTGGCGGGATTAGTGGTCGCTGAGACAACATGGTGCATAATCAAAACAACTCAGAATAAACTAACGTCATCGCAGTATACTCTAAATCACCCTCAGGGCAGGCGGTAATGCCCTAAGCTGGTTGATGACGAGTTCAGAACGGAATAAAAGCATGTTACAGGTATACCTTGTTCGCCACGGTGAAACGCAGTGGAACGCCGAGCGACGTATTCAGGGTCAGTCCGATAGCCCGCTGACCGCACACGGTGAGCGCCAGGCCTGGCAGGTTGGCGAGCGCGCCAGAACGCTGGGGATCACCCATATCATTACCAGCGATCTGGGGCGAACCCGCCGTACAGCAGAGATTATCGCCGAAGCCTGTGGTTGCAGCGTGATCGCCGATGCGCGTCTGCGCGAGCTGGATATGGGGGTGCTGGAGAAGCGCCATATCGACTCGCTCAGCGAAGAGGAAGAGGGCTGGCGTCGCCAGCTGGTCAACGGCACGCCGGATGGTCGTATTCCGCAGGGCGAATCGATGCAGGAGCTCAGCGAGCGAATGCATGCGGCGCTGGCATCCTGTCTGGAGTTACCGGCCGGTAGCCGACCGCTGCTGGTGAGTCATGGTATGGCGCTGGGCTGCCTGGTGAGCACGATTTTAGGGCTGCCGGCATACGCTGAGCGTCGTCTGCGACTGCGCAACTGCTCTATCTCGCGCGTTGACTATCAGCAAAGCCCGTGGCTGGCTTCCGGCTGGGTGGTGGAAACGGCGGGCGACGTCTCGCATCTTGACGCCCCCGCGATGGACGAGCTGCAGCGTTAACGACGAATCGGGATCAGATACTCGCAGCGTAACTGAATCGGCGTAGCCTGATCCCGGTTTTCATCCTCAGGGTAGAAGCGTTCAATATCCAGCCCCTTGCGACGGGTCAGGTTTAGCATCGGCATGCAGGTGCCGTAGACCGTCAGGATGAATTCCTGCAGGCCGGTGCCCAGCCCTTCATACGTAAACATGACATACTCGCCGCCCTCCAGGGTGACCGGGTGGGCGTTCTGCAGATGGCCATTAGCCATCTCCGGCGTCAGCGCGGTGGTATAGAACACTTCCTGCTCATCGTCTTTCTCCAGGCTCGGACGCGGCTCATGCAGCCCGTAGAGCACCGGAGGGATCGACGGCGAATTACCGAGGAAGTCCCGCCAGAACTGGACGCGCATCTGATTGCGGAAATCGGAGATTTCCTCGAGCTTACAGGTATAGCTCTGGGTGACGCCGAGCAACTGAGTGGTAGGCAGGGCGACAAATTCATGTTTTGGCAGCGTGAATTCGCCAAGACGCAGCGGCGGACGCATACCGAACGAGCTCCAGTCCGGTGAGCGGCGGTAGAGCGCCGGCGTCAGCGAGAACTGCTTTTTAAATGCCCGGGTGAAGGTCTGCTGTGAGTCGAAACGGTACTGAAGCGCAATATCAAGGATTGGACGGGCGGTAAGACGTAATGCGACAGCAGATTTCGATAACCGGCGCGCGCGAATATAGGCACCGATGGCATGGCCGGTGACATCCTTAAACATTCGCTGTAAATGCCACTTGGAATAACCTGCCTTCGCCGCCACATTGTCCAGAGAAAGCGGCTGATCCAGGTGACCTTCCAGCCAGCTAAGGAGATCGCGAATAATCCCTGCTTGATCCATAAAATGTCCCCATCCTTAAACACAGGTGCCTGATATTAAAGTAGCGGATAATAGCATTTTTTGATGTTTTAGCATTCAGTGTTTTTTTTGCTTTTAAATGCGGAAGGTCAGTGGAGCTGAACGATAATTTTGTAAAGCTGTGATCTATAAACCTTTTCTGCTAAGTGCGTGATAATCACTCAGCTATATTTTTTAATAATGGTAACAATATGAAATACAAGAAGTTTGCGATGGGCCTGCTGCTGCTGGCCGGCTGCCAGATGGCTCAGGCGGAGCAGATTGGTTCCGTGGATACGGTCTTCAAATGGTTAGGGCCGGATCACAAAATTGTCGTCGAAGCCTTTGACGATCCGGATGTGCAGAACGTGACCTGCTATATCAGCCGGGCGAAAACCGGCGGGATCAAGGGCGGGTTGGGGCTGGCGGAAGATACCTCCGACGCGGCCATCTCCTGCCAGCAGGTTGGGCCGATTGAGCTGACGGACAAAATCAAAAACGGCAAAAGCCAGGGCGACGTGGTGTTCCAGAAGCGCACCTCGCTGGTGTTTAAAAAACTGCAGGTCGTTCGCTTCTATGATGCCAAGCGCAATGCGCTGGTCTATCTGACCTACTCGGATAAAGTGGTTGATGGCTCGCCGAAGAACGCCATCAGCGCCGTGCCGATCATGCCATGGAATAAATAAACGGGAGCGCGCATGCAGCAGCCACGGATTTGGTTAGTTGAGGATGAACAGAGTATCGCTGATACCCTGGTTTATATGCTGCAGCAGGAGGGCTTCCAGGTCACCGTCTTTGGCCGCGGATTGCCCGCGCTGGAGGCGGCGGCGCATCAGGCCCCCGATGTCGCCATCCTCGACGTCGGCTTGCCGGATATCAGCGGCTTTGAGCTCTGTCGGCGCCTGCTGACGCGTTATCCGGCGCTGCCGGTGTTGTTTCTGACGGCGCGGAGCGACGAGGTCGATAAGCTGCTTGGGCTGGAAATCGGCGCAGACGATTATATCGCCAAGCCGTTTTCGCCGCGCGAAGTCTGCGCGCGGGTGCGAACCGTGCTGCGGCGACTGCAGAAATTTGCCGCGCCTTCACCGGTGGTACGCGTCGGCGAGTTTGTGCTCGATGAGCAGGCGGCGTCGATAAGCTGGTTCGGCCAGCCGCTGAACCTGACGCGCTACGAATTCCTGCTGTTGAAAACCCTGCTGCATGCGCCCGGTCGCGTCTTCTCCCGTCAGCAACTGATGGAGTTGGTGTGGAGCGATGCCTGGGAAAGCCTCGACCGTACCGTCGATACCCATATCAAAACCCTGCGCGCCAAGCTGCGGGCAGTGAATCCTGAGGTTACGCCGATCAATACCCATCGCGGCATGGGCTACAGCCTGGGGCGTGGCTGATGCGCATTGGCATGCGCCTGCTGCTGGGCTATTTTCTTATCGTCGCTATCGCCGCGTGGTTTGTGCTGTCGATCTTTGTCCAGGAAGTGAAGCCGGGCGTGCGCCGGGCGACGGAGGGGACACTCAACGATACCGCCACCCTGCTGGCGGCGCTGGCGCGTGAAGACCTGCTGGCGGCAAACCCGCAGCAGGGCAGGCTGGCCCAGGCCTTTCAACAGCTCAACCAGCAGCCTCTCAACGCTCATATTGGCGGAATTAAAAAGGTGCGTAATGAGTACCGTGTCTATCTGACTGATGCCAGGGGCAAAGTGGTGTTTGACTCCAGCGGGCAGGCGACAGGGCAGGACTATTCGCGCTGGAACGACGTCTGGCTCACCTTGCGCGGCCAGTACGGCGCGCGCAGTACACGCAGCGATCCGCATGATGAAACCAGCTCAGTCATGTATATCGCCGCGCCAGTGATGGATGAGGGGCGGATTATCGGCGTGCTGAGCGTCGGTAAACCCAACCTGGCGATGACGCCGGTCATTAAGCGCAGCGAGCGGCGGATCCTCTGGGCCGGTGGCGCCCTGCTGGGCATTGCGCTGTTGATTGGCTGCGGCGTCGTCTGGTGGATCAATTTTTCTATCGGCAAGCTGGTGCGCTATGCGGATTCGGTGACCGCGGAGCGTCCGCTGCCGCTGCCTGAGGTGGGCAGCAGCGAACTGCGCAAGCTGGCGCAGGCCCTGGAGAGCATGCGGGTGAAGCTCGAGGGCAAAAATGCCATCGAAAACTATGTCTATGACCTGACTCACGAGCTGAAGAGCCCGCTGGCGGCCATCCGCGGTGCGGCGGAGATCCTGCGTGAAGGGCCTCCGCCTGAGGTAGCGGCGCGGTTTACCGCCAATATCCTCGCGCAGAACACCCGGATGCAGCTGTTGGTAGAGCGATTGCTCCAGCAGGCGCGACTGGAAAACCAGCTGGAGATAAGGCGGCAGCCGGTATCGGTTGACGCGCTATTCCAACGCCTTACGGAGGAGCGCGACATCGCCCTGGCGACGAAAGCCATCACTCTGCGCTGGCAGACGTGCGGGATAACGGTCAATGGTGATGGCGAACTGCTGGCCCAGGCGCTGGGTAACCTGCTCGACAACGCGATTGATTTTACCCCCCAGGGCGGCGAGATCGTCCTGGCCGTGGAGAAGCGGAATGAAGAGGTGCAACTGAGCGTCATCGATAACGGGTGTGGTATTCCGGACTATGCGCAGGCGTGTATTTTTGAACGCTTCTACTCGCTGCCGCGCGAAGATGGCCATAAGAGCAGCGGCCTTGGGCTGGCGTTCGTTCGTGAAGTGGCGCGCCTGCATCAGGGCGATATTCGTCTGCACAATCGCCCCGAAGGCGGTGCGGTCGCCACGCTGCGACTTCACCGTCCCTTCACATAGCTTCAAATTCCCCCCACATAGCCGCCCTACAGTGAGGAGGCCATCACGATAGGGAGAAAGGCTATGTTGAAATCACCGTTATTCTGGAAAATCACCACGTTAATCGGTTGTGTTGTGCTGTTATCTTTGCCGCTAATGATGGTCAGGGAGCTTATTAATGAGCGGGCGGATTATCGCAGCGAGGTGGTGGACGCCATTGAGCAGAGCACCAGCGGCTCGCAAAAACTCGCCGGGCCGCTGATCGCCATTCCGGTGACCGAGACCCTGACCCGCATGGAGAACCAAAAAGAGGTCGAATATCAGCGGCGCTGGGAGTACTACTGGCTGCCGGAGTCGTTGGCGGTCAACGGCAAACAGACCGTGGAGTCGCGGAGGGTAGGCATCTACAGCGGCCAGGTCTGGCATAACGCCCTGCAGATTAAGGCCTCGTTTGATCCGCTGCGTCTGGCGGCGTTGAGAAAATCGAATATTGTCCTGGGCCAGCCGCGGCTGGTGGTGAGCGTCGGCGATGCCCGCGGCATTGGCGCCATCCATGCCCCGGAGGTCAACGGTAACGTATTAAGCGTGGAGCCGGGGCTGGGGATAAGTGGCGATGGCGCAGGTATTCATATGCCGATGCCTGCGCTGGCGGAGGACAACAAGCCGCTTGAGATAGCCTTTTCTCTCGATCTGAACGGGACGGGAGAATTTTCACTGGTGCCGATCGGGCGTAACAGCGAGCTGCAGTTGACCAGTAACTGGCCGCATCCCGGCTTTCTCGGCAGCTTCCTGCCAACGCAACGGGAAGTGAGTGCTGCCGGCTATCGCGCCCACTGGCAAAGCAGCTGGTTCGCTAACGATATGGGGAGCTATTTTAAGGATGATATGGAGATCCCGTGGTCGCGGCTGCCAGCGTTCAGTGCCGATGTGATGACGCTTGCCGACCAGTACCAGCTAACCGACCGGGCAACAAAATACGCCATCCTGTTAATCGGGCTGACCTTTATGGCCTTTTTCGTGTTCGAGAGCCTGACTCATCGTCCCCTGCATCCAATGCAGTATCTGCTGGTGGGCCTGTCGCTGGTGCTGTTTTACCTGGTGCTGCTGGCGCTCTCGGAGCACGTTGGGTTTACCGCCGCCTGGCTGGCGGCCAGCCTGTCCGGCGCGGTGATGAACGGGGTCTATTTACAGGCAGTGCTCAGGGGATGGCGTAACAGCCTGCTGTTTGTCGCCGCGCTGCTACTGCTGGATGGGGTGATGTGGTTGCTGCTGCATTCCGAGGACAGCGCGCTGCTGCTGGGTACCGGGGTACTGGCGCTGGCGCTGAGCGTCCTGATGTTTTTGACCCGCCGGGTGGACTGGTATGCGTTATCGTTACCGAAAGGCAGTGCGCCTCCGCCGCCGACTGCCGATGATGACAAGCTGCGCCTCTGGAAAGAGTGACGGCATAAAAAACGGCGCCCTTGGGGCGCCGTTTTCACATCATGGCTGCGGAATAAAACGCATTATTCCTGCAGATCGCCACAGAAACGGTAGCCTTCACCGTGAATAGTGGCGATGATTTCCGGGGTATCCGGAGTAGACTCGAAGTGTTTACGAATCCGACGAATGGTCACATCAACGGTACGGTCATGCGGCTTCAGCTCACGACCGGTCATTTTCTTCAGCAGCTCGGCGCGAGACTGAATTTTGCCCGGGTTTTCGCAGAAGTGCAGCATCGCGCGGAATTCACTGCGCGGCAGCTTGTACTGCTCGCCGTTCGGGCTCACCAGTGAGCGGCTGTTGATATCGAGTTCCCAACCATTGAACTTGTAGCTCTCCACGCTGCGGCGCTCTTCGCTCACGGTACCGAGATTCATGGTACGGGAGAGCAGGTTGCGCGCGCGGATAGTCAGTTCACGCGGGTTAAACGGTTTAGTGATATAGTCGTCAGCGCCGATTTCGAGGCCAAGGATCTTATCCACTTCGTTGTCGCGGCCGGTTAAAAACATCAGCGCGACGTCAGCCTGCTCACGCAACTCGCGCGCCAGCAGAAGACCATTTTTACCCGGCAGGTTGATATCCATGATCACCAGGTTGATATCATTTTCAGACAGGATCTGATGCATTTCCGCGCCATCGGTCGCTTCGAATACATCGTAACCTTCTGCTTCGAAAATACTTTTTAACGTGTTGCGTGTTACCAACTCGTCTTCAACGATAAGAATGTGCGGGGTCTGCATGTTTGCTACCTAAATTGCCAACTAAATCGAAACAGGAAGTACCAAAGTCCCTGACCTGCCTGCTGCATGTCGCAAATTAACATGCGCGGCGTAACATGACTAAAGTACGTAATTGCGTTCTTGATGCACTTTCCATCAACGTCAACAACATCATTAGCTTGGTCGTGGGTACTTTCCCTCTGGACCCGACGGTGTCAAAAACGGCTGTCATCCTAACCATTTTAACAGCAACATAACAGGCTAAGAGAGGCCGAACACCCAATAAAACTACGCTTCGTTGACATATATCAAGTTCAATTGTAGCACGTTAACAGTCTTGTGAAATCATTGCATCGTCATGCTCTTTATAGTCACAATCCTTACACAGCTCAACTAGTTGCGTGGATAAATTAATAAATACAGTGAATCCAATGCGTGGAACGATGCCTCAGATGAAATTTCATTGCCCATCATATGGATAAATGGGTTCTGTTAACATACTTCTTGTCATGGCCTCCTGAGAACAGTTTAGATTTTTTTATGGGTAAGCAAACGCAATTTTAGTGATTTTTGTTGCAAATTTGTAAATTTTCACCGCGTAAAATGGTGCGGCCAGCGCTTCGCCAACGCCTGAGAGAGAGAAAGAAACTGCAATGCGTTTAACGATCATTTTAGTGGCCCCAGCCCGGGCAGAAAACGTCGGCGCCGCCGCCAGAGCGATGAAAACCATGGGATTTCGCGATCTACGGATCGTGGACAGTGAAGCCCACCTGGCGCCGGCGGCACGCTGGGTGGCGCATGGCTCAGGCGACATCCTCGATGGCATCACCACCTATCCAACCCTTGCCGAAGCGCTGCACGACGTCGATTTTACCGTCGCCACCACCGCCCGTAGTCGCGCGCGGTTTCACTATTACGCCACGCCGCAGCAGCTGTTACCTCTGCTGGAGGAGAAGGCGCAGTGGATGACGCATGCGGCGCTGGTATTTGGCCGTGAAGACTCCGGGTTGAGCAACGAGGAGCTGGCCCTGGCCGATGTGCTCACCGGCGTGCCGATGGTGGCGGATTATCCGTCGCTGAATCTCGGCCAGTCGGTGATGGTCTACTGTTATCAATTAGCATCGCTTATGCAACAAACGGCGCCCACCGCCGCCGCCGCAGACCATCATCAGCTGCAGGCGTTACGCGTCCGCACCGAGGCATTACTTTCGCGTTTAGGCGTGGAGGAGGATGCCAAACTGGTCGACTGGCTGGCGCAACGAATGGGGCTGCTGCAGCAGCGTGACACGGCAATGTTGCATCGATTGCTGCATGATATTGAAAAAAACCTCCCAGAATAAAGCTCTGTAATATTTTTTAATTATGGTTATCTGTGCTGTTTTTGAGGGTCGGGTTCCGCCGATCTGGATGTTTTTTCTTGCCGTGACGGCGCAATACGCAAGCTGGCTGAAATAGGGTTAATTGAGAAATTCATTGACTTAAGAAGGCAGATACTTTAACCAATATAGGCAGGACACACAGACAGATAAAAATACAGAGTACACAACATCCATGAATCGCATCGGCATGATTACCACCATTATCACCACCACCATTACCACAGGTAACGGTGCGGGCTGACGCGTACAGGAAACACAGAAAAAAGCCCGCACCTGAACAGTGCGGGCTTTTTTTTTGACAAGAGATCAAGGGGTAAGAACCATGCGAGTGTTGAAGTTCGGCGGTACATCAGTGGCAAATGCGGAACGTTTTCTGCGGGTTGCCGATATTCTGGAGAGTAATGCCAGGCAGGGGCAGGTAGCGACCGTACTGTCTGCCCCGGCGAAGATCACCAACCATCTGGTGGCGATGATTGAAAAAACGATCGGTGGCCAGGATGCCCTCCCGAATATTACCGACGCTGAACGCATTTTTGCCGAACTTCTTCAGGGCCTTGCCGATGCCCAGCCCGCTTTCCCGCTTGCCCAGCTGAAAGCCTTCGTTGAGCAGGAATTTGCTCAGATTAAGCATGTCCTGCACGGCATCAGCCTGCTGGGCCAGTGCCCGGACGGAGTGAACGCCGCGCTGATCTGCCGTGGCGAAAAGCTCTCCATCGCCATCATGGCGGGTCTGCTGGAAGCCCGTGGTCATAAAGTCAGTGTGATTAACCCGGTCGAAAAACTGCTCGCGGTGGGCCACTATCTGGAATCCACGGTCGATATCGCCGAATCCACCCGCCGCATTGCCGCCAGCCAGATCCCGGCAGACCATATGATCCTGATGGCCGGATTTACCGCTGGCAATGAGAAGGGCGAACTGGTGGTGCTGGGGCGTAACGGCTCCGACTATTCGGCTGCGGTACTGGCCGCCTGCCTGCGCGCGGACTGTTGCGAAATCTGGACCGATGTCGACGGGGTGTATACCTGCGATCCGCGCCAGGTGCCAGATGCGCGTCTGCTGAAATCAATGTCTTATCAGGAGGCGATGGAGCTCTCCTACTTTGGCGCGAAAGTGCTGCATCCGCGCACCATTGCCCCTATCGCTCAGTTTCAGATCCCATGCCTGATCAAAAATACCGGCAACCCGCAGGCGCCGGGAACGCTCATTGGCGCCAGTCGCGATGAAGACGATCTGCCGGTGAAAGGCATCTCTAACCTCAACAATATGGCGATGTTCAACGTCTCCGGTCCGGGGATGAAAGGGATGGTCGGTATGGCGGCCCGCGTCTTCGCCACCATGTCCCGCGCTGGCATCTCGGTGGTATTGATCACCCAATCCTCTTCGGAGTACAGCATCAGTTTCTGCGTGCCGCAGAGCGATTGCGCTCGTGCCAAACGGGCGATGGAAGATGAGTTTTATCTCGAGCTGAAAGAGGGGCTGCTGGAGCCGCTGGCCATTATGGAGCGTCTGGCCATCATCTCCGTGGTGGGCGACGGGATGCGTACCTTGCGCGGTATCTCGGCGAAATTTTTTGCAGCGCTGGCCCGCGCCAATATCAATATCGTGGCGATTGCCCAGGGCTCTTCCGAGCGCTCTATTTCGGTGGTAGTCAGCAATGACGACGCCACCACCGGCGTGCGCGTGACCCATCAGATGCTGTTCAACACCGACCAGGTGATTGAAGTATTCGTCATCGGCGTCGGCGGCGTCGGCGGCGCGCTGCTGGAGCAGATCAAGCGCCAGCAGGGGTGGCTGAAGAACAAACATATCGATCTGCGCGTTTGCGGTGTAGCCAATTCTCAGGCGCTGCTGACCAGCGTTCATGGCCTGAATCTGGAGAACTGGAGTGAAGCGCTGGCGGAGGCGAAAGAGCCGTTTAATCTTGGCCGCCTGATCCGTCTGGTGAAAGAGTACCACCTGCTCAATCCGGTGATCGTCGACTGTACCTCCAGCCAGGCGGTCGCCGATCAGTACGCCGACTTCCTGCGCGAAGGTTTCCATGTGGTGACGCCGAACAAAAAGGCCAATACCTCTTCGCTGGATTACTATCACCAGTTGCGCCATGCGGCCAGCAGCTCGCGCCGCAAGTTCCTCTATGACACTAACGTTGGCGCTGGCCTGCCGGTGATTGAGAACCTGCAGAACCTGCTCAACGCCGGCGATGAGCTGCGCCACTTCTCCGGGATCCTTTCCGGCTCTCTGTCCTTTATCTTCGGCAAGCTGGACGAGGGGGTGAGTTTCTCAGCCGCGACGGCGCTGGCCCGTGAGATGGGGTATACCGAGCCGGATCCGCGCGACGATTTATCCGGGGTGGATGTCGCGCGTAAGCTGTTGATTCTGGCCCGTGAGACCGGGCGTGAACTGGAGCTGTCGGACATTATCGTGGAGTCGGCGCTGCCGGCGGACTTCGACGCCAGCGGCGACGTCGGCACCTTTATGGCCCGTCTGCCCTCGCTGGACGATGGGTTTGCCTCGCGGGTTGCTAAGGCACGTGATGAAGGTAAAGTCTTGCGCTACGTCGGTAACATCGAAGAGGATGGTACCTGCCGCGTGAAAATTGCCGCCGTTGACGGCAACGATCCGTTATTCAAAGTCAAAAATGGTGAGAACGCGCTGGCCTTTTACAGCCACTATTATCAGCCACTGCCGCTGGTGCTGCGCGGCTATGGTGCCGGGAACGACGTCACGGCGGCCGGCGTATTTGCCGACCTGCTGCGCACCTTGTCCTGGAAGTTAGGAGTTTAAGATGGTCAAAGTATATGCCCCGGCTTCCAGTGCCAATATGAGCGTCGGGTTTGATGTGTTGGGCGCGGCGGTCACGCCGGTGGATGGCACGCTGCTGGGCGATAACGTCACAGTTGAAGCGGCGGAGCAATTCAGTCTGCACAATCTGGGACGCTTCGCCAGTAAGCTGCCGACGGCGCCGCAGGAAAACATTGTTTATCAGTGCTGGGAAAGCTTTTGCCGGGAGATCGGTAAGACGGTACCGGTGACGATGACCCTGGAAAAAAACATGCCGATCGGCTCCGGGCTCGGCTCCAGCGCCTGCTCGGTGGTCGCCGCGCTGGTGGCCATGAACGAGTTCTGCGGTAAGCCGCTCAACGAGACGCGGATGCTGGCGCTGATGGGGGAGATGGAAGGGCGTATCTCCGGCAGCATTCACTACGATAACGTGGCGCCGTGCTATCTTGGCGGCATGCAGTTGATGATCGAAGATAACGGGATTATCAGCCAGCAGGTGCCGGGGTTTGATGAGTGGCTGTGGGTGTTGGCCTATCCGGGGATTAAAGTATCCACCGCCGAAGCGCGGGCGATTCTGCCGGCACAATACCGCCGCCAGGATTGTATCGCCCATGGTCGCCACCTCGCGGGCTTTATTCATGCCTGCTACACCCGCCAGCCGCAGCTGGCGGCAAAATTGATGAAAGATGTCATTGCCGAACCGTACCGTACCAAACTGTTGCCGGGCTTTAGCGAAGCGCGCCAGGCGACAATGGAGATCGGTGCGCAGGCTTGCGGCATCTCCGGCTCTGGCCCGACGCTGTTTGCGTTGTGTGATAAACCGGACACCGCACAGCGCGTCGCCGACTGGCTTGGCGCGCACTATCTGCAGAATCAGGAAGGCTTTGTTCATATTTGCCGGCTGGACACGGCGGGCGCACGCGTAGTGGGATAACCAATGAAACTGTATAACTTAAAAGATCATAACGAGCAGGTCAGCTTTGCGCAGGCCGTCACCCAGGGACTTGGCAAACATCAGGGCCTGTTCTTTCCGCACGATCTGCCGGAATTCAGCCTGACAGAAATCGACGACATGCTGGCGCAGGATTTTGTCACCCGCAGCGCCAAAATTTTATCGGCCTTTATCGGCGATGAGATCCCACAAGATGTTCTGCAGCAACGGGTCGGCGCGGCGTTTGCGTTTCCGGCACCGGTAAGCAAGGTTCAGGATGATGTCGGCTGTCTGGAGCTGTTCCATGGCCCCACGCTGGCGTTCAAGGATTTCGGCGGCCGCTTTATGGCGCAAATGCTGACCCATATAGCCGGTGATAAGCCGGTCACCATACTGACTGCAACCTCTGGCGACACCGGGGCGGCGGTGGCGCATGCCTTCTACGGTCTGCCGAACGTTAAGGTCGTGATCCTCTATCCGCGCGGTAAGATCAGTCCGCTGCAGGAGAAACTGTTCTGTACTCTCGGCGGCAACATTGAAACCGTGGCGATTGACGGCGACTTCGATGCCTGCCAGGCGCTGGTGAAGCAGGCGTTTGACGATGAAGAGCTGAAGGTCGCGCTGGGGCTCAACTCGGCTAACTCCATCAATATCAGCCGCCTGCTGGCGCAGATCTGCTACTACTTCGAAGCGGCGGCGCAGCTGCCGCAGGAAGCCCGCAATCAACTGGTAATTTCCGTACCAAGCGGTAACTTCGGCGATCTAACCGCCGGTCTGCTGGCCAAGTCGCTGGGGCTGCCGATTAAGCGCTTTATTGCCGCTACCAACGCGAACGACACCGTTCCCCGTTATCTGCAGGGCGGTGAGTGGGCGCCAAAAGCCACCCAGGCGACGCTGTCCAACGCCATGGATGTCAGCCAGCCGAACAACTGGCCACGCGTCGAAGAGCTGTTCCGCCGTAAAATCTGGCAACTGAGCGAGCTGGGGTATGCTGCGGTCGATGATGAGACCACCAAAGCAGCGATGCGTGAGCTGAAGGCCATCGGCTACATCTCTGAGCCGCACGCGGCGATTGCCTGGCGCGCGCTGCGCGATCAGCTGCAGCCGGGAGAGTACGGCCTGTTCCTCGGCACCGCGCATCCGGCGAAATTCAAAGAGAGCGTGGAAGAGATCCTGCAGGAGACCCTGCCGCTGCCGAAAGAGCTGGCCGACCGCGCCGATCTGCCGCTGCTGTCCCACAATCTGCCGGCGGATTTCGCCGCGCTGCGTAAGCTGATGATGGGCTAGTATTGTCGTTCAGCTCTCTGCTAAACCGGGCCTCGTGCCCGGTTTTTTTTCGCTCGAAAATGGAGATATTGTGTACAGACGAGCAATAAATGCGGCGGACTCTAGATTCAGATTGCAGAGAATAAACAGAATAGTTTTGTAGCGTTAATATTTTGTTATCGACCCATAATGGGGACGGAGAGAAGAGGTAACTTATGACAACGCTGAAACCTGTTTTGCTGGCACTTTCTATGCTGCTGGTCGCTCCTGCGTTGGTTCATGCTGACGAAATCACCCTGATCCCGGCGGTGAAACTGCAAATCGGCGATCGCGATGATTATGGGCATTACTGGGATGGCGATCATTGGCGCGATCGTGACTGGTGGGCTCAACATTACGACTGGCGCGATGATCGCTGGCGTCCGCATGATGATTATCGCCACCACGATCGTGACGACGATGACGATCAAGGTCATCATGGCCATGGGCACGAGCGGCATCACCACGACGACTGATTATTCTTGCCCCCGGCCCGAGGCTGGGGGCATTCAGGCTTACTGCTCGTGGCGTTTAAACACCATTTCACCTTTCTCCGACGCGTCCGCATCAAAGAAATAGCCTTCGCTACTAAATGCCTTGAGCTGCTCCGGCTGGGTTAAGCGATTTTCGATAATGTAGCGACTCATCAGACCGCGCGCTTTTTTTGCATAGAAGCTGATCACTTTGAATTTACCGTTTTTCTCATCGAGGAACACCGGCTTGATCAGCTGGCCCTGCAGTTTTTGCGTTTTCACCGATTTAAAATACTCATCGGAAGCCAGGTTGATGACGATATCGTCACCCTGGGCCTGCAGTGCCTGATTCAGCTTCTCGGTAATGGTATCGCCCCAGAACTGGTACAGATCTTTGCCGCGCGGGTTTTCCAGACGGATCCCCATCTCCAGGCGGTAGGGCTGCATCAGGTCCAGCGGGCGCAGCACGCCATACAGGCCGGAGAGCATGCGCAGGTGTCGCTGGGCGAAGTCAAAGTCGTCCTCGGTGAGCGTTTCTGCCTGTAGGCCGGTGTAGACATCGCCCTTGAACGCGAGGATCGCCTGACGGGCATTTTGCGGCGTAAAGTCAGGATGCCAGTCGTGGAAGCGGGTGGCGTTAAGATCCGCTAGCTTGTCGCTTATACTCATCAGCTTACCGATTTGTGGCGCGGTCAGATGACGGGCGATGCCGATAAGCTGTTGAGAATACTCGAGGAGTTCGGGCTGGGTATAGCGAGTCGTTGCCAGCGGGCTTTGATAATCGAGCGTTTTAGCAGGTGAAATCAGAATCAGCATATCCAGTCCTTGCAGGTAATTTCGACGAATTTTAACAAAAAAAGTGCATGGTGGGATCGATAGCTGCGATTGCCGCGCTATTCGCGCGGCAGTTCATTCCAGGCGCCCGGGGCCAGCTGCTGGTGAATATCCGGGTAGCGGGCCGCATCGAAAGTGGGCTGGATGCCCAGCCGCCGCTGGCGCAGATAATCGCTGGCGATAATCCGCACCGTCGGGGAGAGCAGCAGGATGGCTGTCAGGTTGGTCATCGCCATCATCGCCATGATGATATCCGCACTCTGCCAGACGACGGGCAGGCTAACCAGGGTTCCCAGCAGCACCATCAGGACGGTGAGTATACGCAGCGCCCAGATATAGCGCGGCTTGTCCAGACGCAGAAAGACCAGATTATTTTCTGCATACACGTAGTTGGCCACGATAGAGCTAAAGGCGAACAGCAGCACGATGAGGGCGATAAAATCCGCTCCCCAGCCGCCGATCAGCACGCTCATTGCGTGTTGCAAGTCCTGAATACCATTGAGCGTATATTCATTGTCGGGGCGCGGCGCCAGCATGACGATAATCGCGCTGGCAGTACAGATCACGATGGTATCGATAAACACGCCAATCATCTGTACGATCCCCTGCGCTGCCGGATGCGGCGGCCAGGAGGCGGCGGCCGCGGCGGCGTTAGGCGAAGAACCCATCCCTGCTTCATTGGAGAACATGCCGCGCTGGAAGCCGCTGGTCAGCGCCTGGCTGATGGAGTAGCCCACCGCGCCGGCGGCAGCTTCCTGCCAGCCGAAGGCGCAGCGAAAGATGGTGGCAAAAATGGTCGGCAGGGCGGTGATGTGCCACAGGCCGATGAGCAAGCTGGTGGCGATCCACAGCAGCGCCATGACGGGCACCAGCCACTGCATCAGGCGCGCCACGCCGCGCAGGCCACGGAGAATGGCCAGGAAAACGAAAATGGCCAGCACGCCGCCGCTGACTGCCGCCGGCAGATCGAACGCATAGTGCAGGGCATGGGCCACCGAGTTAGCCTGCACGGTGTTGAAGATAAATCCATAGGCCAGCAGCAGGAGGATCGAAAACAGAACGCCCATCCAGCGCATGCCGAGGCCGCGCGCCATATACCACGCCGGGCCACCGCGAAACTGCCCCTGGCTGTCGCGCTCTTTGTATAGCTGGGCAAGGGAACACTCAGCGAAGCTGCTGGCCATGCCGAGCAGGGCGGAAACCCACATCCAGAATACGGCTCCAGGCCCGCCGGCGGCGATCGCCAGCGTCACCCCGGCAAGGTTGCCGCTGCCGACCCGGGCGGCAAGACTGGTACAGAGCGCCTGGAAGGACGTTAAACCACCCGGCTGCGGGTGCAGGCTTTTTTTCAGACTGCGGCCGAATTTGCGCACGTAGCGGAACTGAATACCCCGGGTTTGCCAGCTAAACCAGATACCCGCGCCCAGTAACAGATAAATCATCACTGAGCCCCAGAGTATTTCATTGATAAATGAGAGAAAATCAGGCATTAAACATCCTCTTGTCCATGCCGGTACGCTTGTGTAAGCGTTACCAATTAAGTGACAATCCTTTCGCTTTCAGCAAATTAAGCGGCGCAGTTTATCACACTCTGCGCTCTTCTCTCGTCGGCGGTTGCGCTGACCCGGCAGCGTGTTATCATCTGGGCAGACCGGTTACATCCCCTTAACTGCTGTTTAAGAGAAATATATCATGACGGATAAATTAACTTCTCTGCGTCAGTACACCACTGTCGTCGCTGACACCGGAGATATTGCGGCAATGAAGCTGTATCAGCCTCAGGATGCCACCACTAACCCTTCCCTGATTCTCGGCGCGGCTCAGATCCCTGAGTACCGTAAGCTGATTGACGACGCTGTGGCCTGGGCACGTAGCCAGAGCAGCGATCGCGCGCAGCAGATCCTCGATGCTTCCGACAAGCTGGCGGTGAACATCGGTCTCGAAATCCTGAAGCTGATCCCGGGCCGCATTTCTACCGAAGTGGATGCACGCCTCTCCTATGACACTGAAGCGTCTATCGCGAAAGCCAAGCGCATCATCAAGCTGTATAACGACGCGGGCATCAGCAACGATCGTATTCTTATCAAGCTGGCTTCCACCTGGCAGGGCATTCGCGCTGCTGAACAGCTGGAAAAAGAAGGCATCAACTGTAACCTGACGCTGCTGTTCTCCTTCGCTCAGGCTCGCGCTTGCGCCGAAGCGGGCGTCTTCCTGATTTCGCCGTTTGTGGGCCGTATCCTCGACTGGTACAAAGCGAACACCGACAAGAAAGAGTACGCGCCGGCAGAAGATCCGGGCGTGGTTTCCGTTAGCGAAATCTACGAATACTACAAGCAGCACGGCTATGAAACCGTAGTGATGGGCGCCAGCTTCCGTAACGTTGGCGAAATCCTGGAACTGGCCGGCTGTGACCGCCTGACCATCGCTCCGGCGCTGCTGAAAGAGCTGTCTGAAAGCGAAGGCGCGATTGAGCGTAAACTGGTTTATACCGGTGAAGTGAAAGCGCGTCCGGAACGTATTACCGAATCTGAATTCCTGTGGCAGCATAACCAGGATCCGATGGCGGTAGACAAACTGGCGGAAGGTATCCGTAAGTTTGCGATCGACCAGGAAAAACTGGAAAAAATGATCGGCGAACTGCTGTAATCCCGCAGGTGGCCGACGCCCGTCGGCCACATTACACTGTCTGTCCCGTCTCCGGCAGTGTATCATTTCGTTTAACGCCACAGTTTGAACGGAATAACCATGAATACCTTACGAATCGGCTTAGTTTCCATCTCCGATCGCGCCTCCAGCGGCGTCTATCAGGATAAAGGCATCCCGGCACTGGAAGAGTGGCTGGCGCGTGCCCTCACCACCCCTTTCGAACTGCAAACCCGCCTGATTCCGGATGAGCAGGTGATCATTGAGCAAACGCTGTGCGAACTGGTTGACGAGATGGGGTGCCATCTGGTGCTGACCACCGGCGGAACCGGCCCTGCGCGTCGCGATGTGACGCCTGACGCAACGCTGGCGATTGCCGATCGCGAGATGCCGGGCTTCGGCGAGCAAATGCGCCAGGTTAGCCTACACTTTGTGCCGACGGCTATCCTTTCCCGGCAGGTCGGGGTGATCCGCAAGCAGGCGCTGATCCTTAACCTTCCCGGACAACCGAAAGCGATTCAGGAAACCCTCGAAGGGGTAAAAGATGCTGACGGCAAGGTTCTGGTGCACGGTATTTTTGCAAGTGTACCTTATTGTGTACAGTTGCTCGAGGGCCCTTATGTCGAAACTGATGGCCGTGTGGTAGAAGCATTTCGTCCAAAGAGCGCCAGGCGCGAAACTTTATCCTGAATTTGATGCATTTGTGACATAACCTGCATCGCTGATGGTGTGCCGTTTTATTTACGATATAGTGCTGTTTACTTTACACGCTATAAAACACGCTGCACACCTCAGGATGAAATCGCGTTATGTCATATGCAAACCGACCGCTCAACCGCCAGGATTATAAAACGCTGACGCTGGCCGCCCTTGGCGGCGCGCTGGAGTTTTATGACTTTATCATCTTCGTTTTCTTCGCCGCCGTCGTCGGCGAACTCTTCTTCCCCGCTGATATTCCGGAATGGCTGCGCCAGGTGCAGACCTTTGGCATTTTCGCCGCTGGTTATCTGGCGCGCCCGCTGGGAGGGATCATCATGGCCCACTTTGGCGATCTGGTGGGACGCAAGAAAATGTTCACCCTCAGCATCCTGCTGATGGCGTTGCCGACCCTGGCGATTGGCCTGCTGCCGACCTATAGCTCGGTGGGCATTGCTGCGCCGTTGCTGTTGCTGCTGATGCGTATTCTGCAGGGGGCGGCAATCGGCGGCGAGGTTCCTGGCGCCTGGGTGTTTGTCGCTGAGCATGTCCCGGAAAAACGCATTGGTATCGCCTGCGGTACGCTGACGGCCGGCCTGACGGTTGGCATTCTGTTGGGGTCGGTGGTGGCGACGCTTATCAACACCAGCCTGACGCCGCAGGGGATCCACGACGGCGGCTGGCGGATCCCCTTTCTGCTGGGCGGTGTATTTGGTCTGATTGCGATGTATCTGCGTCGCTGGCTGCAGGAGACGCCGATTTTTCTTGAGATGCAGCAGCGTAAAGCGCTGGCGCAGGAGCTGCCGGTAAAAGCGGTGGCGCTCAAGCACCAGAAGGCGGTGGTGGTCTCTATGCTGCTGACCTGGCTGCTGTCGGCGGGCGTGGTGGTGGTGATCCTGATGTCGCCGGTCTGGTTGCAGAAACACTATGGCTTTGCGCCGGCGATTACCCTGCAGGCTAATAGCATCGCCACGATTATGTTGTGCATCGGCTGTCTGCTCGCCGGGCTGGCGGCGGATCGCTTTGGCGCCAGCCGGACTTTCATCGTCGGCAGCCTGCTGCTGGCGGTTGCCAGCTGGGCATTTTACCACCTGTCCGGCGCCAGCCCGCAGCGGCTGTTTCTGCTCTACGGCACGGTGGGGCTCTGCGTCGGGGTGGTAGGGGCGGTGCCTTATGTCATGGTGCGGGCCTTTCCGGCTGAAGTGCGCTTCACCGGCATCTCATTTTCCTACAACCTGTCGTACGCGATCTTTGGCGGCCTGACGCCGATTGCGGTCACCATGCTGATGGGCGTGTCGCCGATGGCGCCAGCCTGGTATGTGCTGGCCCTCTCGCTGATGGGGCTAGGATTAGGTATCTGGCTGCGTCAGGGGATGACGGCGTCGGCGGGATTGCCGGAAGGGGAACTGCAGCGTTGAGTCTGGTCTACCGATGATGACCTGCCGCCGCCCTGTGACAGGACGGCGGCGGACGATTAACGTGGTTCGCCGATCGGCAGCACGGTGCGGCCGAACTGCTCGTTCAGCACTTCACCCATCGCCAGGTAAATAGCGCTGGCGCCACAAACCAGGCCGACCCAGCCAGCGACTTTCACAATGCCTTCGTTATCCACCAGATGACCAATCGCCAGCAGCGCGAACAACACGGTCAGGCTCAGGAAGACAAACTGCAGCATGCGGGCTGCTTTCAGGGTGCCAAAGAACATAAACAGGGTAAAGACGCCCCACAGGCCGAGGTACATGCCGAGGAAGTGCGCGTTAGGCGCTTCCGCCAGACCCATTTTCGGCATCAGGAGGATAGCCACCAGCGTCAGCCAGAAGCTGCCGTAGGAGGTAAAAGCGGTTAAGCCAAAGGTGTTGCCTTTCTTGTATTCAAGCAGGCCGGCAAAAATTTGCGCAATGCCGCCGTAAAAAATGCCCATCGCCAGGATAGCTACATCGAATGCGAACAGGCCGCTATTCGCCAGGTTAAGCAGAATAGTGGTCATGCCGAAGCCCATAAGGCCCAGCGGTGCCGGATTAGCCAACTTAGTGTTGCCCATAATTCCTCAAAATTATCATTAAAAGGGAAGCATTACCCCGCGACTTGGCGGCGGGGCGCGGCATAATAATGAGGCGCTGAAGGGCTGTCTATGATCTGGCGGGGTATTTTTCACCAATTTCTGTTGCGCCCGACGGCGGCTGGATCATTTGCCGTAAACAGGCAATATGCAGGACCGCAGGGATGGTGACCCGGTAAGCGCTGCCGCTCACCGCTTTGACGCTGTTCAGCGCGGCGCCGAGCGGCCCGCCCAGCCCGGCGCCGCGCACCAGACCATGACCAATAACGCTTACGGCGGCATGGGTGCGCAGAATGGCGGTTAAGCGCTCGTCCAGCAACAGGGCGACCCCTTCGCTTAGCTTGCGGTGCCTCAGCAGATGGGGCAACAGATTTTCCAGCTCATGGCTCCGGCAATCCACCGCGGCAAGAAATTGTGCCTTTTGCTCCGCATCCAGCTTATTCCAGCTGTGCTGCAGGAAATGTTCCAGTAACTGCTGTTCGATCTGCGGCGTCGTCATCTGTTTGTCGACCTTCGCCTTCAGCCGTTTACACACATCCAGCAGGATCGCGCGATAAAATTTGCCGTGGCGGCGTAGGGTGTTGGCGATGCTGTCGCCGCCAAAATGCTGTAGCTCTCCGGCAATCAGCTGCCAGTTGCGGCGATAGCGTTCAGGGTGGCCCTCCATTGCTAAAAAGGTCTCGTTGCGCAGCAGCGTGCTGGAGAGGCGGGGTTTGCCGTTTTCGCCGTGGGTCAGAATACGGGTAAAAGCTTCCAGATGCGCCTCGCTGCACTCAGGAAGAAAGGCCAGATCGTCATCTGCCAGATAGTTAATATGCATAAATCATCCCTCCTCAGGATAACGAGGTTAGTCGTCGCCGATAATTTTTAATGAGGCCATATCTGAGGAGTGGACCGTGTGGCCGGAGAAGGCGATTTTCTTCACACAGCGTTTGCTGTCGTTATCGCTATTGATGTTGATCCAGCCGGAGGTGCTGCCCTCTTTTATCCCGGCGGGGACGTTCAGCGTATGGCTGGCGCCGCGGCTGGCCTTAAAGTAGACCGTCGCCCCGGAGAGCTGTACATCGCCGCGCTCGGCGCTGAGCTGAATGCGTTTGACGACCCGACAGACCGGGAGTTTCAGCGTCAGGTCGTTGGTTTCATTGCGCGGCATGGCTACCACACCGAGGATTTTATGGTCATTGGCGGCCGCCGAGGTGATAAACGATAAGCCGAGGATAAGCCCCGCGGAAATCCGGAATAGTGGTTTCATCAATCTGTCCCCTGAATAAGTAAAGTGCGACGGCGAGGGATATTATCACCAGGGGCGTGGGGCCATTAGCGCGCAAGTATTGCGGGTTATGTCAATGATATTATGAATATATTTTGTTTTTACATTCATCATTTATATATGCATTTCGCTGCCTCTTTTGGCGCCTGACAATGTCGCTCGGGACGCTTTTCACGACTCAGGTCGGGGCCCGGTGCAAAAAATTTTTAGGCTTGCCCCTTGATGCCGGGGTGGGCGACCCCATCTTGTAGTCAACCGCAGTGAAGAACCTGAAAAAAAATGATGTCTGGGCAGTTGAAACCGCACGTTTCGCCCTTATTACAGGTTCACAACCACATGTTGATCGAATTTTTAGTGGAGACGTTTAGATGGGTAAAATTATTGGTATCGACCTGGGTACTACCAACTCTTGTGTAGCGATTATGGATGGCACTACTGCACGCGTGCTGGAGAACGCCGAAGGCGATCGCACCACGCCTTCTATCATTGCCTATACCCAGGATGGTGAAACTCTGGTTGGTCAGCCGGCTAAACGTCAGGCAGTGACAAACCCGCAAAACACCCTGTTTGCGATTAAACGCCTGATTGGCCGCCGCTTCCAGGACGAAGAAGTTCAGCGTGACGTTTCTATCATGCCATACAAAATTGTTGCCGCAGACAATGGCGACGCATGGCTGGATGTGAAAGGCACCAAAACTGCACCGCCGCAGATCTCTGCTGAAGTGCTGAAAAAAATGAAGAAAACGGCTGAAGATTACCTGGGTGAACCGGTAACTGAAGCGGTTATCACCGTACCGGCTTACTTCAACGATGCGCAGCGTCAGGCAACCAAAGATGCCGGCCGTATCGCCGGTCTGGAAGTCAAACGTATCATCAACGAACCGACCGCGGCTGCGCTGGCTTACGGTCTGGATAAAGAAGTCGGTAACCGCACTATCGCGGTATACGACCTCGGCGGTGGTACTTTCGATATCTCTATTATCGAAATCGACGAAGTTGACGGCGAAAAAACCTTCGAAGTACTGGCGACCAATGGTGATACCCACCTGGGCGGTGAAGACTTCGATACGCGTCTGATCAACTACCTCGTTGATGAGTTCAAGAAAGATCAGGGCATTGACCTGCGTAACGACCCGCTGGCCATGCAGCGCCTGAAAGAAGCCGCTGAGAAAGCGAAGATCGAACTGTCTTCTGCTCAGCAGACCGACGTTAACCTGCCGTATATCACTGCAGATGCGACCGGTCCGAAACACATGAACATCAAAGTGACTCGCGCGAAACTGGAAAGCCTGGTAGAAGATCTGGTTAACCGTTCCATCGAACCGCTGAAAGTGGCCCTGCAGGATGCCGGTCTGTCCGTTTCCGATATCAACGACGTTATCCTCGTTGGTGGTCAGACTCGTATGCCGATGGTGCAGAAGAAAGTGGCTGAGTTCTTCGGTAAAGAGCCGCGTAAAGACGTTAACCCGGATGAAGCTGTGGCGATCGGCGCAGCGGTTCAGGGTGGTGTACTGACGGGTGAAGTTAAAGACGTTCTGCTGCTGGACGTTACCCCGCTGTCGCTGGGTATCGAAACCATGGGCGGCGTGATGACAGCGCTTATCAACAAAAACACCACTATCCCGACGAAACACAGCCAGGTGTTCTCTACCGCAGAAGACAACCAGTCTGCGGTAACCATCCATGTGCTGCAGGGTGAGCGTAAACGCGCGTCCGATAACAAATCACTGGGTCAGTTCAACCTGGATGGTATTAACCCGGCGCCGCGCGGTATGCCGCAGATCGAAGTCACCTTCGACATCGATGCTGACGGTATCCTGCACGTTTCCGCGAAAGACAAAAACAGCGGTAAAGAGCAGAAGATCACCATCAAGGCGTCTTCCGGTCTGAATGAAGAAGAAATTCAGAAAATGGTTCGCGAAGCAGAAGCTAACGCCGAATCTGACCGTAAGTTCGAAGAGCTGGTACAGACCCGTAACCAGGGCGACCATCTGCTGCACAGCACTCGCAAGCAGGTTGAAGAAGCAGGCGACAAACTGCCGGCTGATGACAAAACGGCTATCGAGTCTGCGCTGACTGCGCTGGAAACTTCCCTGAAAGGCGAAGACAAAGCGGACATCGAAGCGAAAATGCAGGCGCTGGCGCAGGCTTCTCAGAAGCTGATGGAAATTGCTCAGCAGCAGCACGCTCAGCAGCAGGCGGGTTCCGCTGACGCTCAGGCGAGCAACGCGAAAGACGACGATGTTGTCGACGCTGAGTTCGAAGAAGTGAAAGATAAAAAATAATCGCCCTTTGAACGGGTAAAACACTGGCACGGGCGAAGAGGTTTCCTCTCCGCCCGTGCACGCATGTTAAGGGGCTGAAAAACACCGATGGCAAAGCAAGATTACTACGAGATTTTAGGCGTCTCCAAAACAGCGGAAGAGCGTGAAATCAAAAAGGCTTACAAGCGCCTGGCCATGAAGTATCACCCGGACCGCAATCAGGGTGATAAAGAGGCCGAAGCAAAGTTTAAAGAAATCAAAGAAGCGTATGAAATCCTGACTGATGCCCAGAAGCGTGCGGCCTACGATCAGTATGGCCATGCGGCCTTTGAGCAGGGCGGCATGGGCGGCGGCGGCGGTTTTGGCGGCGGTGCGGATTTCAGCGATATCTTTGGTGATGTCTTCGGCGATATCTTTGGCGGCGGACGTGGCCGTCAGCGCGCGGCGCGCGGCGCCGATCTCCGTTACAACATGGAGCTGACGCTGGAAGAAGCGGTGCGTGGCGTCACCAAAGAGATCCGTATTCCAACGCTGGAAGAGTGCGACGTCTGTCACGGCAGCGGCGCCAAGGCCGGCAGCAAGCCGCAGACCTGTCCGACCTGTCATGGCGCAGGCCAGGTGCAGATGCGTCAGGGCTTCTTTGCGGTACAGCAGACCTGCCCGCACTGTCAGGGACGCGGTACGCTGATTAAAGATCCATGCAACAAATGCCATGGCCACGGGCGCGTAGAGAAAACGAAAACCCTGTCGGTTAAAATTCCGGCAGGTGTGGATACCGGCGATCGGATCCGTCTGGCGGGCGAAGGCGAAGCCGGTGAGCATGGCGCCCCGGCAGGGGATCTGTACGTTCAGGTCCAGGTGAAGCAGCACGCTATCTTTGAGCGTGAAGGCAATAACCTGTACTGCGAAGTCCCGATCAACTTCACGATGGCGGCGCTGGGTGGTGAGATTGAAGTGCCGACGCTCGATGGCCGCGTTAGCCTGAAAGTGCCGGGTGAAACCCAGACCGGCAAGCTGTTCCGCATGCGTGGCAAAGGCGTAAAATCCGTTCGCGGCGGCGCCCAGGGCGATCTGCTGTGCCGCGTGGTGGTGGAGACGCCGGTAGGGCTGAACGAGAAGCAGAAGCAACTGCTGAAAGAGCTGCAGGAGAGCTTCGGCGGTCCGACCGGGGAAAACAACAGCCCGCGTTCGAAAAGCTTCTTTGACGGTGTGAAGAAATTCTTCGACGACCTGACCCGCTAATTGCGCTTTTACTGATATCCGGCCCGGGCCTTGCTGCCCGGGTTTTTTTTGCCTTATGCCTCCTCTTTTATTCGTAAAAAACGAATGTTAAAGCAATTTAAATCTGATTTTTTCGAATTATCAGTGTGTGTATTATGCTTTTATCGAGTTATTCACCAACAGGATGAAAGTAAAAGTGAAACATCTGCAACGATTCTTTAGTAGCGATGCTTCCGGCGGCATTGTCTTAATCATTGCCGCCGTGCTGGCGATGGTGATGGCCAATACCAGCGTGACCAGCGGTCTGTATCACTCCTTCCTTGATACGCCAGTCCAGCTGCGTGTAGGGGCGCTGGAGATCAATAAGAACATGCTGTTATGGATCAATGATGCCCTGATGGCGGTGTTCTTTTTACTGATTGGCCTGGAGGTCAAACGTGAGCTGATTCAGGGCTCGCTGGCAAGCCGCCGTCAGGCGGTGTTTCCGGTGATTGCCGCCCTCGGCGGGATGGTTGTGCCAGCGCTGGTCTATCTGGCTTTTAACGCTCAGGATCCTGTCGCCAGAGAGGGGTGGGCGATCCCGGCGGCGACGGATATTGCCTTTGCCCTCGGTGTGCTGGCGCTGTTAGGGAGCCGGGTACCGACGGCGCTGAAGATTTTCCTGATGGCGCTGGCGATTATTGATGACCTCGGGGCTATCGTGATTATCGCGCTGTTTTATACCCACGACCTGTCCATGCTCTCGCTGGGCGTGGCGGCGGCGGCGATCGCGGTGCTGGTGGCCCTGAACCTCAGTGGCGTGCGGCGTACCGGGATCTATATTCTGGTTGGCGCGGTGCTGTGGACGGCGGTGCTGAAGTCTGGCGTTCATGCGACCCTTGCCGGGGTGATCGTCGGCTTTATGATCCCGCTCGAGGAAAAGCATGGCAAGTCACCAGCCAAAGCGCTTGAGCATGTTCTGCACCCGTGGGTCGCGTTTATGATCCTGCCGCTGTTCGCCTTCGCTAACGCTGGGGTTTCGCTGCAGGGGGTCACCCTTGCCGGACTGACGTCACTTCTGCCGCTGGGCATCATGGCTGGGCTGTTTATCGGCAAGCCGCTGGGGATCAGCCTGTTCTGCTGGCTGGCGCTGAAGCTGAAGTGGGCATCGCTGCCGGAGGGGACCACCTGCAAGCAGATCATGGCGGTGGGTATTCTGTGTGGGATTGGCTTTACGATGTCGATTTTCATTGCCACCCTGGCCTTTGGCAGCGTCGACCCCGCGTTGATCAACTGGGCCAAGCTTGGCATCCTGATCGGCTCAGTGCTATCAGCGGTCGTCGGATACCTCATACTGCGTCAGCGCGTGACGGATACTCGCCTCGCGGTATAACCTTTCTGCAGGAGAGCCTGCGTGGCTCTCCTGGACATTATCAGGGAGAGAAGCATGTCACATATCAACTACAACCATCTGTACTACTTCTGGCACGTGTATAAAGAAGGATCCGTCGTTGGCGCGGCGGAGGCGTTGTTTCTGACGCCGCAGACGATTACCGGGCAGATCAAAGCCCTGGAAGAGCGCCTGCAGGGTAAGTTGTTTAAGCGAAAAGGAAGGGGACTGGAGCCGAGCGAACTGGGCGAACTGGTCTTCCGCTATGCCGACCGCATGTTTACCCTGAGCCAGGAGATGCTCGACATCGTCAACTACCGCAAAGAGTCGAATCTGCTGTTTGATGTTGGCGTCGCTGATGCCTTATCCAAGCGGCTGGTCAGCGGCGTGCTGGATGCCGCTGTCGTCGAGAGTGAGCAGATCCATCTGCGCTGTTTTGAATCCACCCATGAACTGCTGCTGGAGCAACTGAGCCAGCATAAGCTCGATATGATTATCTCTGACTGTCCGATCGACTCGACGCAGCAGGAAGGGCTATTTTCGGTGAAGATTGGCGAGTGCAGCGTCAGCTTCTGGTGCATGAACCCGGCGCCGACGAAGCCGTTTCCGGCCTGTCTGGAGGAGCGACGGCTGCTGATCCCCGGTCGGCGTTCGATGCTGGGACGTAAACTGCTGAACTGGATTAACGTACAGGGCCTGAAGGTGGAGATCCTCGGTGAGTTTGACGATGCGGCGCTCATGAAAGCCTTCGGTGCCGCACATAATGCGATATTTGTCGCGCCGACGCTCTACGCGCATGATTTCTACCACGATGAATCGATTATCGAGATTGGCCGCATGGATAGCGTGATGGAGGAGTATCACGCCATCTTTGCCGAACGGATGATTCAGCATCCGGCGGTACAGCGCATTTGTAATCGCGATTATTCGTCACTGTTTACCGAACCCCGATAGCCTGCAGGCGTGGGCTGGCGTGGCTCGGGTCGCGCCAGTGCGCGCTACCGGGGAAGATGACAGGCATAAAAAAACCCGCTTTCGCGGGTTTCTTTAACAAAGTTCAGCAAGCAGGCGATTAAGCCAGTTTGTTGATCTGTGCAGTCAGGTTTGCTTTATGACGCGCAGCTTTGTTTTTGTGGATCAGACCTTTAGCAGCCTGACGGTCCACGATTGGTTGCATTTCGTTAAATGCTTTCAGTGCAGTAGCTTTGTCGCCAGCTTCGATCGCTGCGTATACTTTCTTGATGAAAGTACGCATCATAGAGCGACGGCTTGCGTTGTGCTTGCGAGCCTTTTCAGACTGAACGGCGCGCTTCTTAGCTGATTTGATATTAGCCAAGGTCCAACTCCCAAATGTGTTCTATATGGACAATTCAAAGGCCGAGGAATATGCCCGTTTAGCCTTCTTTTGTCAATGGATTTGTGCAAATAAGCGCCGTTTAACACCACAGCGCTTCATTACGTAGTGATGGCGCAAGATTCTACCAGCTTGTTGCAGGCGAATACAGCTTTTCCACCATAAAAATCGCGGGGCAGGGGCAGTTTTCCGGCTTTCTCTCGCTGAGTGAATGAATTCCTGAGAACTTTCTTTGCCGAGGCGCAATCGTTGGTTAACGTTGACAGTTGTACAAGGTATACTCGGACGATTTTCACTGTTTTGAGCCAGACATGAAGCTGATACGCGGCATACATAATCTCAGTCAGGCGCCGCACGGGTGCGTGCTGACCATTGGCAATTTTGACGGCGTGCATCGCGGGCATCAGGCACTGTTGCAGCGGTTGCGCGAAGAGGGCCGCCAGCGCGGTTTACCGGTGGTGGTGATGATTTTCGAACCCCAGCCGCTGGAGCTATTTGCCGCCGATAAAGCCCCGGCGCGGTTAACCCGACTGCGTGAGAAGCTGAGCTATCTGGCAGAAAGCGGGGTCGACTATGTGCTGTGCGTGCGGTTTGACCGCCGTTTCGCCGCGCTGACCGCGCAGGATTTTATCAGTGAACTGCTGGTGCGCCGCCTGGGTGTGCAGTTCCTTGCCGTCGGTGATGATTTCCGCTTTGGCGCTGGTCGCCAGGGGGATTTCTTGTTATTGCAAAAGGCCGGAGCGGAATACGGCTTCGACGTGACCAGCACCCAGACCTTCTGCGAGGGTGGGGTGCGTATCAGCAGTACGGCGGTGCGCCAGGCGCTGGCCGATGACGATCTCCTGCTGGCGGAGACGCTGCTGGGCCATCCGTTTAGCATCTCCGGACGCGTCGTTCATGGTGATGAACTGGGCCGTACCATAGGTTTTCCGACGGCGAACTTACCGCTGCGTCGTCAGGTTTCCCCGGTTAAAGGGGTCTATGCGGTAGAAGTAACAGGGCTGGGCGACAAACCGATAGCGGGCGTCGCCAATATTGGCACCCGTCCAACGGTATCGGGGGTGCGTCAGCAGCTTGAAGTACATTTGTTGGACGTTGTAATGGACCTCTACGGTCGCCATATCAATGTAGTACTGCGTAAAAAAATACGTAATGAGCAGCGGTTTGCGTCGCTGGACGAGCTGAAGGCGCAAATCGCACGTGATGAGTTAACGGCCCGCGAATTATTTGGGCTCACCAGGCTGGCCTGAGCCACTGGTGTTTATCAAACCGAAATACGGAACCGAGAATCTGATGAGTGACTATAAATCGACCCTGAATTTGCCGGAAACAGGGTTCCCTATGCGTGGCGACCTCGCCAAACGCGAACCGGGAATGCTGGCGCGTTGGACCGATGATGACCTGTACGGCATCATTCGTGCAGCCAAAAAAGGCAAAAAAACCTTCATTCTGCATGATGGCCCTCCTTATGCGAATGGCAGCATTCATATTGGTCACTCGGTTAACAAGATTCTGAAAGACATTATCGTTAAGTCCAAAGGACTGACGGGCTATGACTCGCCGTACGTTCCGGGCTGGGACTGTCACGGTCTGCCGATCGAACTGAAAGTCGAGCAGCAATACGGTAAGCCGGGTGAGAAATTCACCGCCGCTGAATTCCGCGCCAAGTGCCGTGAATATGCCGCTGAGCAGATCGACGGTCAGCGTAAAGACTTTATCCGCCTGGGCGTGCTGGGCGACTGGTCGCGTCCGTACCTGACCATGGACTTCAAAACCGAAGCCAACATCATCCGTGCGCTGGGTAAAATCATCGGCAACGGTCACCTGCATAAAGGCGCTAAGCCGGTGCACTGGTGCGTTGACTGCCGTTCCGCGCTGGCGGAAGCGGAAGTGGAGTATTACGACAAAACGTCTCCGTCTATCGACGTGGCGTTCCACGCGGTAGATAAAGCCGCGGTACTGGCGAAATTCGGCGTGGCCGACGTCAACGGCCCGGTGTCGCTGGTTATCTGGACCACCACGCCGTGGACCCTGCCGGCTAACCGCGCCATCTCTCTGTCGCCGGAATTCGACTATGCGCTGGTGCAGGTTGACGGTCAGGCGCTGATCCTGGCGAAAGATCTGGTTGAGAGCGTGATGAAGCGCATCGGCGCGACGGATTACCGCATCCTGGCGGCGGTACAAGGCGCTGAGCTTGAACTGATGCGCTTTAAGCATCCGTTCCTCGATTTCGAAGTGCCGGCGATCCTTGGCGACCACGTGACGCTGGACGCGGGTACCGGTGCGGTGCATACCGCCGGCGGCCACGGTCCGGACGACTACACCATCAGCCAGAAATACGGTCTGGAAATCGCCAACCCGGTTGGCCCGGACGGTGCTTACCTGCCTGGTACCTATCCGTCTCTGGATGGCATCAATGTCTTCAAAGCCAACGACATCATCGTTGAGATGCTGCGTGACAGCGGCGCGCTGCTGCACGTGGAAAAAATGCAGCACAGCTATCCGTGCTGCTGGCGCCACAAATCACCGATCATCTTCCGCGCCACCCCGCAGTGGTTCGTGAGCATGGATCAGAAAGGTCTGCGCGCGCAGTCGCTGAAAGAGATCAAAGGCGTGCAGTGGATCCCGGACTGGGGCCAGGCGCGTATCGAATCGATGGTCGCTAACCGTCCTGACTGGTGTATCTCCCGTCAGCGTACCTGGGGCGTGCCGATGTCGCTGTTCGTGCACAAAGAAACCCACGAACTGCACCCGCGTACCCTCGAACTGATGGAAGAAGTGGCAAAACGCGTTGAGGTTGACGGCATCCAGGCGTGGTGGGATCTCAATTCCCGCGACATCCTTGGCGATGACGCCGACAGCTACGAGAAAGTGCCGGATACCCTCGACGTCTGGTTTGACTCCGGGTCGACCCACTCTTCCGTGGTTGATGTGCGTCCGGAATTCGCCGGTCACGCCGCGGACATGTATCTGGAAGGCTCTGACCAGCATCGCGGCTGGTTCATGTCTTCACTGATGATCTCCACGGCGATGAAAGGCAAAGCGCCATATCGCCAGGTACTGACCCACGGCTTCACCGTCGACGGCCAGGGCCGCAAAATGTCCAAGTCTATCGGTAACACCGTTAGCCCGCAGGACGTGATGAACAAGCTGGGCGCCGATATCCTGCGTCTGTGGGTGGCCTCCACCGACTACACCGGCGAAATGGCGGTCTCCGATGAGATCCTCAAACGCGCCGCGGACAGCTATCGTCGTATCCGTAACACCGCCCGCTTCCTGCTGGCGAACCTGAACGGTTTCGATCCAGCGAAAGACATGGTTAAACCGGAAGAGATGGTGGTGCTGGACCGCTGGGCGGTCGGCTGCGCGCAGGCGGCACAGGAAGATATCCTGAAAGCCTACGAATCCTACGACTTCCATGAAGTGGTACAGCGCCTGATGCGCTTCTGCTCCATCGAGATGGGCTCGTTCTACCTCGACATCATCAAAGACCGCCAGTACACCGCGAAAGCGGACAGCGTGGCGCGTCGCAGCTGCCAGACCGCGTTGTTCCACATCGTGGAAGCGCTGGTGCGCTGGATGGCGCCGATCATGTCCTTCACCGCGGACGAAATCTGGGGCTACCTGCCGGGCGATCGTGAGAAATATGTCTTCACCGGCGAGTGGTATGAAGGTCTGTTCGGCCTGGCCGACGACGAAGCGATGAACGACGGTTTCTGGGATGAGCTGCTGAAGGTGCGCGGCGAAGTCAACAAGGTGATCGAGCAGGCGCGTGCGGATAAGAAAGTCGGCGGCTCTCTGGAAGCAGCGGTCACGCTGTATGCCGATGCCGACCTGGCGGCCAAGCTCAACGCGCTGGGCGATGAATTACGATTTGTCCTGTTGACCTCCGGCGCCAACGTTGCCGATTATGCCCAGGCGCCGGCTGATGCCTGGCAGAGCGATCTGCTGAAAGGGCTGAAAGTGGTCCTGAGCAAAGCCGAGGGCGAGAAGTGCCCACGCTGCTGGCATTACACCAGCGACGTCGGCAAGGTAGCGGAACACGCAGAAATCTGCGGTCGCTGTGTCAGTAACGTCGCCGGTGACGGCGAGCAACGTAAATTCGCCTGATGAGTAAATCGATCTGTTCAACGGGGCTACGCTGGCTGTGGGTCGTCGTAGCCGTGCTGATTATCGATCTGGGTAGCAAATTCCTGATCCTCCAGAACTTCGCTCTGGGGGAGACGGTTCCGCTGTTCCCGTCGCTTAATCTGCATTATGCCCGCAACTATGGCGCGGCGTTTAGTTTCCTCGCCGACAGCGGCGGCTGGCAGCGCTGGTTCTTTTCCGGGATCGCGCTCGGCATTTGTGTGGTACTGACGGTACTGATGTACCGTTCGAAGGCGACGCAAAAGCTGAACAATATTGCCTACGCCCTGATTATCGGTGGTGCGTTGGGTAACTTGTTCGATCGCCTGTGGCACGGCTTCGTGGTCGATATGATCGACTTCTACGTCGGCGACTGGCATTTCGCCACCTTCAACCTCGCCGATAGTGCGATCTGCATCGGCGCAGCGCTGATTGTGCTGGAAGGTCTCTTGCCGAAACCGGCCGCGAAAGAGCAGGCGTAAATGTCAATGCCGGGTGGCGCTACGCTTACCCGGCCTACAGAATTTGTGGCCGCCCGTCGGCCCGGTTAGCATAGCGCCACCGGGCAACCGGTGACCTAAAACAAGCGAGCAATTTGCATGTCTAAATCCGTACAGAGCAACAGCGCGGTACTGGTGCACTTCACACTGAAACTGGACGACGGCTCCACCGCCGAGTCCACGCGCAGCAACGGCAAACCGGCGCTGTTTCGCCTCGGCGACACCTCTCTGTCTGAAGGGCTGGAGCAACAGCTTCTCGGTCTGAAAGAGGGGGAGAAAAAAGCCTTTTCGCTGGAGCCTGACGCCGCCTTCGGCGTAACGAGCCCGGACCTGATTCAGTATTTCTCTCGCCGTGAGTTTATCGACGCTGGCGAGCCGGAAATCGGCGCGATTATGCTCTTTACCGCAATGGATGGCAGCGAAATGCCTGGCGTGATCCGCGAAGTCAACGGCGATTCCATCACCGTCGACTTCAACCATCCGCTGGCCGGGCGCACCGTTCATTTTGATATTGAAGTGCTGGAGATCGATCCGGCGCTGGAGGAGTAACATGCAGATCCTGTTGGCTAACCCGCGCGGTTTTTGCGCTGGCGTTGACCGCGCTATCAGCATTGTAGAAAACGCGCTGACGCTGTATGGCGCACCGATTTATGTTCGCCATGAAGTGGTGCACAACCGCTATGTCGTGGATAGCCTGCGCAAGCGCGGCGCCATTTTTATCGAACAGATCAGCGAAGTGCCGGACGGCGCGATCCTGATTTTCTCCGCCCATGGCGTTTCGCAGGCGGTACGCAACGAAGCGAAGAGCCGCGACCTGACGGTGTTCGATGCCACCTGTCCGCTGGTGACGAAAGTCCATATGGAAGTCGCCCGCGCCAGCCGCCGCGGCGAAGAGTCGATTCTGATTGGCCACGCCGGCCACCCGGAAGTCGAAGGCACTATGGGGCAGTATAATAACCCGGAAGGGGGCATGTACCTGGTCGAGTCGCCGGAAGACGTGTTGACGCTGGAAGTCAAAAATGACGCCCGGCTGTCGTTTATGACCCAGACCACGCTCTCCGTCGACGATACGTCTGACGTTATTGACGCCCTGCGCGCGCGTTTTCCGAAAATCGTCGGTCCGCGCAAAGATGACATTTGCTATGCCACCACCAATCGCCAGGAAGCCGTGCGCGCGCTGGCGGAGCAGGCTGACGTGGTGCTGGTGGTCGGGTCGAAAAACTCCTCAAACTCTAACCGCCTCGCCGAGCTGGCGCAGCGAATGGGCAAAGCGGCTTACCTGATTGACGACGCCTCTGATATTCAGGAAGCGTGGGTCAAGGATGCGGCCTGCGTCGGCGTGACAGCGGGCGCATCGGCGCCGGATATTCTGGTGCAGAACGTCATTACCCGCCTGCAGGAGCTGGGCGGCGGCGAAGCCGTGCCACTGGAAGGCCGGGAAGAGAATATCGTCTTTGAAGTGCCGAAAGAGCTGCGTGTGGATGTCCGTGAAGTAGAGTAAGTTCTTTCCTCCAGCAGTATGAGAAGATGCCAGACTTAACGTCTGGCATTTTTTTTAGGGAGAAACCATGCGCTTACCGATCATTCTTGATACTGACCCGGGCATCGACGATGCTGCCGCCATTGCCGCGGCGCTGTTCGCGCCCGAGCTGGACCTGCAACTGATGACCACCGTGGCGGGCAATGTCTCGGTGGAGAAGACGACTCGTAACGCGCTGCAGCTGCTGCACTTCTGGAATGCCGATGTGCCGCTGGCGCAGGGAGCGTCGATGCCGCTGGTACGTCCGTTACGCGACGCCGCCTCGGTGCATGGCGAATCCGGCATGGAGGGGTATGACTTTGTTGAGCATCAACGTCAACCGCTGGCGAAGCCGGCCTTCCAGGCGATCCGCGATGCGCTGATGCACGCTGCCGAGCCGATCACCCTGGTGGCGATTGGTCCGCTGACTAATATTGCGCTGCTGCTGACCCAGTATCCGGAATGTGTGTTCAATATTCGCCGACTGGTGATCATGGGCGGTTCCGCGGGGCGGGGCAATTTCACGCCGAATGCGGAATTCAATATCGCTATCGACCCGGAAGCCGCTGCGAAAGTATTCCACAGCGGGCTGGAGATTGTGATGTGCGGGCTGGACGTCACCAACCGGGCGCTGCTGGCGGCAGATTACCTGGCGACGCTACCGACGCTGAACCAGACCGGTAAAATGCTTCATGCCCTGTTTAGTCACTATCGCAGCGGCAGCATGAGCAGTGGTTTGCGAATGCACGATCTCTGCGCTATTGCGTGGCTGGCGCGCCCGGAACTGTTCACTCTCCAGCCGTGCTTTGTGGCGGTGGAGACGCAGGGGACCTGGACCGCGGGCACCACGGTGGTGGATATCGAAGGACGACTGGGTCAGCCGGCGAACGCCCAGGTGGCGCTCGATATCGACGTGGAAGGGTTTCAGCGCTGGGCAGCGGAGGTGATTGCCCTGGCGCCGTGATAAATCACTCGATTTTCAAGGAAAGAAGCAATGACCTGTGGACAGGCGTATTTGAGCGGCTGGAAAGAGACCTTTAATTTTAGCGGCCGCGCCAGCCGGCAGCAGTTCTGGACGTTTTTTCTCATCAATGTATTGATCGCCACTACGCCGCTGGCGGCCTGGTGTCTGGCCACCCTTGTTGACCCTCACTACGGCATCCTCAGCTTTGTTGTCATTCCCTTTGCCGCGCTCTGGCTGCTGTTGATGGCGATCCCCCTGCTGGCGATCGGTTGTCGGCGGATGCATGATATCGGCCGCTCCGGGATCTGGTTTGTGCTGGGGGTTATCATTCCGTGGTTTGCAATTATTTCGCTGGCTCTGTGCTGCCTGCGTTCAGCGCCGGCACCGTCTCGCTG
>NZ_PIOG01000265.1:0-1135 GCF_002810545.1 Klebsiella sp. A-Nf5 | reverse complement strand
AAGTTATAGACCGGCTGCAGGAAGTTTACCTGCATCAGGTTTATCAGTTCGTTAGGTTCGCTGACCATCGGGTCGAGGATTAAGGTCCCGGTTTGCCCGCTCGCCAGAAACAGTACCCCGGCGTTAACCGCGATCATACCAAGGCCCATCGGCACCATAATTAACGGTTCAAGCTTTCGGCGGAACCCCATCCAGGCCAATATAAAGCCGAGAACAATTAACAGAAAACGTGTAATGGCTATTTTCGGATCTTCAATAAAAAAGGTGCCAATGCCCGAAAAGAGCTTAATAAAGATATCCATAACTATATTCCTGATGGCAAAGGTAAAGTTCGAAAATTAATCGTCGGTGATATTTAACTTATTCATCATCTTGTTGACGCCAACGATGATGCCGACAACCGCAAATGAAATTACAATCGTTAAGCCATACGTTAATAAAGTATAAAAATAGATGTTCATATTCTTCCTTATGTCATATCTCCTTGCGGCTGGTGGCAAAGAAAATACATCGCCAGACACAGCGCTAATAAATCGGCCGAACCGCCAGGGCTGACCCACTTATCCAGGCACCATGAATTAAAATCAGCCAGTTCCTGCTCGATCGCAGGGTTAAACATTCCGCCCTGCGTCACTAAACGTCGAGCATATTGCTTCATTTCCGCCAGCGCCTGCTGGCCGCCGCGAAACAGCACGGTAGTGTCATTGCAATGGGCCATTAAGGTGAGCAGCGTATGAATAAGCGCTTCCCGCCAGGTCAGCCCGTTGTCCAGCGCCTGATGCAACGCGGGTAAGCCAATCTGGCAAACCAGTGGGAAGCCTTGCTCTGCCTCGCCGCGCACGCCGGTAATGCCGAATCCAACATACAATCTCTCACCGTGGGTTTGCGCCGGGCGTTCGGCCAGGGCTGCGAAATCCCGACGGCAGAGATCGTGGCAGAGTTTAGCGACACACTGGCTTAAAGCGTGATATGAGAGGGTTTCCCTGCGCCCGGAAAGCCATCCTGCTGCTGTCGCCAGAACCGCGCCGGAAAAAAGGATGCCGCGCTGGGTATTAACCTGCTGTGTTGCTCGCAGCAGCGTATTTTCATAATGAATGCCAATGGCACGTATTGTTGTAAAAAGTTCCCCTGGCGA
>NZ_PIOG01000218.1:0-976 GCF_002810545.1 Klebsiella sp. A-Nf5 | reverse complement strand
CGATGCGGCGCTGGCCAGCGCCGATGTGCTGGTGATGCTGGTCGATCATAACGAATTCAAAGCCGTTAGCGGCGATAGCGTCACCCAGGCGTATATCATCGACACCAAAGGAGTGTGGCGGTGAGAACCATTCTGGTCACCGGCGGCGCGGGCTTCATTGGTTCGGCGGTGGTGCGGGAGATTATCCAGCACACCGCCGATCGCGTGGTGGTGGTGGATAAACTGACTTATGCCGGCAATGTAATGTCGCTGGCGCCAGTGGCGCAGGATGCGCGTTTCGCCTTTGAACAGGTGGATATCTGCGACCGCGGCGAGCTGGAGCGTATTTTCCGTCAGCATCAACCGGATACGGTGATGCACCTGGCGGCGGAAAGCCACGTCGATCGTTCGATTGACGGCCCGGCGGCGTTTATCGAAACCAATATCGTAGGCACCTATACGCTACTGGAGGCGGCCCGCAGCTGGTGGAATACGCTGGCCACGGAGAAAAAATCGGCGTTCCGTTTTCACCATATCTCGACCGACGAAGTGTATGGCGATCTGCACGGCAGCGAGGATTTCTTTACCGAGACCACGCCCTATGCGCCAAGCAGCCCCTATTCGGCCTCGAAAGCCAGCAGCGACCACCTGGTGCGCGCCTGGCTGCGGACCTATGGCCTGCCGACGCTTATCACCAACTGCTCAAATAACTACGGCCCGTATCACTTCCCCGAGAAGTTGATCCCGCTGACGATCCTCAACGCGCTGGCGGGCAAGCCGCTGCCGGTGTATGGCAATGGGCAGCAGATCCGCGACTGGCTATACGTAGAAGATCATGCCAGAGCGCTGTATCTGGTGGCGACTCGCGGCGAACCGGGCGAAACTTACAATATTGGCGGTCATAACGAGCGTAAAAATATTGAGGTGGTGGAAACCATTTGTCAGCTGCTGGAAGAGCTGGCGCCGCATAAACCGCAGGGCGTGGCGCACTATCGCG
>NZ_PIOG01000126.1:0-1850 GCF_002810545.1 Klebsiella sp. A-Nf5 | reverse complement strand
GAATAATCTGTGGCTGCATTGAGATGCAGCATCAATACAGTTTATGGAGATAAGATGAGAACAATTTCAGTCCGTTCAGTGCTGTTGGCCTCCACTATTACAATGTCAACCGTCGTAACGGCATACGCCGATAGTCAATGGGCAGCAGCCACCACGACCTTTCCAGGTAGTATTCGTGCCGGATCACGGGAAGTTCCTGTTAAGCCCGGAGATCACACGGTGATCACGATTAAGAACCTGCCAACAGGTGCGACTGTCACCATGCTGAATGGTGCTGAAGTCCTTACGCCGAAGCCATTGGCTGCCGATGAGAAGGGAAATCTCACTATTCCACTAAACGTTCCGGCCGACGCTGCTACAGGCCTTCATCCACTCACTGTTATCACGCAAAATCCCGCGAGCGTTTCGCAGGTTATGTTGAAATTGTCCAAGGTTGTTCCCCCGAAAAACACTGAGGCTTTCAGGCTGCAAACAATTCCCGTCGGTGAGCGGGCTTACCAGTCGGCAGTGTCGGCCGATGGGAAGCTCTTCGTGACTTCTGCACGCGGCCCGAAGGATGGTAGCCGGCTGATGAGACTGAACGCAAGAACGCTGGCTGTCGAAGCGGAGGCGACGCTGCCTAAAGACAAAAAGGGAGAGCAGATTGGAGTATTCGGAGTCGGTGTTGATAATGCCCATAACCATGTATGGACGACGAACACGCTTGCCGAGACGGTGACCGTCTATGACGCAAAGACCCTTTCTGTGGTGAAAGTCTTTCCCGAAGGGTCTGTTGTACATCCACGCGATGTGATTATTGATGAAGCCCACAATCGTGCCTATGTCAGTGCAGCGCTGACCGGATTTATCGAGGTATATGACACAAAATCACTTGAACACATCGGTCAACTTGAGTTCGTAGTGGAACATGGCAAAAACATGTTTAACAATACCGATCTTGCCCTTGACAGTGCAGGAGGGAAACTTTTCGGCGTCAGCCGTGATACGCCATGGGTAGGTTGGATTGATCTCAAAACGGGTAAGAGCACGACGGTGAAAGTGCCTGAGGCGCAGGGGGCAACAGACATCACTCGCGATCCGGCGACTGGCCGTCTTTATGTTGCTTCCCAGGAAACGAACAATGTCGTGGTTCTTGATGCGGACGGTAAGGTTCTCGCAGATACTTATATTGGTGCCGGAGGCGTATCTGTCGTCTGGGATCCAGTGACGTCTCAGGTTTTCGCCGCCACGCGTGCAGGTGGAACCGTTGCTGTTCTGAACAAGGACGGTAAACTGGTCGCTAATATTCCGATGGATGAAACACCAAACCACCTGACTGCCGCGCCTGATGGCGCCGTTTATGTGGTGTCGATGTATGGCGCTGTCGGGGACAAAACTCAAACAGGTTCAGTGACGAAAATCACCCAAAAAAAATAGCGACTTCTTTATTCGCGGGCAGACCGGCCTGACATTATTATTTACCCCCTTCCGCCCGTGGAGCGGGAGGGGGTATCCGGCATACCTGCCCAGTATTGACGTATTCATCCTCGATGCTGATTGATGTCCATTGCGATCCCTAAATGCAACCCGAATCTTTCCGCACGCAAGTCTCTAAGAGGCTGCTTTGAGCGAGAAGCGGAAGTGAGAATTTGTCATGATTACCCGGATGCAGGACGAGCATCGGCCTCTGATAATCAATGGAGAGCAGGTCAGGATGACCAGTTCCCTTCTTATTTGTATATTACGGGCAGGCGAGCATACGTATTTACTTAATACTCGTTCACTTTAAGGCTTCGTCTCTGCCGTGATACCAGGTTTCAAAAGCATCAGGGGTCATCGGTTTGGCAAAAAAATAGCCCTGAACTTCATCG
>NZ_PIOG01000102.1:0-1005 GCF_002810545.1 Klebsiella sp. A-Nf5 | reverse complement strand
GACACTCCGAAGCATGATGATATTTGTACAGGTAGCCGAATCAGGTTCGTTTACAAAGGCCGCCCAACAGCTTGACCTTAGCGTGCCTTCAGTAAGTGTGGTTGTATCCAAACTGGAAGAGGAATTGCGTGTTAAGTTACTCAACAGGTCGACTCGCAGTCTCGCACTCACAGAAGCAGGGAAAGTGTTCTACCGGGGATGCTGTAGAACGCTTGATGAGGCAAGGCAGACTCATGAAAATATGTTTGCCTTCAATGAACGTCCCTCGGGAGTGCTGCGAATAGGGTGTTCACCCAGCATGGCACACTATGTCATTACGCACATCAGCGCTCAGTTACTGGAAAGGTTTCCCGGTCTTAGTGTAAACCTGGTAACAGCGAGCCCCGCGCCCGACCTTATTTCCCATGGGCTAGACCTGATACTCCGGTTTGGAGAAATAGAGGACTCAGGACTTTATACTCGCAAGGTTGGCAGTATGCCGATGGTTGTGTGCGCGGCCGTAAGTTATCTGAATAAAATGGGCAGACCTGTTCATCCAGATGATATTGAGAAGTTTGACTGGCTTGAGTATGACATCCAGCCGGATAATACCTGTAACCTGACTTCGCGGGATGGCAGTCAGATACGCATCCGTGCCAGAGGTCGCTACATAACAAATGATTCGCTGGCACTAATCGACTGGCTGCGCGCTGGTCGGGGAATCGCCTTCGTGCCGATGATCTGGGTCATAAAAGATATCGCTCAAGGTAACGTTGAGGTCCTGTTCAGCGATTTCAGGACAGAGAGTAGGTCAATTTTTGCACTCCACACATCACGCGACAATATGCCTCTTAAGGTGAAAGCCTGTATTGAGGAACTGACAGAGTTTTTAACTAAAAGCGCAGATGACTGTGCGCATTATCTCAGATAGTCAGTTTTATTCTTTCCGGGATATCAGGATGCAACGTTAACCATCCTGATAATGATTTTCTGGTAAGTACAAAATATCGACTACATTTTAGGCAA
>NZ_PIOG01000204.1:0-1776 GCF_002810545.1 Klebsiella sp. A-Nf5 | reverse complement strand
ATCATTATATCTGGCATCCTGTGACGCGGGCTGTAGGGAATGTGAAAAGCCAAGAGGGTGAGCTCATAAAGCCCGCTAGGTGAATGATCTGCGCTGCAGGGCTGGAATCTCATACAATTAGCTTTCATCCCTGTTGTGCATTTGCTGCAGTTTAACCTACATGTGCGGATTTGAGAACCGAGCCCAATCTTAGGAAGATGTATTGCTAAGATACATATCCATAAATACATAGTTCCATATTTTAAGGCTCATAGTTGACAATATAATAAATAAGATATGTTTTGTTTTCTCATCACCATTTAACTTATCTATTCTATCCTTCTGATTAGAATACAATGATGAATATATATTTTCTTTTAAATTGATATTATCAGATGCAGTGATAAGTTCTTGTATCGTTTTATCATTTATGGGGTTTTCATTGATATTATGCGCAAAAATATTCCTAATTCTGTTTAGTAATTTTGCTGCTTTATAGATTTCCATCGGGAGACCGATATTTTTGGCAAATGTGAGCTTTGAGTTTGTTGAAAAACTTGCATCTTTAAAAACTGATGTACCGTTCCCGATTTTATGATTAACCCAGTTTTCTATTATGTATTCATTATAAAGATGATATGTGATTACTTGCACTATTACTGGGCTGGAAAAATTAATATCTTCAAGTGCTTTTGGTCGCTTTGACTCTTCACAGAATGCCTTAAATCGTTCCATACCTTCTTGAGTACTGAATCTCGTAGCCATAAAACTAGTTCTCCCTTTTCGAAACTGTTTTGTCATCAATGCATAGCAGCTCTGCTGCTGTATAGATCATACCGAACGATAGCAGAAAATCATCAAAAGAAACGGCTGAACAACAACCGGTGAGCAGATACTCTCGAGGATAACCTTAACCCTGTTGATCTCTTTCAAAGTAAACACTCATGAGCATCCTACGCTCATGATATGTCTCCCGGTAGTTGCAACGGTCCAATGAGGTTTACCATAACGCGAACATCTCAATTTAGCTGCTACAGCACAACTGCGCTTAATGCGTTTTATGTTAAATATCAATCACTTGAATTATTAATTTATCATGTGTCGATGTGTTTGTCGTGTCGTGACAGCAAAATCATGGATGTCACCCACTAACGAGGTAAGGACTAAGGCCATGAACAAAACAGCACATGAAGTACAGACCTGCTGGCTTGAGAGCCGGCAGCCTAATGAGCGTAACGGTAATGAAGCGGAAAAATTTTCGGATGAGTCTTGGAAGAAGAGTCTGCGGCTGGATAAAAGCCCGTCTGTACACTATCAACTTCTGATGGAAACCATCCGCTGGACGCGGATCCCGCAGCCAAAGTGAAGTCCTCTGTCGGTCTCCACTATTATCGCTACCGGGTAAGCTGTCAGGCATGACCCGGTTTAAAGATTTTTGAAGTGCCAGCAGTAACTTATAAGGTCACCAATCCTATTTCACAAATTTCCAGACACCTGGCGGTACCCGGTCATACAACTTTCCCATAGTCAGTTCTGCCAGTCGGTGATCGACAGCTGCATTAAAGGGTTCCAGTTCGTCGTCGGTCAGATCGTATTTGTTTTTTTCTATCACTTTTTCAAGCGTGTTTCTGGAAATACAGCGTCTGAGGCGTAACAGCCATTCCTGTCTGGTCATGTAATTTCTGCAATAGCACCGGGAAGAAGTCGCTTATCTTAAGTGGTACGCTTCAGAGCTGTCTATGAGGCAACTCCGTGTTCCGACAGAACAGGATGGGAAGCAGTTAATTCAGCCCGTTA
>NZ_PIOG01000090.1:0-109522 GCF_002810545.1 Klebsiella sp. A-Nf5 | reverse complement strand
GACAGCCCGGCGCCGGTGATCGGGATATCCTTTAACGGCGTCAGATCTGCGTTTCGAAGGCTAATCTTGTTGTTGCCGGCATTATTGATCGCGAAGTCAGCGGATTTGCGAACCCATGCGCCGATACGATAAGTCTTGCCAGCCTGCAGCTCGACCGTTTGATTGCAGCCTGAGTCACCGCCAGAGGCCAGTTTGCCCGCCTGGATGATGTATTTCCCCGATTTGGGGTTCTGAGCCTCCAGCAGAGTCCAGCCGACATACTCCCAACCTTCGAAACCACGTTCAAAAGAGTTGTTTTTGAGCATGTTGCCGACGATCGCTTTCGAGGCATCCGCATCAGCATTGGCGTTATCCAGCGAGTTTGACAGGCTGGTGATGCTCTGGGACTGGCTGGAGATCCGATTTTCGGCAGCAGTTACGCGGTTTGTCAGATTAGTCACAGCTGAGGCGTCAGCTTTGTTCTTGATGCTGTTCTGCATCGAAGTGATCTGCTGCCCCTGGCTTGTGATGGTGCCCTCAACAGACGATACCCGAGAGGTCAAAGCATTGGTGGCACTGGCGTTCGCCTCAATCGCCAGAGCATCAGTGACGTCAACAAAACCAACATCATCGAAGTACTGAGAACCGGTTTTGAGAGAAGACATGATCGATACGTCAACTTTACCGGTCAGCGTCGCCTTCCAGGTATCAGAGACCTCTTTCCATGTTTCATCTTTGGGCAGATTCTCCGGACGGATCGGAATCTCTTTGAGCAACGTGGCTGCGCCAATACGCAGTTTGTTGTTGCCAGGGCTGCTGATTACCGCATCCGTGGTGCAGCGCACAAAAGAGGACAGCTTGTATGTCCGCCCTTCGACGACGCTTACAGATTGCGTGATTTGCACCGTGCCAGCGGCGCAAACAAGAATTTTACTACCAGAATGGGGCGCACTCGCTTTGATAACACTGGATACGCTATTCCCTGCAGACCACCCTGCCAGGTCACGCTCAAAGGAGGCGTTAACCAGCAAATTGCTCGGATTGCTTTTGGCAGTATCGGTATCGCTCTGGATATCGCTCAGCGAGTTATTCAGGGTGGTGATGCTTTCACTCTGGCTGCTAAGGGTTTTATCCTGCTGGGTTACGGTCGACTGCAGACCCGTGATCGCCTTGCTATTCGCAGACACACCAGACTCAACACTTCCTACGCGATTGTCCAGCGTAGACAATGCCGCACCTTGTGATTTAAGGGTGTTGCTCTGCTCTTCAACCTTCTGGGAAATTGTCTGTACTGCACTGGCATCGGCCTTCTGGCCAAGGCTTGTTTGCAACCCGGTAATCTTGCTTGCCTGGGAAGCTTGTTCAGTGGACAGCGTATGCAGCTCTTCTGCAACAGAGGCTTTGTTTCTGTTGAATTCAGTCTGCAAGGATTCACGCGCACTCGCTTCCGCAGCATCGGCGGTGATACGAGCATTTTTCTCCTGATAGATCAGACCGGAGCGAATGTCGTCCAGATTTCCGCTTTCAGAGGAACCGCGGATTTGTGCAGCCAATGTGCTGCGCGCCTGCGCTTCGGCGGTATCCGCATTCGCACGAGCCTGCTGCTCTTCCTGTAACGCGGCCATGCCTGCGCCCGGCGTCGGTCGACCGACGGCGATCCAGTCGAATAACAGGTAATTGTCCGCATCCTGACCTGAAGTGAAATCGAAGCGGAAACGACGAATCGTTGTCGAATCTCGCCACTCAATGTCGTGCAGGGTCAGAATCGCAATACCCTTGTCATCGTATTCCGGTTCATTGATAACCACGGAGCGACCAGCATTCCAGCCGGTTTCATCAGCGCCGATCCAGAACATTTTGGCGTTCCAGGTTGGGTTGCCAACCTTTTTAATGCGCATCTTAATGAAACGATAAGCATGGGCATCGATCGTCAAGCCGTTAGGGGAACGACAGGTTGAGGTCGGATTGTTCGCTTTCAGCCAGCCATCGCTGGTGACGCTCATTGGCGTGTAGCCATTATCATCTTCCGTCCAGCCTTCGGCGTCCTGGTCGAAATACCAGATTTTCAGAGAGTCGAACTGTTCTCCTGTGCCGGCGGCAATCTGCGAGATCTGTCGCGCGAGATTTTCGTCACCGGAGGTCACAACCTCAGACAAGCTATCGATAGAGGTTTTCAGTTCATTCTTCGCGCTCAGCAGTTGGTCGGCCGCTTGCTTGGCTGCATCATTAACATCTGCAATACGGTCATTCGTCTCTTTCTGAATGGCCGCAGTCAGATCTTTGCTGGTCTGGGACAGCGACGTTGTCAGTGATGACTGCGCATTCTTAATCTCCTGCGACAGAGCAGCGTCGCCGTCTTTAATAGACTGTTTTGCAGCTTCAATTTGGCTGTTTACGTTGGAGATATTGGTATTGATCGTCTGGTTGACCGTATCGATATTGTCGACAATTGTCTGATTGACGGTATCAATGTCCTCTTTCAGCGACTGATTGACAGAGTCAACCTGCGCCTTAATTTCGGAGGAGGTTTGCGCAAGGTCGTTTTCAACTTGCTGAATAGACTCGTTGACTGAGTTCTGAACCTCGCCAATGGCATTGTCTACCGCCTCCTGAGTGGCTTTGCTGTCGATTTCGTCGAGCAGCTCCTTGCCGAGTTCAGAAGATGTGATCTTATCTTTCAGGAAAGACAATACGTCGCGAGTGGTGGCCTCTGTACCGAGGTTCGAGTTCGGCTGGCCTACCATCCCACGTTTGTTTACCGCACGAATCCAGTAATACCAGGTCTCGTTGTCACCCAGGCCAGCGTGAGTGAAAGTCGTTGTGGCGGCCTGAGCAATGAGTGTTGCGGTGTCCAGCTTATTTGTTTTGGACGCATACACGTTGATCTGCGCGAGGTCGACTGAATCAGGGTTAACCCAATTCAATACCACGTTACGATAATCCCCCACCGCGGTCAGAGATGTGGGCGCCCCTGGCGGCGTCATCGTGCCTTTTACCTGATAGACAGCAGTAATGATCTCGGATTTTTTGCCGCCGAAGGAAACGGAATACAGCTGGAAGTCATATCGCCCATTTTCGGCAACATTGACGATTTCATATTGTTCTTCCGTGGCGCGGGCAGATTGCCAGTTGGAGACGTTGCCCTCGTCGGAGCGGCGCCAGCTGACCCAGTATTCTGGTGATTTACCTTCCCAAGCAAGCATCAGCTTCACGGACAAGTTGCCCGGACTGGACAGATAGGTGCCTTCTGAGATGACCAGATTGCTCGGTTTGGAATATGTGGGATCAAGAACCGTCGTATTTTCTGGAACGAGCGCGGCCCCGTTATCAATCGCCTGGTACTTAGATGCATTGTTCTGCACCACCGTGATATCAAACGACCCCGGGGTTTCACCTTGCGCGATAGCGACAACGCGCGCCCGCATTGGAACCAGGTCTGGTTCGGTGATCGTCCAGACGCCATTCGCTACTGGTTGATCGGCTGTGGCCAACGCCGTCTTGAAGGTAACTTTAGTGATGTTGTCGCCGGTCTCGTTGATGTCTCGCTCAACGATTTTGCCTTCCTGATTGATGATACGGATGAAGCTACCGCTCTTTTTCAGAGAGACAGGTGCATCGAGGGTGATGCTGTTTTTGGTGAAAGAGACGATGCGACCGGAATTGCGCTTGCCGGCACGATATTTGTTCTGGATCAGAACGGTTTCGCCCGGCATCAGGAACGAGGCGTCCAGGCCCGCGGTAAAGGTGATCATGTCTGACTCCATACGCGCGGTATAGAGCAGCCACAAACCTACACGATGAGCCTGACCTCGGCTGGTGCATCCGAACGCAACGGCCTCGGTCTTGCGCTCCCCATAACGGGCCATCGCTTCCTGATCTTCAACATATTCAACGTTCTGCTTATAGCCGTCTTGTTTGTTGTTATAAGTGATCAGCGCTACGGACGGACGGTCTTTTCGAGCAGAGCCTTTATAGGTAAACAGGCCATCTTTTACGTTTGCGTTGGTAAACAGCATGACAGGGTCAAACGGGCTGTCCTGCATGATATTCACCATGCCACCAGCCCAGAAAACCATGCCACGGAAAGCGCCGGCAATATCCTGAATCAGACGATAAGCGTCCTGACGACTGGTGATCTGGGTGTTGATTGCAAAGCGTTTTTCTTTGCCGCCAAAGCCATCATCGACCTCTTCGTCGCAGTAGCGACCGATCTGATAAAGCTGGCCAAGGTCAATCATTGACTCCGAAACAAATTTGCCGAGGCCATAACGAGCATTGGTCAGCAGATCGAACAGAATCCAGGCAGGGTTGGAAGACGACAGAAGCTTAAAGGTTCCATCCCAAACGCCGTTATAAGTGTTCGTGTTTTCATCATAATTCGAAGGCACACGGATTTTGAGGCCACGGATAAGATACGAACGTGACGGCATAGAGCTACCAAACTGCTCAGAGTTAACCTTAAGGCCAACCAGAACGGAGTTCGGGTAGTTCATTGGGGTGTCAACGATCTCACCGATAGAGTCGACCCAGGTATCGTTAAAGAGATACTGATCGTTGCTGTCGGCTGAGAGACGAAGCACGCGCACTTTATAGGCACGCCCAGGCTTTGGAAGCTGGATTTCGTAACTGCGATAGTAGACACCAGTCTTTTTCGCAGTCAGCGTCACGTCAGAGCTGCTCTCACCTGTAGCAATCACGTCATAGAAAGAGCCATTGCCATTGGCCAGCTGGAACTTAAACTGGACAGAAGTACCGTTTGTGTCCCCTGTTTTCTTGTCAATGCTACGCAGCGACGGGAATTTCATGATCACTCGGACACGATCAGCGTCGTCGTTATCGATGGCGACCGTAACCGCGTTTGTGGTTTTCAGCTGTGTGTTAACGGCCTTTGGCGTTTCGACAAAATCGAAACCAGGCATCGGGCTTTGGTCTTGCGAACCATCCCGGAAATCCCAGGTTACACCGGAATAGTTGAATGACCCGTCTTCGTTCTCCAGCGCCACGCCATCGATGAAGATAGATTTAGCACCGTTAATAAGCCCACCAACAACACCTTCCCCGAGCAGATCGAGGATAGACGCCATGGCCCGCGAATTAACGGTATCATCCGCTTCAACTGGTGTACGGCTTGAGCCTGAGCTCTTTTTGCCGCCCGCTCCCGCAATCAGGAGGGGCAATCTCTTTTTCTTGAACTGATCCATGTTCAAAAAACTTCCCTTACAGTTGGTCTATGGTGATTGAAGAACTCACAATCTGTGAGCCAACTAAAATTTCCTCGCCGTAATTAAGCTGAACCGGGTTTCCCTGGTTGCTGGTGTTTTGAGGCCCATCGAAATAAAACGAATCCGTGTTATCCGCCTGTCTGACAGACGCATTTGATGCCTGCGGCGAAATCAGCATGGACACACCGCCCATCATCAATGACATCCCTCCCATCACCAGCGCGGAAGACGCACCAAAAGTCAGCCCAGAGGCCAGAGCGCCGACAGCGATCATCGCGGCGCCCACGAAAGTCTGGAACCACCCAAACGCCTTACCACCGCTGCCACGTGGTACGGGAGTAATGCGGATTTTTGCGATATTTTCCGACTCGCCCATCATCTGGTATTCGGTGTCGTCCATTGACCACTTGTGGCCCTGCTTATTTGTGACCTGGATGTGGTACTTATCGAAGTGGTTACGGTTACATTTAATCCAGGCTTTAAAGCCCGGGCGATTCGCCTCAATCAAATCGATGGCTTGTTTGGTGTTGCGCACCTTCAATTTCCAGTGGCGGCCAAAGTTCTTTGCCATCGCACCGCCGAGCTGAACATGAACTAATTCAGACACGTCTCGTCTCCCTTGAGTAAATCCCTGTGACGCAGGTGATGCGTCGTGTGCTTCTGATACATCCCACCGTAATAAGCCCGACAGCTGAGACGGTCGATCTGGTGATGCATGATCATGCCGTCGCCGATGTATACCGCGCAGTGATCTGGCATTTTCCCGTACTGGATGAAGAAGATGTCGCCGCGCTGGGGTTCCGTCCCCGGCGCCATGCGGACAAGTCCTTCATTTCGGTAGTTCTGGTCGAGGATGTCGTTGTCCCCCGTGTACCAGGAAGGAATATGCAGGTGGGCGTTTGCATTCAGCTCAACGTCAAATTCACGCTTTAGGTAATCGCGGCACAGCATCCAGCAATCAAACACACCGAATACGTATGGGCGCCCGAGGTAGGGCATCTCAAAACCACACGGATAAATGACGTTCATTTCGCTAAAGTGGAATGGCATATCGCTTTCCACATTTTTGCGAATTGCCAGAATCATCCACGGTAGTTCCGTCGCCTCGCACCCGGAGCGATCCGGGTCTGACGCCTCTGCGCTGCGCTCAACGTGAGAGTGCCAAATAGCGATCACTTCCCCAGCATCTTCGGCCGCAATAATGTCGCTGGCACGCATGACAAAATCCTCACGTGGCGTTTCAGAGACATTCATCGCTTCCATAAAGCGATATTTCTCACCCTGTGTGCGCACCAGAAAGCCACACGCTTCATTCGGGTAACGTTGGATAGCGCAGCGATAGATATCCTGCATGACTTCTGAGCCCAGCTCAGGTAACGTCTGGTTACTCATATCGTGTCGCCCCAATAAATCCGCCAAAATGAATAACGCCATTCGCGAAGTAGTTGCGACGAGCATTACAGGCGTCGTAACGCTTGGTGCAGTAGTCGGCGCCGGCCAAAGAGGTTTGCTGGTTGTTTTTGTCGAAATATGGGCCGGTGTAGCCACACTCTGTTCCGCGATATTTCCACGGGCAGCTGTTTTTGATGATCTGGCGATACGGCAGTTGAACACCCATCAGATCTAAGACGCTGGACAGCTCGAATTCGACATACTGGTGTGTCTCCAGGGTCTTCTGTTCGACGAACCACATTTCATCAGCGAAATGCTGACTTGGGTCTGCGGTCGGGTTTCCATCCGGAAAGTTCACCGCATCCAGAAAACGTGCCAGCGTCATCTTGCGAATGATTTTGCAGCCAATCAGATCGTCATTGGCCTGCAGCTCCGCAGAAATTACACCGTCGTAGTTGGAAACCTGAATCTTTGGACGAGGAAGTGTTCCCTGACCGCTTTTATCAAAGCCAGACGCTTTAATTGGCCACGCCTCATAGGAAACTCCCTGCCAGACAATTGGCTGGCTAAGCCCGTTGGTGCCGGCATGGAAATACAACTTGCCGCCGGAGGCTGTCACCGACATATCCAGCTCGAACAACTCAATGAGCGCAGAAGGCGATAAACTCTGAATATCAGCTCTAATACCCATCACTTCATCCTTGAAAAACTCAACGTCACATCCCGTGACGTTGATATATAATAATAGATAAGTACTTACTTATCTATAGCCGCAAATTAAGACTCAAAAACCTGTCTAAATGTTGCCGTAAGCACTTGATAGCCGGGGTAACGCTTTACCGTATGGCTATCACAAACCACGATAATTGCTTTGCCTCTTGGGTTAGTCCAAATGAATGACTCCACCCCTGCGCGGGCAGTCAAAAAGTCGTCAACGTCGTTTACCACGTCATGGCTGCGGGTGAACGTGAGAGACCACTCTTCTTTAATCCGATTGAGCCCCTGCGACTGGCGCTGCTCGTAATCGTCGCCGTAGTTCAGCACGGTCACGTTAGGCTTTACGGTTTTCTCAGACTCATAATCTGGATACCAATTAAATACTTTCCTCGACATATCACTTCCTTGTGATGGCCGCCCGCTAAGGCGGCCGGCTTTACTACCCTCTGGTGGTATGCGGATTAAGTGAACCACCAGAACGTTTCTCTTCGGCAATCGTCTCAAGCACAATCGACTTAATTTGCCGCGCTGCACCGTTCCAGAGATTGCTCTCGCTTCCACTGCTGCTCTCGCTGGTTCGTCCATCCTTGGTCACATTTATTTGAATTGAGACAGGGGACACCGCGTTACCCGTGCTCTTTCCAGCCGACTCTGCAGAAAGTGTGACTGGAATGGTTCGACCATCTGGCAACGGAACGTAAGCCTCGTTCATTGAGCCCTCGCCAAACATCGCCAACTGTGGTGAGGTGGCAATTCCGCCTTTCTGATAAGCTCTCAGAGGCACAACCCCTTCCCTGCCAAAGATGCCGCCATTGGCGTGCTTCTTCACATTTGGCTTTGAGCCTGATGGCGTCGAAGACCCAGCCCAAGCGGACACTGCGGTACTGGCCAGTGACAGACCGAAATTCAGCCAACGGCTGGACGAACTCGACGACGAAGCACCTACCATGGCGAATGTTGCTGCCAGTGCCCCCGCCGCGGTAGACAGATTCCCCATACTGAGGATGCTGCTGTTAACCGCTTTGGTTTGATCTTTCGTAGCGTCAGTACCGGTGAACAATGACTTCGTCCAGTCCCAGACACCATTCACCGCCTGACTTAAACCACTGGCCGCATTCTGAGACGCTTGCCCCATAGAGTTCACACCGGAGGCTGTCTCCTTGGTGGCCTCGCCGACAAATTTATCCCCATTGGCCACCGCCCCACCAGAATTACCGAGCTGAACCCCTTGATTAGCGATCGCAGACGCTACGCCATTCATGTGATTTCCACTTTGTGCATTGCCGGCGTTTGTCGTTCCCATTCCCAACATATTCATGAGAGGCAGAGTGATCTGGGTCTTCACGACCATGTTGGTGATGTCTTTAAGGATCGATGTAGCCAGACTGGAGAAGCTCATCTTCCCGTTAACAACAAAGTCAGTAAGCGTGTCGGTTAAGCCGCTAAACAGATCTGTCCAGGTGCCCTCAATCTGCTCAGCCAGGTTCTCATACTCCAGAGCCAACTGCTGGGTCGCTGTACCTGTTTGCTTAATCAGCGCATTGTTGCCAGCGGCCACCAGCTGATTAAGCTGCTTGTTGTAAAGCGAGATGATTTTCGGGTCAGTCGCCTTATCACGCAGCTCGATCAGCGCCTTAAGATTGCGATTGTAGGTATCCGAAAACTCGGCAGCCTTCTCCTCATGGCTTTGCATCAAGCCTGCGCTGATAATCGAATCCGATTCCGGCGCCCAAGCGCTGATCATTTGCTCGACGTTGCGGCGATTAAACATTTCACGGTATTCGGGGGTAGCGTTCCTCAAATCCGCGAGACGTTTTTTGGCCTGGTCAACCATCTCCTGCGAGATAAACTCGTTAGGCGTGGCGTTTGCAAGATCAGTTAGTGACTTGGTGACATCACGCAGCGACTGATCAAACGACACAGTAGCCTTTGAACTTTCGCCCATTTGCCCCATGAGCTGATCAGCTTTATCCAGAGCCTTCTGGTAGCCGGCAGCCAGCTTCTGTTGCGCTCTTTCCTCCCTTTTCGCGGCGCGTTCAGAGGCATTCGCAGTACGCTTCCCTGCCCTCTCGGCAGCAGCGGCATCTTGTTCACGAGCTTTGGTTAATGCGGCTATGGCGGCTGCACGCTCCTTCTCGCTCATCTTTTCCAGAGAAGATGCGGTTGAGGCTTTCTGCAGGTTAAGCTGAGTTTTAAGCTGCTTTGGCCCAATGATAGGTTTTCCTTCAAAATCCATCATTGGTGTGCCATCAGGCAGCGTGCGCTGGTAAACCGCAGAGTCCATCTGGTTGCGCATGTACTGCGCGAGCGCTTTGTCAGCGCCTTTGTCGCTGGTGCCCAACCCAAGCACTGTTCCTTGGTTGGTCTTCACGCCCTTCCCGGTTTTCGCCGCGTTATCGCGTTCAAACTCAGCCTGTGTCAGTTCCTGAGCAATCGTCTCCAGGTGTTCCTGATAGCCGCGAATACTGCCCTGCAGCTTCTGTACCTGTTCTGTGTTTCCTTCTTTTTTCGCCTTTTCCAGCAAATCGCTAAAATGTGCGATCTGCTTTTCAGTTGCGGTCTTACGCGATGATAAAGAGTCGACAAGTTTCTGGGCCGGCTGCAGATAAGATTTGTTTACTGTCTCTCGAAGCGGCGCAAGCAGCTTGTTCTTCTCATCATCGGACAGTGTTTTGTCGTCATTGATCTTCTGGATTTTGTCCAGTGCCTCCTGACGCGCTTTAACAAACGTAGCTGAGAAGAGCTGATTGTCCGCCCGGATTTTCTCGATCTGGGATTCAGCAGCCTCTTTCGCCAGACGTTTGGATACAGCGCTATCCCCCAGCGCGATGGTGTCAGTGGTTCTCTTGTACTCTTCCTGATTTTTCTTCAGTCGAGCCTCAACAACCTCTTTAGACTCCTTAACGGCAACAGGGCCGGCGACAGTGGAAATGTAGTTCACACTTTCGCCAGTTTTAAGCGCTTGCTGATCCCGCTGAATTTGCTTCTCTAGCTGCGATGCGCGCTCCGCCATTTGTGCTCGCTTGGCTGCCGTCATCGCTTCGGGGATTTTGCGAATCTCCTCAACAACTTTGGACGTTTCGTTGCGAAGCATGGTCATGTAGGTGATCAGCCCGGCAACAGCCACTGTTGCAACAGTAAACGCAGCACCAATCGGATTTGCTGCGATAAACGCAGTGAGCCCAGCGAATGCCCCTTTCAGCCCCATAATCGCGCCACGAATTGCAAAAATGAGCGATGGGATTGGTGCCAGTCCCATGCGTGCAGCACGATTGAAACGAGTGACTGCCGTCGCTCCCAGCGTGAATGGTGTCTGGATTACAGTGGACATTTTCATGAAGGTGGAAAGCATCTGGCCGCCGGCGCTGACAACACCTAAAATGCCCGCTCTGAGCATTTTAAATGCCACCATTCCGGCGACAATTTTGCCCAGCGTAATAACCAACTCCTGATTCTTAGCCAACCATTGCGCCAGCTCGCGCAGGCCATCAATCGCGGTGGTAAGCCCCTCTCCCAATGAATTAGCGAACGAAATGCCTTCTGCGCTGTTCATTACGGCCGACAGCTCTTTCATCCCCTTGGTCAGAGAGTCAAGGTACCCAGCCTGACCCACTCGATCGGCAAACAGAGTGAAAGAGGTTTGCAGCTGCGCCAACGCACCGGTGTAGGTTTGCATCATATCTTTGGCGGCATTTTCATTTTCCGCACGCAAGCCAACAAACATCAACGAAAGAGCCTGTTTCGCTTCAACGGTCCCACTGGATACGGCTTTGGTTAGCTCCCCCATCGTGATACCGGCCGCATCTGCCATGGCCTTCATCGCATTTGGAACCGCTTCACCCAGTTGCTGGCGGAGCTCTTCCATCGACACGACGCCCTTACCAGACATTTGCTGGACAGCCACCGCCGCTCGCTTAAGCAACTCACTATCGCCACCAAAACGTGCGACTGAGTCCACCAGTGCCTTTAACGAACCATCAGTGGGATCGAGCCCAGCAGAACGGAATTTCACAAATGAGTCGGTTAAGGCCTGCATCGCAAATGGGGCGTTTTTCGCCATATTCACGATATACTGCATGTCTTGAGCAGCGGCTTCTCCAGGATTGACTTTATCCTTGTTCAACCCACGCAACATGACACGCATGCGCTGCATTTCGGCCGCAGCCTCTACGATCGGCTTCTGCCAACCAAACAGGATGTCAGTAACCGTTCTGGCAGCATCCCCAATTTCTCCCAGAAGGAAAATATTGCCGCGTAATCCAGAAAAGACGCCATTTTCACGACTGCCACCGCGATGGGACGCCGCGGTAAATCGATCAGCGCCACCTCCGCTGCCTCCCCCACCCGTTGTGGTTGTTCTAACCCTGACTGGACGGCTGATCAGCTGCTGGCTTCGAATAACGCCATCCATCTGATCTTTGACTTTTTTTAACCCCTCGGCCGCCTGACTTGTCGTTGTTCCCCAATTGCTCAGACGCTTGCTGGTCGCATTTAGTCTGGTGTTCATCCCACCAAGAGAAGTAGTGGCACCCTTGATCTCAGTGTTGAATTTACCGGCATGGTCTCCTGCGTATTTAACCCAATCAGAAAACTCATTGAGTTCCGACTGAACCTTCCGCAATGAGGCCAGGAACTTGTGCGTAGACGATGTGGCTGAATCAACGCGATCTGTGAATGTCCGCAAATCAGTGCTGATAGCGGACAGTTCACGTTGTGCCTTTCGAGAGGTGTTGGAAACGAGTTCAAAACCGGCAGCTACGTCCTGTAGTTTGTCTGCCGTAGAATTGAGTCTGGTTTCAAGAGCGCCAAGAATGCTGGAGACCGAACCCAGAGAGCGCTCGAGGTTTTTAATTTTTTGAGCCGGTTTGGTAGCCCGCTCGCCAAATTTGGTAAGTAATTTACCCGCCCGGTCGATTGACGCCGTAAACTGTTTGTCTTCCAGCGACAGGATAAACTCTACGTTTTGTGACATTCCCTTGTCATCCTCTGCCAAAAATTTGCATCAGCTGCTCTTTGGCGTCGGGGTCTGCCTTATCCATATGCGGACGGTAGACTTTATCAGTAACGACCGGCCTTCCAATCCTGAGTTGCAAACCCTCCATGAACGCCTTAACGCCATCGCCATCCGCTTGGGCGACGCGGGCGACCTGCAGATTGCGGACATCCTCTTCCGCTCGCAGACGATCGATATTGCGGCTGAGCATCCAGAACATGGTCAACGGGACACTCAGTAGCTCTATTGGCGATACGGCGTAGTGAGCAACTACACGACTGAAATAGAATCCGAGATCTATCGAAACGGTCTTTACCCCGGATTCATCGCGGGATATTACTTTGCCCCTTCGCCAGCCGCTTTTTCGTTCTCTTCATCAATCACTTCCATGGCGAAGGTGAAGATCTGCTGGAGTTGCTGGACAGTCAGTTTTTCCAGAACGGAGTCAGGTACTGACGGAATGACTTTGCGTACCAGTTCTGCGTAGGCAGTTACCTGGTCGACGGGAGACATATTCATGAGGTCTTTGTTTTCCATCTGCTTGATAGAAACAAAGAGGCCGACGGTCATTTCAACGATGGGATATTCTTTGCCACCAAATTTGATGCTTTTTTTCGGCGGCAGAATGGAGTCGAGATCGAGTAATTTGGTCATGGTTTAAATCCTTTTAAACTCATACAGAGGCCCATCCATGGGCCTCTTGGGTTATCACAATTTAGCTTGCGGCAGTTACAGAGACGGCTTTGGTCGCCTTCTTGGCGCCGTCATTAGTTGTGAAGGTGATATTGGCTGAACCGACAGCTTTACCAGTTACCAGTCCGTTCTGATCTACGGTCGCTTTATCAGTCGCATCAGAGCTCCACACGCCAGTCTTATTGGTTGCATCGGCCGGGGTAAAGGTTGCGCTCAACTGAACTTTAGCGCCCACTTTTACGGTCGGTGAAGACGGGGTCAGCGTGACGCTCTCAACCGGCTTTGGGAGGCTCATTTTCCCCAACACGCCAGCGTCGTCCGGGTAAGCGGAAAACTCAACTGAGAACACGCGAACGTCGTCAGACTGGTAGGTCATGGTGAAGTTACCCGCGGTTGCTGCTTTAGGGATGGTCAGAACATAATCCGTCGCATCCTGCGGGGTCAGCACCAACTCTTTTGCAACGTCGATCAGGTTCACACCCTGCGCAGACGTGATGGTTACGGTATCTTCGCCAGAACTCAGCGTTGAACCTGGCATCAGATCGACCATGTTTTTCAACACGGATTCAGCCAGCGGCGCAGTAATGGTGATGTTGCGGCCTTGGATCAGCTCGGAGATCGTGGTCTGGCCCAGCTGGTCTACGGTCACTTTCAGCGTTTCGGTTGCGATTTCAACCTGAACACCGCCTTTGGTGTAACCCAGATCCACGCCACCAAACGACACCTTGCAGGCGCCAAGCTTGATGTTTTTAACATGGGTATTGGACATTATTGGAAAACTCCTTTTTCCGTTAAAACAGTGTCACTCCGACACACAATAGTAAGTATATACTTACTTATTTATTCAGTTCAATAAAGTACCCGGCAAATTCAAGTGGAATCCCCGTTTCAATAAGCGATCCGTCATTTATTGGGTACGTTATTGGCATCGCCATCGGCCTAACCATTTTGAAGAATACCCCGTCAGACTCAACGTTGCTAACAGGAAGGATGTCCATGATTTCGTTGGCCATTTCAACAGATTTTGTAATACTCGCATTGCGAACTACTATCGTGAATGAGTCGAAGTAAAAACCCTGCAAATCCGGGTCGATGGCTATGCCTGTATTGGGATTAATCAGCAAGATGCCAGACTTAACTTTTGCTGGCATATAGTGACAGAAAATGTCCGTCCCTACTTTTCCAAGCCCCTTTTTTTGTATCAATTTTGCGAATGCTTCTACAAACACGTCAACCTCGCGTAAATCCTGCTTTTCTGGCAGCTTCCAAGATCGTCTGCGAAAATTGCTTTTCGCTGATCTGAGTCGCTCGCTCAAGGAAATATGGGCCCACTTTAGGTTTAACGCCGGCGACAGGAGGGTTAGTAACATTCTTCATACGAGACAAATAACCAAGACGGTACTTACCAAGCTCCATGTATTTGGCATAGTCCCCCACCTCAACGCCTGGATGCCCTTCGCGCTGCTTTGCGCCTGAAACGGAAAGCTCAATACGAAGCCCCGCGTATCCTTCTTTTACAACCCGCGCAAAAATGGCGCTCTCCAGCGATCCTGTTTCAAGCGGGGCCATGGCTCGTGCCAGTCGTTCAACCAGACGCGCCAGCTTTTCCATGTCCCTGATTAGATATCGCTTGAACGCTTTCTGGCTGTTATTAAGTCTGGCGCCGGCACGCTTAAACTGGTGTGCGTCATATTTCAAACCCATATATTCGCCCCCAGCTCAAGATGCCCAGGGCGGCCACGTAGTCCCCATCGCCGATGTACGCTTGAGACCTTCAGCTTCTGTCCCTCCAGCACAAGAACGTCATCGAGCTGAACAGCGGCTTCAAGTGGAACAATAAGTACTGCGTCAAACAACTCCAGCGCCGCCTTTCCGCAACTTCCAGAGCTATCTGCCCTGACGGACGATTTTTCATTGCTCTGTTCAAATTTAACGACGCCTACTTTCGTCTTCCTGACGAACTGCAATTGCGCTTCACCGTAGACGTTTTTGGAACCAAACCGGTAGATCGACAATTCGGCTTGCCACGAAATATTCATCCACTCTCCTTGTGTGAAGTCGTCGCACTCATTACCAGGCGGAGGCGCGGTTTCCCGTCTTTGGCCTGTCGACCAGAAGTAAAGAGCACGACGTGTGTTACGCACGACGAACAATCATCCGATTGTTGATGTAACTAATAAGCAATCGCCAGGTGCTGCGGGCCACACGGACATTCGCCACTTTGCTTGTGCGGTACATATTGGTTGTTTCACCGATCGATTCAGACAAAATGCCGTCTTCTCGCGCACTCGCAATATCGTTGCCATTGGCGATCTCGCATGCCTCATTAACGGTGGCCAGAAGCAGCGCCTCTTTAAAGTAGTCTGGCAAATCCGCAAACTGCTCCGAAGTGATCCGTTCCCAGTCCACCAAATCCTGCCGATACACGCCGTCAGCTCCCCAGGGAATGTCATAGACATTCAGCATGTTTTGGGGACGGTCATACCGGTCGAAATCGATGCGCATGATCCTCCGGATAGAGAAAGGTAAGGTTTTGATTCGCCGTGTCGCTTCGATTAGCCGCTTGCGCATTAAACCCTCTCCATCAGCCAGCAATGTATCTCCATTGATCATATCAATGGCCTGCATTTGAGCATCGGCTACGGTGGCAAACGACTGACCCGGGACGGATAGTTCAAAGCTATTAAGCAGCACATACATCTGCCGCTCTTCGTGGGTTAGCCCACCCGCTGTGGCCTTCACGATGACGTAGCGCAGATCACGCTCTTTTTCGACCAGCTGGTTATGCTCTGCTGAGACCACAACCGGTATAGACATTTGGCCTTCTGCAATATCGAGAGGCTCTTCGTCTACAAGTGTTGTACCTGCACTATCTCGCACGGTGTAAGAGGCGGAATCGATATCCAGTACGTTAAAGGCGAAGGTCAGAGACACGATGTCTCCGCTACGAAACGTGTCGATCAGAGCCATCACTCACCGCCTTGTGCTTTCAGGATGCCCTCGATCATTTCAACAATGCCCTTCGCTTTCACGCCAAGCGTGTTGCCGATCTGGCGCAGGCCGGCGATACCTTCACAGTCAGCAATGGACTCCAGTTCTTCTCGGGTGAAGCGCTGCACATGTTTTGTCTCCTCATTCGCGACGCCACGTTTCATAGGGACAATATCAGGGGCCGTAGGCTCCACAATCTGATCGGCCACCAGCTCGTTACGATTGCTGAAGGCAGCTGATGGAGAGACATTTTTTCCATCAATGGTTTCGGCACGCATTGAGGCGCAGATCCGCTGTTGATCGAGGAATGGCAGCTCTGCCACAGAAATGCCGTCTTTAAAGTAAACGCCGCAAAGGATGCCTGTGTATCCAAGGAACTGAGGTTCCAGAAGATGAATTTTTGCTGGTTTCATGAGTTTTCCTCTGAACAGGGTGGCCAGAGCCACCCCTTGTTACTGAATCAGGCTGCAGCTGCTGTAACTTGAACAGTTGCGGTCGCTTTATGGCTGCCGTCTGCGGTCGTGACTTCAATCGTCGCAGTCCCGTCTGCAACGCCGGTCACGAGACCAGTAGCCGCGTCAACCGTTGCAAATTCAGCATTTTTCGACGCCCAGGTAACTTTCTTGTTGGTGGCACCAGCAGGCGCCACGGTAGCCGTGAGTTGAACCGTTTTTTTCACCTCCACCGATGCCGACTTAGGACTTACCGACACACCAGTAACAGCGACAGTGGGCTCCACCGGAACCGCTCGCATAGCTGCGGAGATACGGTTCTGCATGCGCTCGTTTACTGGATGATCGGACACCGATTTAGTGAAAGAAGTACGGAACATAACCCCCGTAAAGTCGGTGAAGGCCTTTTCAGTGATCTTCACTTTTTTTTCTGACATATATCGCTCCTATAAAAAGGGCGGGCGTATAGCCCACCCATTTAAAAATAATAGGTAAGTATTTACCTATTATTAGGATTAAATTTTGACGTTAGTCAGCGCCGCGATAGCTTTGTCGTGCTTATTGGCCAGAGAGCAGTACCACTTCACACGAGTACGTACTGCGTCTTTGTTCTGAACGGTGCCAATGTTTTCCACAACGATACCGGCGTTTTCGCCGCCGTACAGACCAGTTACACCGTTTTCTTCAGAAAGGTGCAGACAGTAGATATCCGCTTTGGTGGAGTCCGCAACCGGAATGAAGTCGTTTACGATAAACGGAACGCCGTTATGGCACAGCATAGGTCGACCGAAGTTTTCCATCATGATTTCGGACGGGCCTACGTTTACAGTACGCAGCAGCGCACGATATGCGCGAAGATGCTCAGAACGCATCATGATGCAGTCTGCGCCCAGATCTTTAACTGCGTCGACCAGTTCGTCGAACATAGAGAAAGTCATGGATGCGCCGGAGATGTCGATCTTCTGATCGTCATGCATCAGCTTCGGAATACCATCGAAGGCTTTGTTGTTAGTGGTGGAGTCGCCAACAATCAGATTGCGACGGAAGGCACGAGCCAGACCTTTGACTTTCTGACGAACCTGGATAGCCAGCTGGTTGTTGGTATCAGCCATAGTGGTAGCCAGGAATTTGTCGACGTCAACGTCGCCAGCCAGAATGCGCAGCTTCGCAACTTTCTCTTCGAAGGTTGCTGCACCTTCGGTGATGGTGTCGTTCACATCAATGAAAGTAGCTTCGCTCAGGGTTTTTTCGCGGTTATAAAGATATGCCTTCGAATTGATCTTCATGAAAGGCAGGACGGCAAACAGGTCGTCACGATCGATAATGGTCTCGATCACGCCCTGTTCAAGCTCGTTATTAGACAGCTTTTCAGCTTCTTCACGCAGTAATGGCATCTTTCATTTCCCTATGATTTAAGATGTTACTTGATTCCGATTTTCCCTAAACCGGCAGTCAACTTATCCATTGTCGACTTGTTCTTCGGCTGGGTTACTTTGTGGGTCGGTTTACTAATTGAACCAGCACCCTGCTTAGCTTCGCTGCGCAATAAAGCGTCAGCTTCCGGATCTGCACGTAAAATACGCTCAATCGCGGATTCGAACGGTAACGGCTTACCTTCGCCGTCAACCAGAACAGCACGCTCTTTCTGACCTGCCGGCTTGTCATAGCCAACGACGTTACCGTCTTCACCCACTTCGAAATGAGAGCCGTAGATAACGCGGGCCTTAGCCGGAGTCATCAGAACTTTTTCACGCAGGAAATTGGAGCCAGAAAAGGACGCGCCGACGGTCATTTCAACCAGCTGGGCTTTAAGTGCGGCGTTTTCGCTCTCCAGAGCGGAAAAACGTTCATCACGTTGAGCCATCTCAGCCTGGTGAGCTTCGATCATTTGCTTTTTCACAGCATCGAATTCACCGCGGCGTTCCAGTTCAGCTTGCTCCGCCTCACGGCGTGCGTTTTCTGCGGCTTGCTCAGCTTCAAGAAGCTGGCGTGCTCGTGCCGGATCGATATCACCGTACTGAGCCAGCTGATCGGCCATGGCACGCTCTTTTTCCTTGCGTTTCATGTTCTCTTTCAGCAGGTCAGCACCGGCTTTCTTGGATTTACGCAATTCAGCGAGCAACTCTTCCTGAGTCATCCCTCCGAATTCATCGTCTTCGATTTTCGGCTGATCTTTCTGCTCGCCGTTCTGCTTACCAGATTCCTGGGTGCCCTGCTCTTCTGCACCAGCGGGAGCTCCAGCACCTGCGCCACCACGTTCATGTGATTCGGCGACATCCATGAGGCCACGACGGGCCATTAGCATTTGCCACAGATTCATAAAAATTCCTTTTAATTACTTATCACTCGGTTGCTTGAGTTGATGAGTTCCCATTCCCTTGGGATAGATCTTGTCCGCTCTCTTGGACTGTATCACGATGATAAGTAAGTACTGACTTATTTTCAAGAGTGTTAAGAGCATTTTTTGGCGGAAAATTCAAGAGATCTTTCTCAAATTCTTTCTGCATCGCGGCCGAAATATTCGGGAAGATTTTCTCAATGAGCATTTCCATCTGATATCGACGCACAGAATCCGGTGCTTCCAGCAGCCCAAGTTTCTCGGCAACGGCAAATTCATCCGTCAGACCGCGGATATCAAAGCTCTCTGGATAGGCAATCAGCGAATGCTCCTCATCGAGATCGACCCCCATCCACTTCGCCGCCAAAAACATCATCTGGCGTTCAGCCCGCTCAAGACGCTCGGCTTTAGTAATAAGCAGACTATTAACCCGCTGAAAGTCATATAACTTGGCGGCCCCGGATGAATTATCGATCCCCTTAGCGTTATCCTGCTTTGTTCGCTCGCCAGCGACCCCAACGGAGTGGTAGATCTCATTAATCACGGTCTGGATAGTGGTGATGATCATCTGAGCTTGCTTAGGGTCTGGCGACAAATAGAAAGGCTGGTTGCCACTTTCCGAGTCATAGGTGAAGACGCGTTTTGTCCCCATTTCCATTACCTTTGCGTGATTCTCATCGCCTGGCAGGAGCGACTGAACGGGAATGGCCAGCTGGCTGAACGTCTGATCCTGAATAATGGCGTCAAGGTTCGACAGATAGTTGGCTACTGCACGGTCAAGGTAGGCGATATCATCAATAAGCGACGGGCTAAAATACGGCGATTCGCTCTCCCCTATGCAATCAACAGGAAACACAGGTACAACGCCAAGTTTGTGTTCGCCTTTATCTTCAAGCACAACTTTTGCGGTCCGACGACCGGCATTCCCGGCGCCTTTCTTAACCTCTTCCCGGAATAGATACCACTCGTTACGTGTCCATAGACGATAACGCTGATATTCCTGGCCAGATGAGGTAAAAGGATCTTGATCATCGCGCGCCACTTCGACAATCAGCGCCCAGATCAAATTGCCGTCATCGTCCCACGCCATATCCAACATCTGCTGCGGAGAAATCCAGTAGGCATAGGCGCGAACATCCTTCTTCTTCTCGTCAGCGACGGATTCTGCGTCACTATCCATCGTGCTATCGACCACCACCCAGACACGGCCATAGATGGAGGACTGGAGGTCAAGCGCGGACATAAAGCCATCGATGGAAACATTCTGTCGTGTCGCGCGTTTCCAGAATTTCTGAATTGGCTCAGGCGCTTCTTCTACATTTCGATGGATGTCCTCTTTGAAGAGATATTTATTAATCAGGTTCACCACTTCCCTGGTGTGATTGAAGCGGTAGGCGCGTTCCAGACGCTCCTTGAACTCCTGATCACCTTCTTTGAAGTATCGGAAAATGTTGTCATCGAACCAGGCACGCCCGCCAGCGTATGTGCTGGCGAGGAAATCCCAGTGCTCTTTTTTCTTTATGTATTCGGGGTGGCGTCTTGCCACAAGATCCTTAATTTGCTTATCAGTCAATTCCATTTGCTTCTCTTCCGTGATAGGTAAGTACTTACTTATCTTGAACCACCAAGAATAACACGATTTTTTACGGGATACCTACGATGAACCGGGTAGCCCAAGGCATCCGCGCTGTGCTCAATCCCCCCGCTCTTATCCATATCGCGAGAGCCTGGTTTGTAGATAACTTTTTCCAGTGAATCGATGAGATGTTTGCACTTAGGGTCGATATACAAACGAGTTTCGCCAGAGGCGCTCATCAACATGCGGTTCACTGAGTTCACACGATCAGCAATCGGTGGGTGCTTTTTCGGATAATCAACACGCAGAAAGCCCTTCTCCTTGAAGATGTCGATATCCGATTCCCCACGAGCGTGCTGACGATAGGCGCCGGCCGGGTCTGGGAAAATAGTGACTTGCGATTTCCACCGCCAGAAGCGACGCTCCAGCTCATCGCACACTTCTGCCGTATTCGACGAAAACAAGACAAGCTCATCCACTGCCCACAGCTCCCCATTCGGTTGTGGCTGCAGGATGACCGACGACATTGGATCAATGTTGAAGTCCTGGCCTACCCACACCGGTAATTTAGGATTGAACTGCAGCGGCTTAACGTGAACGCTACGATCGAACGGGTAATATACGCGCCCAGACATGTTTTCGAAGCTGGCTAGGTACTCCTGTGCGAACGACTTAGGGTCCATATCGTTCTTGGCTGCCTCGATTTCTGCCGTCGGAACGAATGGTGAATCAGCGGTTACAAACTGCCAGCTTTTCCACTGACCTTTACGTTGCAGCTCTTTGTTCTGCCCGATAGTCCATAGTTTGTGGAATTCGGAGAACCCTTTCGGCGTACCGATGATCAGCGCGCCGCCGCGGGTGGATGACAATGTCGGACGGAGAACCTTGTACCAGGTGTCTGGCTTCATATCCTGGAACTCGTCGAGCACAACGAAATGCAGCGCAACACCGCGAAGCGTATCCGGTTTATCTGCGCCTTTAAGCGCGATCTCCGAACCGTTTTTCAACACGATGGTCATCGTGGTGTCGTTCTTCTTCCGAATCCACTTACGCGGCAGAACTTCCTGCAGATCATCCCACAAAATCTGGCGCGCCATTTGATAGGTCGGCGCGACGTACCAAACTCGTTGTTTTCTTTCCTTAGCGGCAGCGCGAATGATGGTTGAGATCGACAGCCTCGATTTACCCCAACGTCGTCCGGCGCACACCACTTTGAAACGATGTGGCGACTGGAAGACTTGCATCTGCCCGGAGTGCAGTTGTACGAGACTTAGAGACGACGGGATGGACATGGTTATGCATCTCCATCATCGTCTTCGCCCGATGCGTCAAAATCGCTCTCAGCTTCGCTCAGCGCTTCTTCTTCGAGTGATTCCAACAGATCGTCATCAATCACTTCGGGCTCATCATCTTCCTTGCGCAGCTGGGCCACCTGTGATGGGGTTAGCTCGCCAAAGACAAGGTTCGGAATATCCTCTTCACCGCCTTCTTCTTTCTCCATGCCCAATGCCTTGGAGGAAATTTCGAAGCATTTGGCCAGCGTGCCGCTGGCGCGCTGCAGGCTTTTAAGATCGTCCTCAATCGAGGCCAGTGGCTTGCCTTCGCGCTTTGCTGTAGTGACCTCGACCATTACCATCTGACCAAGGGCATACGCCCAGCCGTCATAGCGTGTCCGGCGGTCTTCTATCTTTTCGGCTCGGGCTTTAGCGCGCAGTTCTGCATCGGACTTGAGAGACTCGCGCACCATCTTCCCAACAGAATCAGCGCCTTTCTCTAATCCACGCTTTTTGAAGTGTCTGGAGAGCGTTTCACGACGGATGCCGTACTCTTCTTCCAGTTTTGAGAGCGTATACTCGCCCGAAGTCCATTTCGCTTCGGCTTCCGCCCATTCAGCCGGAGTCAGGCGAGTTTTGCTCTCGTCTTTTTCGACAGTCATAGATCCCTCTAAAACACACACAGAGCGCTTCCTTGCGCTCTTAAACAATTTGTTTTCTGGTTGTATTAATTAGGTCTGGGGAATCTGTTTGAGAGCCTGCTTCCGTATATATTTAATAAGTGACTTATTAGTTATATATACAGACGCAGGCTGTTAATCTGACTCCCAGACCAACTTACATCACCAGTAACTTGGCTCTGGCTCGACCTAATGTCGTCAGCCCCAGAGTTCGACGCTGGTAGCCAGAATCCTCTCGCGGCCGGCAGTCGTGCTTTTCGACCAAACCTTTCTTGATCAGCGCGCGCAGGGAGAATTGCATAGACTGCTTTGTCGTCCGGTAAGGCAGCACTTCCAGCAGCTCGTCCAGATCGAGCAAATGTCCACGTTCATGGCCTAAGTTGATGGTCTTAATGATGTCTTTCTGTTTATCAGTCAGTGTCATGGCAAATCCTTATGCCGGTAACGCAATATCCAGTGGTGCATTCAGCGGTTGTTTATCAAAAGCCAGCAGTGGCAGTGTGTCTGGCAGCTGGCGACCAAAATCAGGGTTGCGATAAACCCCATATAGCGGTGAAGTGAAACTCAGGTTGTGAATATCCTTGAGCAGTTTCACGATGCTGGCCTCATCCACCAGGCTATCCGCGATATCCTGAATGGTAGTGCCACGGTTGCGGCCTGCTTTTGCCAGAGAACTATTCTTGTGATAGTCCGCCACCAGATCTCGCAGAGCGCGGCGCCGGCGTGAATCAGTCATCGCAAACAGCTCTTTCACAATCGCTTCGTTGTCGCCGGGATCAGAACGAAAATGGCGCTGAAAGACACGAAGCGCGCTTTCGTAGCTCTTCGGACGTTCAGGACGGATGAAGCAAAACCCTGCTTTCATGGCAAACGGGTTATATTTGCTCATCGACGACTGGATCTCGATGATTGGCCGGTCATGCATCCTGCTAACCAGATTAATCATGCGATACGATACCCCGACGCCACGATACTGGGTGTCCACTACAGAGCGGCTGATCACAGCGAAGTTGTTGTTTACGTAACGTCCCCAGTACTGATTTGCCACGGTGGTATTGGTTGTGGGTTTCAGCTTTGGAAACATGCGATGCCGCGGCGCCAGTAGCAGTTTAGGGAAGGCCATAACTACAACGCCTACCAACCGACCATCAAGCTCACAACGGTAGTAGGTAGGGGCGAACGGCTTCCCATCTGTCTTGTAGTGAAGCGACTTAAGCGCGTGCCAGTCTTCTACCGTCCCCCTGGTGACGGTCATGCGCTCAAGAAAGTCCAGATGGCGCGGGAACTCCTCCTGGCGATACCGTTTAATGATGATGTCAGTCATCGCATCACCACCTTACGATTGCAAAAACCGCCACGGCAGATAGTGGATGCTGGACGAGTCACGATTCCCTCGATCGCAGGCAGTCCACCAGCTTTCTTGTCGGCCATAAACTGTAGTCGGGAACGATTGAACTCTTCCGCGATATAACCCTGCAGGTAGGTCAATGCCTCCTGATCATGGAGCTGCACGCCGTGATATTCTGCGGTCATCAGCGCCACATGTAGTGCCTCATGCCAGTAGACTGTTTCATCGTAATTTTCTGGCAGGTAGACGCAATGAAGCATCGTGTCGGCCTGAACATAGCCCAGCGTTGTCACCATGCCGCCAACCCCATATACGAACTCGCTTTCATCGAGGCCGTAGAGCTGTTTTATCGTCTCGACATAACGTCTTTCACCAAAGACGACACAGCAGCGATTGAAATACGGGGTAACGCGAAAACCATACGCGCCATGAGCACGAAGCCAATCACGCCATTCGGCTTCTGTAGTCCAGCGGCGGCGCAGATCTGGGCCCTCATAAATCGGGAAAGTCTTTTTAATCTGCATAATCAACCTTCACTCGCTCCTTGTAGTGCTTGGTGATCTGCATGTTCGGCCGCAGTGCATTTTTCAGGTCTTCGTGGGTCGTCGCCACCATTACCGTCGCACCTACCTTTCGCGCGGCACGCTGAAGGTTCGACGCCACAACCTGGGCGGTAACACGATCAAGAACTGCGCCAAATTCATCCGCAGCCCATACCTTCGCGCCCGACTCAATAAGCTTGGCGATCTTGAGACGGTATTTCTGGCCATCCGACATTTCAGAAGGTTTGCGCACAAAGAGATAGGCATCGTTCAAGCCGGCCATCGAAAGCAGCCCTAACGCTTCGCTGGTAGTTTTACCCAGCTGGTCGATGACATTGACGTCGTTGTCAAAGGTAAAGTCATCAATGGAGGCGACTGAAAGCCCTTCCTCTTTCATCTGGCGTTGTAGCTCACGCAGCACGACAGATTTTCCGGAACCTGACTGGCCAGTGATGTAAACCACATCACCCTGCTCAACTTCCAGCTCAAGATTGTCGTAAAGTGTCCAGTCTTTTTCATCCAAGCCAAGCCCAAACGATTCGGCGATCTCAAGCGTGCGAGTGGTCTTGTTGACACGGGTCTGGAACGATACGTTGATGGTATATGTGCTCATGCTTCGACTCCCCCGGAGGAAACTTTCTGCGCATAAGCAACGAACGCGTCTACCCCGCTCTCTCCCGTGATTTCTTCCATGTGGGCAAGCAAATCCCCCACGACAATCGCAGAGCCAGCAGGGAGCGTTTTAAAGCCCAGAACATCGACCACTCGAACCTCTTCGGCGGCGACTTCGCGACTGATTTCGGTGTGCTCTTCTTTCTGTCGCTCGGTTTCCTCCCCCAGATCCATAACCAATGCGCCAGTATCCATTTCTTCGGTCATGCTACCGACCAGCACGTTCAGCTCACGCTCGTCAAAGCCGAAGACTTCAACGTCACCAAGTACCAGAGACTCCAGCTCTTTCTGTAACTTAATGGCATCGTAATCAATGCTGGCCAGCCGGTTATCTTCCAGGCGTTTCGCCTTCACTTCTTCATCGGACAGATCGTCGCGAACGATCACCGGCACACTTTTCAGCCCCGCTAAAAGCGCAGCTTCGCGGCGGCCGTGGCCAGTAATGATGACATCGTCCTTATCGACAGTGATCGGCTGGTCAAAACCACGCTTTTTTATGGCTGCGGCCAGGTCGCGGATCTGTTGCTCGTCATGCTTTTTGGCGTTCATTTCATAGGGAATGAGCTCTGCCGGGTCTCGGTAGACGATTTCGAACGTTTTGGTCATTAAATACACTCCTTGTAGTTATCGACCAGCCATACCAGAGCTTCACCAGCATTCTCCATGTCGTTGCCGGTGTTGATCGCCTGCTCTTTGATGATGGATTTGATGGTTTCGGTAACGCGATCAGAAGCGTCAAACGTCACTTTGAAACGCATGGTCTGGTGTTCCGCACCAACACGCTCAGCTTTTTCGCGAGAGTCCTTCTCAACGCGCTCTTCATCGCCACGCGACAACGCCTCAAGCATTTCCAGGTCAATTGCCGACTCACGAGCCAGTGTGGCCGCCAGTTCGTCGTCGTAAGGGGCAATTTCCGACAGCTGATAATCGAGTTCTGACTGAATTTCCTCGATCAGACGCTGTAATGCGACCTGATCGTCTTCGCCGTATCGCTCGTTATCGACCAGAGACATTTGTTTCGCGACCAGATCGCTTATTTTGCCCACCGATATAACAGGAACCGTGGAAATACCCTGTTCCATAGCGGCTCGCCAGCGATGTTCGCCACCGAGGATCTCAAATTGGCCACCGTCCAACTCACGCGCGAGAATTGGCTTGAAAAAACCCAGTTTTTCGATGGAGCCTTTCAGTTTTTCGAAGTTTTGAGCACCAACCGAGTTGGTGTTCCAGGGATTTGGCCGGAGTCTGGCCACTTCTACCTGCAGAATGGTAATTTTTACGTCCATACTTTTTGATACAATCCATTGCATAAGCACTTACTTACTATTCTAGCCAATTAACATATAAAAGGCACGAAGGAAAGATATTTATGACTGTTAGGATTGTTTCGAACTCGGTCAACGCTATGGTCTCCGGCGCTGATGACAACGTGAAGCGACTCGTCCAGGAAATGCTGAGTTACGAAGTCGAAGCCGGCGACTGGAAAGGCACCAGTACTATGTTCAACTGGAGCAAAAATGCCTTCCCCGCGGGTTTTGCCAAATCGGTAGCAGCCAATCTGGTGAAGGCTGGCATCAAATGCGTCCATATTCGCAAAGACAAGGTTCCGGCGCTGGGCAAACCAAACCCGGCAGTTAACCCCTTCCCCTATAATCCGGACTATGCGTATCAAGATCAGGCTGTAGAGACACTGGTTCGCGAAGGAATGATGATTGCGCAGATCGCCACTGGCGGGGGAAAGTCTAACGTGGCTTGCAAAGCCGCGGCGCGTATTGGGCGCATGACGCTGTTTTTAACCACCCGCTCTGTTCTTATGTTCCAAATGGCAGATAACTTCCAGAAGTCGATAGACTATCGAGCTGAGAATGGCGAACAGTGGCTCAAAGGTCAGAAGGTTGGCATCATTGGTTCTGGTGAGTTTCAGGTATCTCGCCATATCAATGTCGCAACAGTGCAAACCCTGGCGAGTTTTCTTGAAGAGCCTCCACGCGATATGCCGGCGGACAAAAAGGCTTATCATCTTAAGCGCCGGGAGCTAGTTAAGCGTTTCCTCTCAAGTGTCTCACTGCTAATCCTTGAAGAAGCCCACGAATCCTCCGGTTCAAACTTTTATGACATCGCCAGGCTGTGCATTAACGCAGACTATCGTCTGGCGCTGACCGCTACCCCGTTTATGAAAGCTTCAACTGAGGCCAACATGCGTCTGATGGCTGTTGCTGGACGCATCGAGATAAAGGTCACTGAAAAATATCTGATAGAGCGAGGTATTTTGGCCAAACCTTACTTCGTATACCATAAAATCGCGTACACTCCGGATGAGGCTCGTATCCGAGCGGAGCTCGCTTCCAAGCATCTGAACTTCAGAGTTGGTATGAGCACACCGTATCAGAAAGCTTATCAGCTCGGTATCGTTTACAATATTGGACGTAACGAGGCCGTCGTTCGCGACGCGCTGATGTACCGTGATCATGGACTGAACTGTATGACTCTGGTGAGGATCAAACGCCACGGTCAGATACTGATGGAAATGATGAAAGAGAGCGGCTTACGGGTAGATTTTATTTACGGTGAATCCAACCAAAGTACCAGACAGGCTAAGCTCAACAGCCTGGCTGCAGGGAAAATTGATGTGCTGATCGGCTCTACGATACTGGATGTCGGTGTCGATGTGCCAAGTGTTGGCGCCGTAATTCTTGCCGGAGGAGGCAAGGCCGAAGTCGAAATGCGTCAACGTGTTGGTCGCGGCCTTCGAGCCAAGAAAAATCAGGCAAATGTGTGTTTTATTTCGGATTTTATCGATATAAGCAACAAACACCTGATGTCACACTCATACGAACGAAAACACATTATTGACACCACTCCCGGGTTTGCAGAAGGCGTGTTCCCTGTCGGGAGCAGTTTTGACTTTGGTGTATTAGAAAGAGAGAAATTATGACCGAAAATCGCTCAATTTCATGTCAGGTGAAGCTCACCGAACAAGCCAACGATAAGCTTGAGTCGTTCAAAACGCGCCTGAAAGAGCGCAACCTCAAAATGTCGAAGTCAGACATCATTAACCTTGTTCTGACCAAGATAAGCACAGCTGAATTTGACAAAATCGTCAACTCAATGGCAGCGGCTGAGAACGCCAGACAGAAAGTGTTGCAGATCTACGAGAACTCCGGGATGACCAAGGAAGACTTGGAAGATATCCTCAGGCGTCTCTAACGAGTACTTACGGAGGGCGTGGGCAAAGGCTCTCGCCCTCCTCTACCATTTATTTATAGGCTGTTTTCATGATGAACAGCTCTGCTGACACCGTCACCCCGATCCGATATTCGTCTTTCTTGTCTTTTGACACCATAATTTCTCTTTCGGTGTTCATCTTGCCACACATAATAGACATGCCCTGCAAATCTACTGACAGAATATGCTCACCATAAGGCAGGTTTAACTCAACCTTCTCAGATGTTTTGATATCAGCAACTGGCTCACCATCAACAGAAAGCCGGCTGGTACACAGCGCGCCCTTACTGCCAGAGTCTCGTTTCACGATGATTTTTTGCGTATTCTCTGACGGCGTATTGTATTTGGTCGACAGTATTCTAGAAGCTGGGACTGGGTCGGCAGCACTCGTCCTGACCGCCTGGGTTGAACATCCGGCCACCAGTAAACTGGAGGTTAGCAAAGCTATTAATGCGCACTTGTTCATCATTCTTCACCATATAGAAACTTGCCTGCAAACTATAACAATTCTAAGTATTTGCAACAAGGTAACGCTTTTTCGCCTGTCAAAACCAAGGAAATAGAAGATAATGGTGACTCGTACCTTCTGGTAATTTTTATCGCATAACATGAGGCGTTTAAAATATGCCCAATACCATTACCGATATCACCTACGGGATACCTGCTGAGGTTTGGCCACGCGATTACTCCAACGTGGAGAAGTCGTTAATGTTCTGGCGTAAGGCTCTCATCCCTGTAAGGGTTACGATGGAAGATGGCCAGGTGTTCTGCATGTACGTTCAGGGGACGATGTCCTCCCGCAACAAGGTAGATCTATGCCCGGCGCCGTTCGACAAAGACAATCGTGTAAGGTTGCCACTTGAGCGAATCAGCACTATCGAGTCAGGTGTAAATGACGCTGTCACCCATGATTTCGTTGGTCGCGTAACCGTACATCCAGACTATGTTGATAACCGGCCATCCCGCCGTGATTTCTTTAAAATTTGCCGCAAGGCCCACGAGAACCAGAAATCAGTAAGGGTCTACATGGCGGACGGCCGCGAAATTGAAGGTGTGTCACTCGGCGTCGATGCTTGTCAGGTCACACTTGCCGTGGGGAACGGGCGAAAAATGATCGTCCTGTTTGATTGGGTTGAACGAATTCTGCCGTTTTAAGTTATGAAGCCGATTTTACTATCCTCAATACTATTAATTATCGCGCCTGCTGTTTCGGCGATGGACTATAAACCGGTTATCCAGTCTCTCATGAACGACGTTTGTTCATCGTCGGAGAATGTGTCGGTTTGTATGTACCAGTTTTCAGCTGCGGTTAAGGCCGGCAAATCGATTGGCGAGAGCACCGAACTTTGTAAGGGTCTATCAAGTGACATGCGGGAGCTGCAGGACTGTGGCGAAATCGAGTCATCGGCAGACTTTGTCGATGCACTATTTGAAACCAATCGGAGAGCAGTCGTATCAACGCAATAATCTATAAGGGTAATAACCGGCTATGTCCGGTTATTATTTTATGGGTCATTTTTCGATAAATTAAATCACCAAAAGTATTGTCAGCGCCAAATATATAAGGGTAATACACCGAGTAGGGAATTTATTTAGACAACACCTTCGAGAAAACGAGATTTATTTCTAAGACTTTGATTTATTTGCGGAATAAATTTTTTATCACCCCTTGCGAAAAACGCTTGATTTTATTTTTTGTATGTCGATAATTACTTACATCGAAAGCAAACATGCTGACGATAGACGAAAAACAAAATAAGTTTTCAATATTACATAAGGATTAAAATCATGTCTAACGTAACCATTTCTAAAAAATCCATCATTGATGCTGCTGTAGTTATCACTGACGAATTACAATTAAAAGCAGATCAAGCTACACAGACTTACAACGAACATTATCAGAATGGCACGCACACCAAAGCAGATAAAGCTAACATGCTTGCAGCGTCTACTAAACTTGCATACTTCGTGAATAACGTTGTAAACGCAGTAAACGACGATAAGCTGTCTGGTGTCTTCTACTACGCGATTAAAGCAAGCAAGCAAGCGCCAGAAGTGTTTTTCCGCGAAGCGATGACAAATAGCTACTCTCTCGAAAAGCTGGTTTATCTGGTTAAGTCTATCAAGTCTGGTAAATGTGTGTATTCAGTCGCTGATATGTCCGGATCTCGCGTATTCGCTTTAATCGATATGATTAACGATGAGATCGACACGTTCACAAATGGTGCTGTTTTCGATTTGATGAATGAAGCAAAACAAGCAAATGAAATTAAGTTAGATGCAGGATATACGCAAGCCAACCAGCTGATCAATCTGTGTGAACGTCTGGGACTGGTCGAGAAGATTAAAGGAATGGGCGCAGCCAAAAACGGATCACAGCAATATCGCTTTATCAAAAATGATTTTTATAACTATCTGGCTGACGCTTTCAAAGCATAAGTAGACGGATTCAGCGCCCACTATGGGCGCTAGTTTTAAGGATAAAAATCATGATTAGCTATGACCAGATCCGCGCGGAGTATCGCGCTAAATATCGCGCTTATAAACTTGAACTCATCGACGAATTAAGCGCCCAGCGTGACGCGCTAAACTTTACGTTCTCTGATTTGCTTAACAGCAAGCGAGACTGTAAACGGAAAAGAGAATATTTGCGCTTGTCTGAAATGATCGGAAAGTTGCAAAACAGCATGTAGCCACCAGCGCCCACTATGGGCGCTTTTTCCGTTTCAGGATCTCCACCATAACGCGCCATTGTTGGCGCGTTTTCTTTTATCTGGCGTTCACTCATTCACACCAAAAATAAGCGCCATAAACGCGCCAATTTAACGCGTTTTTACGTGTGGTAGTACATACCCATTACACACAGTAAAAAACACGTTATAGCGCGTTTAAAAGCGTTTTAGCGCGTGGCTTATTTTGTCGTGTCGTGGGCGTGATCGTCTGGTGACGCGATCCGCGCTATCCTTCGGGGCGTGTCGGCAATATTGGCGCGATCCGTTGGCGCTCACGTATCATTAACACGTTGGCGCAACGTGTACGCGCTAACAATGCAGCGCAGATCACAGCGCTGGACGTATGGCGCAAAAACAGCTTACGTCCACCAGCTGGCGACGATTCTGGCGTCTCCCTCTATACAAATTTTTCCCATGAGGCGACCCCCGCCGTTTCCCGAAAATTTTCTGGCCGTTTCCCGTCGGTTGCCCGGATGGCTTTCTGCCCGTTCCTGAATTTCCCTGCGGGAGCTGGTGGACGGAAAGAAAGGGGCGTTTCCAGCCCCCTCCCCTCTTACTTGCCAGCCAGTATGTGAATCCGATTACTGGCGTGCATCTCTTTCACGAACTCCCCGCAAGTGACCTTCCACGAGTCGATACCGGCTTCGTAAATGACGTTTTTGCACTTAAGAGCATTGTCAGCGATCCGCACACCCTGCGCGATTGCTTCCTGGTCTGTAAAGTCGAACCCTGACTCTGTTTTGATCCACACAGCAATCTGTGTTGCGAGCTCGATGAGTTTTGACTGACAGAACCGCCCGCTTCGAACCGGGAAGATAAACACCCCGAATCCTGAGGTGGTAACATAAGCTTTTTCGAAGACACGTGTGAATCGACGGTTGCAAATGATGTCTTTGGCGATCTGCTGCTTCTCTTTCCCGGACAGCTGGATGGTCTCTTCTTCGCGCCAGACGCCCAGGATGTTCTTTTCAATATCGGAGTATGTGACAGAGATGGTGCCATGCGCGGGAGTGTTTACAGTGGCGATATAGTTCATTGTGATAATCCTTTAAACAACTTGTTTTCTCGTTGGTTTAATTATCGCAGTGGGTGTGAGGCGTCCAAGCATTCTGTTTCGGCACCTGGTGGCCGTCGGGAAGTCGGTGGGTGCTTCGGTAGCCTGGCGGTAAGAGGTGGGTGTTTTTAGCCTGGTGTGATGAGGTTGGTGTATCTATAGGGCGACCGGTGCTATCTTGCCCGTAGGCGATAAAGGAGATGCGATATGTTAGATACCCTGGACAATCTGCAGTTAAGCAAGGAAGAGGCGCTTGCACTGGCGCAACTCGTGAAGCGGTTAACCTGGACTGATATGCGAGGGTGCGCCGTTGATGATGATGAAGCCTATACGATCAGTGATGCGGTGGCCAAATTGCAGAAGAGCCTTGCCGAAGCCGGCTTCGCACCAAGGTAGGCCACCAGCATCGGTGGCCCTCCTCTCTCAATGAAGTAATCCGATGTCGATGGCGTCGCCTGAATCTGTCACGCGGATCATCAGCATAGCGAAGGCATTCAGTGGATAGCCGGCGTGCCATTCCGGGAAGCGGTCATCGCGCATGAAATCGGCAATGTCATAAACGCTATCCTGATAATGGAAGAAGCGGGAGCTGGTTTGTTCGTCCGGTTCGACGTGCTCCATTTCTTTCTGCTCGGCCGGCGACAGGTCAAGCCAGGATTCCAGCCATACGTTTTCTGCTTTCGGGGAGATGGTGAAATCGGTCATGTGCGTTTCCTCACTGCGTTAATAACTTGTTTTCTTGTTGGTGTTATTATCGCAACGTAGGAGAGGCATAAAACAACTTGTTTACGGGTTGGGGAAAATGGCGCGGGTTACGCGCCATTGGCTGGTTTACTGGACGTTGTAGACGGACTCAGGCAGATACTCTTCCAGAGAGCCGCCAGACACAATGGTAATGCCGTATGAACCAACCCAGGTATTGTTGGCGCCCAGGTTGCCCTCGATCATGTCCTGAACCTGTGCCATCAGGTTTTCGAAAATGGTCTTCGGGTCTGTTCGATAATAGGCTTCAATGGCGGCCAGCAGAGTGTCCGAACCATTTTTCACGGATTGCTCGCCGACGGCATAAACCTTCGAGCGATCGCGCTTAAGCGTTGTGCGGGCCAGCTGGGTGGTCACATGCGGAACAGCCGATGCATCACGGAACTGAACGGTCAGCTGGGCCAGTTTATTGCCTTCTTCGTCAGTGCTGGATGCGTAGTAAAGGTCAAATACTAAATCTTCTTTGGTCAAACTCATTTTTACCTCCATGTAAATGCGTCGTAATACTATCGCCGTAGGTAAGTACTTACAATATAAAAAAACCCCGAAGGATCGACGGGGCTGTCGTAAATTCGACTAATCTGTGTTGCACATGACTATGCTATGGCGAGGGTTGTTGCGCGTTGAATTTCCTGCTGGGCGACCTTGTTAACTTCCAGTAAAGCCAACTCCAGATCTGACTCCGGCCAGATAACTTGTTTAGCGACCCACCCTTTTGCACTATAGCGCCTGACGCTCATTACGATGCGCTTGCGAGAAGTTTCGCCGAAGACGACAACGGTCTCTTTGAAAAGTCGGATGACTGTGCCGTTGGCCACAATGTCCAGTAAAGTGATCGAACCGAGTACTGCAGGTTTGTCTTTGCGAGGCTGGAGTTTATCCAGTTTCAAAATCATCTCGGTATTCATCACACACTCCGTAAACAACTTGTTTTCTTGTTGGTGTAAATAATACCAGTGTGAAAACGGCCACCAAGCGAAGCGTTCCGGCATTCAGCTGGCCGCAGGCCACATTCACTAAAAAGCCACCTGCTGGTGGCGTTTATCATAGGGCATCTAATTCCAGAAAGAAGGTCACATCCTCGCCTTCAACCAGTCGAGCGTCATCTGACATCTTGTAGGCAAAGTCACCAGAGGCACCATTGTCGTACTCCTTCGACATTCTCACAGAGTCTTTGGCTAAATATTCATAACTGGTGTCAAAATCTACCAGGGAGAGTTTCTCCGTGTTGTGTACGTGAACAGTGCCAAAATCACCATCGCCATACGTGTTAACCATCGCCAGCACGTTAGACAAATCTGGCGCGATGTAAAACTCATTCTGCCCCTCTACTGGTGACGTAATGAGAGCAGTAAAAGACGTTTTGGCAGCGTTACGAGTTGTAAAATAGTAATACCCGGACATTGCATTAACTCCTTTGTTTTCTTGTTGGTGTTATTATCGCAATAAGACATAGGCGAAAAAGCATTTTGTATCGGGAAGGAATGAAAAAGCAGTGAGTATCCGGGAGCGTATCGGGAGCACTTTTTACATTATTCTTCTCAACGCGCACCGCAGGGCTGGTGGGCAGTATTTTCCTCTTCCCGAAAACCTACTGAAACAGCTTGTGACCCTCGAACGCTCTGGCAGAATACGTATCAGCAGCTGCGCGCAGCGGGAAGAAAGCCACCCGCGCACCAAAGGGTGTACCGCCAGAGAATCAGCCGTCCCCGCAGCATTTTGTCTCTATACCGGCACACACCCTTTCCATGACGGGAACCCAGCCGTTTCCACTCAGGCAGCCAGCCTTTTCCCTGCGGGGACGCTCCCGATAGATTTTCGCGGTGGCCCTTTCACTCGCTAGACCGCAGGGATGATACGGGGGATAAAATCAGGACTTGAATAAATACGGGAAAGGGAGCGATCCCCCTCCATCCCCTCTCTCTTATATCTGTGCTCTTTCCTGACTCGAATAACCTCTCTTATGGGGGGACTCGTATCTCTCTTAATAGCGCTCTATACGGTGACCATTCGTATGGGAGAAAAGGCGACTTTCTTCTCTCTGCCGGTAAGTGGTTTTGCAGATGTTGTAGAGGTGGTTGTCTTGTGGTTTTCCTCTGATCTGTATTCTTCGTTGTGGGGATAGTTCTTCTCTGTGTATGGAGTAATGGCGTGTGCGCTTTTCCTTTCGTTTACCATGAGAGGTGGAAGTGTGGGTGATGTGGTTTCTGGTCTGTTGTCGTTCTCCGCATGTGAAGTAATGGCGTTCCCTGCTTATCAGGAATTTGCGTTATCTTTCGGGGTAAGAGTGGGTAAACGAGATGGCGCCGGGGACTGTTCTGGCCTGGTCTTGTCTGGAGTTTCTTCCCGGGTATTCTCTTCCGTGTATTGGGGAATGGCGTTCAGAGAAATTGCCTTTCTCTCGCCGCTATTCAGTGGCGGTCGAGGTTTGTTTCATGGGGTCGGTAGCCTGGGGCAATGAGGTTGGTCTTTTCGGTAGCCTGGCAGGAAGAGGTGGGTATTGCCTGGATGTGGGGTAATGGCAGTCCCTTTTCTTCGTTATCTTGTTTTGTTGTTTTCTTATTGCCTAAAACAATTTGTTTATATGCTTGTCAAACACAACGAGAGACATTCTGAGCGTGTCTGTTTTGTGGTGGTATCAGGAGTCGTTTATGGCGTTTTCGTCGCAGGGTGTTGGTCTCTGGTACACTGCTTAACGGATATAAGAAGTGGCATGGCAAAACGTCAACTTTTGAGACCAAATCAGGGTAAAGCGTTGACTTTTCATTGATGTGTTATTTATTTGTTTTCTTGTGGGTGTTATGTGCGTAAAAGCCTTGCCACGCCTGGAGTGTATGAGGTTGTAGGGTAGGGAAGAGGGGCGATCAACGAGTTCTTATAGAAATCCTCAATTAGTGACCGCCAATGTCAACGCGTTGCAGGCTATGGTTACGCGTTAACTATCCGCCAGGCTATCGCATAGACCTGCTCTCTAACTTCCGTATCCATCCCCACTCATTGGCCAGTGCCTTTAACTCAGCAGGTATGTTGTCAAATACGGTGGCTATGAGAAGATGATCAGGTAGCTTACCCAGCTCCACCAGCACATCATTAATCACGTCTTCTGCCGTCATCTTTTTCTCTCCCTTACCAGTCCCAGTCTGGCATTCCATCCACCAGCTCGGCATCACGATCAAAGTGAACCACGTCGTAACCGGCATCAAGTATCATCTTGATATTGGCGATTGCCGCTTCGGATATGTTGAATGTTCGCAGTTCATCTGCCCAGCTATTGTCACGCATTCCGGCACGAACAATCCAACCATATTCTGCGCCGTGTACCCAGTTCAGTCCGCGATCGGTGATTGGGTCAAAACAGGCAATTGGCAACTGTTCGGAGTCTTCCGCGGTAACGTGCGCAGTGCTGATAACAGCTGTCTTGTAGGCTTCAGTGATTCTCAACATTACTTAACTCTTTTAACTAATTGTTTCCTTGTATTAGTTATTATCAGCGATAAGAAAAGGTAGAAAACATTTTGTTTGAGGCAGTGCGGCTGTCTCGATACTGTCATGGTGATTAGCAGGCGCATATTGTCAAAGCTAAGTTCAGATGTCCGGGGCAGGGCAAAGCTGAAATGTCCGCTTCGTGCCAATAGAGGACGCTACTATTTGACGAAGCAGCTATGTAATATATGGCACTCAACAACGAAATTTTAAAGCTGATCTTATGGAATATAACAAAGAGAAGTTATCGGATTTACTGAACCACTTCGATTCCCGGAAGAAATACGCTGCAGCAAAAATATTTAGTTTATCTGATAAGAATGAAATTTGTTTCGCCTTGTCAGGACTGACGTTTCAAAATGGGCCTTATGTTTTCAAAGGCATAGGCGAATTGCGAGAGGTGCCTCATCCGCCTGGCGAGATAGAGTTAGCTGGTGCGCTTAAGAACAAGCACCTACTCAGCGCCGTTGCTCGACATATGCCAGCAGTTACTCATGAGCTTGCCTTGAAATCCGGCGAGACGAAATTACTGCAATCAGATCTAAACATCGGATGGTGGATTATATCCGCAATCCGATGCCGTACACTCACCGATATACTTGTTCCTGCAGTAGCAAACGCATCTTGGGACGTCTTTCCTGCTCTTCAAGCCAACTCTTGTGAAGTTCAACTTATAGAGGACGTGCCGACCGCTCGGAAAATAGGTGAAAGTGTAGAAATATCAATTAACTCTCTCAATTGGGTTCATGAAAATCTCGAGCGTTGGATAGCATTGCTTGAGCTGCCAGCATTTCGACTTGCTATTGATTCTTTAACGACACACAACCAACACGCGAATTTGAGAATGACTGCTGCTGCATTGTGGGCAGGATTTGAAGCGCTCTTTGGAATCAATTCGGAGCTTCGTTTTCGTCTGGCTCTTATGGCGGCAGCGTATCTTGAAGAGCGAGGCCCAAATCGCTTAGCAGTGTATCGCAGGATAAAGAAACTGTATGACTACCGTTCAAAAGCAGTACATGGTGGCGCAATGTCAAATAACCTTTTAGTTGAGCATATAATTGAGGTGCGAGAGCTTTTATCCCGATTAGTGTGCCTAATGACTGAAACTGGAAAAATGCCAACAATTGACGATTATGAAGAAAGGCTTTTGACCTGAAGCTGTTCCTATTGAAATTACTCTATTTAATTTGAAAAACGCCTGAAAGTCCGGTCATCGCTTAAAGCGGACATTACAACTTTGCTGCTGCACATAGTCTGTCTCAAGCAGTGGCTACGTTAAATTGAAGTCATCGAAATCGACGAACTCCATGTGTCTGGCTTCCACCTTTGCAAGAGTGAGCAGAAACAACATCCCCTCTCTTAGAGAGGTTGGTTGTTCGAGCAGGAACTCAAAACCGTCCACATGTGTCTTGCCCAACCAATAGCCGCCACCATACTGTCTCTCTCGCTGGAAAAAGACGCACTGGCCAGGTTTGAAATTTTTAAGTGTCTCGCCTCTGTAGACGATCTGATAACTGGTGTCTTTTCCGCCCATTTTGAGCACCTTACAGTACTGTATATTTAAACAGTATATCTTTGATGAAATGCGGTCAAGTTTGATGGTGGGGGGGTAATAACTTGTTGGTGAAAACAAATTGTTTAAGGCTATATCAATAGCCTTAAATTGGTGAAACCAGTTACCACCTCATCATGATTCGGTGGCGTGTGGGTTTTGCCGCTGCAGTGTCTTGACCTGTTCTTCAAGCTCACGCACATACTCTACGAGAGATACGCCTGGCGGTATTTGGCACTCTTCCATGAGTTGATAGTAAACGTCGGCTGCCGCGCGAATGTTTGAGCCTTTAGTTAGCTGATCACTGAGCAGTTCGTCACGCTCTTTCATAAGCCGCACGCATTCTCCATTGCGTTGGTCGACAACAGCCTCCAGCTCTGCGATGCGCTCGCCTGGCGTTTTGCCATCCTTACGTTGAGTCGTAACCGTAAAACATCCAAGTTCAGGAACGTCGTAGTCCAATTCCAGATAGTTCTTTGCACCATATCGAACAAATTCGCCGGCGAACATGGTGGCGAACATGGCAGAGGCCAGCTCTCCGTCAAACAACGACTACAGATCTACAGGAGTGCCAGTAGCAAGAGCGGTACGTGCAGCCTCTATGACATGCATAAACTCATCATAATGTCTGGCGCGCTTCTCCAGCTCTGCCCACTGCTGGCTATTTCGACGCACCAGGTACTCAATAAAAATCAGCGCTGATTCGTCGGCGTCGCCTTCAAATGAGACCTTACCCTTATCGACAATAATCGTGCCCACAGCGGTTGGGTTGTTGCCCTGAAGACAAAATCTGAAAGGCGTGTCCGTGCTCATCGGTGATACAGCCTGTATATTCATAGAAGTGGCTTTATTCCTGCTTTCCATGTATGTTTTCCTCTTAATTTTGCGTCATCATTCTTACATAAAATAAGTATGTAGTTACCTATTATTTTGTGCGTTTGAAGACAAACACACTGACAGTTATCCCCGTGTCATCAAACTCGCCTGTGAACGACTTACCTTTGGCGTAGACGAAATTATCCAGCATCATCCAGTTCAGTGTTGGTGAGTCCCCCGGCAAAACAGCAACAAGGCGCCCACCGACTTTCAGATGTCCCAGCCCAGCCAGCGTGTGTTCTTTGTGGCGCCCGAGAGAGTAGGGTGGATTCATGACTATCTTGTCGAAGAGGTAGCCTTCATTGTCAGCAGACCACTTCATGAAGTCACAGCAGACTGTGTTCACGTAGCCTTTTCCAAGAAGGATGTCAGCAAATAGTGGCGCAACCTCAACACAGGTCACGTCCTCAGGATTCGCCTCAATAAACGTAAGCAGATCTCCGCGACCAGCTTCCGGCTCCAGCAATGTTTCGCCAGATTTCAAGTCAACGACCTTGGCCACGTATTCCGCGATTACGCGAGGGGTAGGGTAGAACTGATATGATTTTGCATCCGGGATCAAACCTGTCGCCACAATCGTATTGAGTGTTTGACCGATCTCATACGGGAACTGCCAGTGCTTTTTATCCTGTACGCCGCCAATGAAGCTCAATGTGCGCTCCAATTCTTCAACCTGCGACTTCTGGAGACTGGAATCAGAGAAGTACCAAACCCCCTTGTCTTTGCTGAATCGCCCGTCACGTAAAGTGGATCGAACGGGCTCAGAGATGGTCTTTTGAATGAGGCCAAACTCATTAGGCGCTCTGGTTTTTGGGGCTGTTCGGCAGGGGGCAGGTATAGCGGCCGGCATACTGTACGCCAGCACCTCATTAAGCTTCCAGGCAACATCTGGGTGGATCTCAAAATGCACATTACCGTTCTTGAACATTTTCACGCGCATGAGGTTACCATCCACGTTGATCCAATCACCCGTCTGGCAATCATTTGCCCGGTACGCAGCCGATAGCATCTCTGTTGTGCGGTTAATGGTGATGAACTCCTTATGCGCAAAGAAATGCAGCATTACGCGCAGGTCATCGATGTAATCCTCTTTCCGATAGTTCACGCTGACACTATCCCGCCAGAACTGTGAAATGCAGCTGGCGATGATCAGCCGCTCGCTAAAGCCGTTCGTTTTATTGGTCTTGTGCGCAGGGCTTAGCGCCTTAAACAAACCGTACACGCGCTCAGAGAGATATTTATGCCTGTCATTCAGCAGATTGACCATCGTGGGGATGACCGTCTCTGCTTTGAACTCAGGTACGCCAACGAACTCCTTAACCTTCATCTGGTAGCCGGTTCTGTCAGTCTTGATGGTTTCCTGCTTGCCTTCTATGAACTGTTCGCGCCACTCATCTCGGCGGGAAGCTGGCATGATCAGCAGAACGTTTGTCATATCTGTGACCTTCTTCCAGTATTCGGCCCAGATATTCTGCTTCACCCACTCAAGATCGACCTTATCCAGCCAGGCTCTGTTGAAGCGTGTGCGTTCGTCATCCGGCCGGTGGTTGAGTCGAAGCAGGCGGTTAATCATGTTGTGACGCTCATCGCCATAAACGAAGTCGTGAACCTGGTGCATGAACGCGATCTCTTTCTCGCACTCGGCAACGATGTCATGGATGACGTTCATCTCTTTGCTATGGTCGATACCGGTGTTCGAAGCAAGAGACTCAAGGACAGAAAGCGCTGTACTCATAATTTCACCATATAAACAATTTGTTTTCTTGTTGGTTTTATTATCTCAAACAAGAAAAGGCGTAAAAGATGTGTATAGAGGGCTACGGAGGAGGGGAAGGGGGCTCTCGCCCCCTTGTTATTTCAGGTTCAGTGGCTGACTTGCTGCATCTTGTGCGGCTGGTCATTTAGATCGTGGCGATGGGCAAGTTCTCGCATCATGTCTTCGATACGGCTCTTCGCTTCATCCATATTATCCGCCATCGCACCAAGCAGCTGGCGAATAGCAGCGGGATGTTCATCGCCGGTTAGCTCTGGCATTTTGAACCCGTTATGGGTTGCCATTAGTTTAAAGGCGGTAATTAACATGCCTAAAGAAGACTTAAGGCTGGCGATCTCCCGCTCTTCGCTTTCAATGCCGATATTGTCTCCGGAGAGATCTGGCGCCGGCGCGCATTTTGGTTCGCTCATCATGTTCAGGGTTGCCTGCAGTTTATTGGCACGTTCTTGCTCTTCCACATACGCCCCGCCAAAGTGACGAGCAAGCATCAGGATTTTCATTGGTTCGTCAAATAAGTCCATGACCTGGACGATGGCCATGATGCGTTCCAGCGGATGAGCGTCACCATGACCAGTTATAGAATCAAGCATCCCTACGAGTTTTTTAGCCCCGACTTCATTAATGATCTTCTTTACTTCAGCGTTAGCGGCGGTGCATTTATCACACATGTGTTTTTCCTTAATTGTTAAAATAATTTGTTTTCTTGGTGGCTTTATTCTGACAATTCAGAAGAGGGGGGCAAACGCGTCATAACGGTTAAACCAGAAGAATCGAGGGCCAGGTGGCCCTCGGCGATCACTTCGATTTTTTAAGTAGAGGTTGGGCAAAGTAGATAGCCAATCCAACCAACACGCCATCTGCCGCGATAGACATCAGTTTGCCAGTGAAGTCCACCAGCACGACCAGCACGAGAAGAATGGCGACGACGGCCAGCCTTAATTTCTCTGCCATTACATGTACGCATCCAGAGATAACTGCAGTGCCTGAGCAATTTTCTTCAGCACAACCTCTTCTTCTTCGCCGATGCCATCCTGATCGGCAATATCCAGGCAGAGACACAACACATCAACGGCTTCTGGAGTGCCGGCGACATCAGCCAGCTCCCGAAGAGCCTGTGCGTTGGCGGAACGAGGGGAAGCTTCATAGCGCGCACGAATATTGCTGCTCATCTGCGCGATCTCACCCGCGAACGGTGAGAAAGCTGGCAATGCGGAGATGGTCTTCTCCAGAATAGCGATTTCTTTTGCATCACAGTTGCCGTCTGCATAAGCGATCATGTATGCGCCCCAGACAGTAGCTTCGACCGCATCGCGGTTCTCCATTTTTTTAACTTCAATAACCGCTTTACGAGTTTTCTTCTTGAAGAAACCTAACATGTGTTTTTCCCTATATGTTATGTGCTTAAACAAATTGTTTTCGTAGACAAATAAACATTAAGGCAGCAAAGAGAGCCTCCAAGGCTTCAACCCCTACGCCCATTAACAGAACCCGAGAACAGAGCCGATCGGTGGGACAAAAACCCCCACAACACGAGCGATCGTCATACCTGAGTGAAGAAATAAATCACCGTATAGTGCCAGCTTAACGATGTTTGAGATCCAGCCACCCACCGCCAAAAGCAGAATGGCTATCCAAATGAATGACCAGTTTTTGAGTAAGAAGATCACGCCATCACCTCAGTCGCAGCAGGAGGAAGATCCGGAGTCGCAGGACGAACTTGAGGAATCGAATCCAACCGCATCCCATCCAGAGTGGCAGACCGGGGCATGGTGGTGATGCTGGGTGTGCTTTCCGTGACTGGTGCCGGCGTCTGCTGCGAAACCGTTTTGCATGAGTCCGGCATCAGCAACGCCTGAGTCGACGGTATTGCTACGGCTGCCAGACAAATCGTGATCAGCCCGTAGGCTATTGGAAGTAGTCTTTTTCGTTGAAATTGATCCATCTGAGCTCTCCATGCGCGTTTGATTGGCTCGCACGCCCCAGGTGTCTCGCAGGATTTTTGCGGTTCGGGTCTTCATCACTTCCCCCATTGCCACACGAGCCCCCAGGTTAGAGATGGCCACCGCATGGTCATCCAGACGATGCTCCATTTGACCTACTTTCTCTTCCAGTTCGGACAGGCGTGCAGACACACGGCCGGAGAATAACTCCGCCAGGATGAGTCGTAGCGAACGGGGGTGTTTCTTAAGAGAAGAGGAAGGCGTTTGATGTGCCATTTGAAATCCTTTCAATGTCAGAAAGAGTTGCGGCTGGAATGTCCAGCCGCCGTTTTTTGCGTTCCATCCTTGGAACCGTGCCTAACCAGCACGTTGTCATCCTGACGATGGGTAAGATACATGATACAAAATGATAGGTAAATACTTACTTATCATATTATACCAAAAAACCAGCATCTTTTTTGTGTGGAGTATCCGCTGCCGCATATGCTGCGATCTTGGCCAGCCTGTCGCATATTTCGTTTTCTCGATGCCCGGCGTGGCCCTTTACCCAGTTCCACCTGACATTGTGGCGACTGGCGGCTAAATCGAGTCGTTTCCAGAGGTCGACATTCTTAACAGGCTTCTTGTCAGCAGTGATCCAACCATTTTGTTTCCACCCCTTCATCCAGAGGGTCATACCATTTTTGAGATACTGGCTATCTGAGTGCAGGATCACGTTGCAGGAGAATTTAAGGCGTTCCAAAGCTATCAGGGCACCCATCATCTCCATGCGATTGTTTGTGGTGCTGTGGAAGCCGTCGGAAAACTCGCGTTCTTCGCCGCGGAACTGAAAGACGATGCCATATCCACCGGGCCCGCCTGGGTTTCTGAGACAAGAGCCATCACTGAAAACTTTGACCGTCTTAAACCGGGGATTAAATTCGACAACTGGCGTTTTGAAGTTTTTGCGGGGGTGTTTTTGATACTGGTGCTGCGCACGGCCGGCTGCCGTTTTTCGTCTGGCGTGTGTGCTTGTCGTCATATCTAACTCCAAAGCGTGCGCCGCCGCCCGTTTTTCCTCGCGCGTGTGCGCACGCGTGTTTATACATATTTCTTTTCAATGAATTACTTCCCAGATCGGGTTTATTTTTACCTGAACTGAGCGAACGAAGTGAGTGAAGTTCACCTCGAACGAAGTGAGAGGTTGTCTTTTCAGGTAATACTCTCCCAGGGAGGTGAGTAAAAAATCCTCACCAACCTGGTCGTTTCATAACCTGAAAAGTTATGACCTAAGTCTACTGCCAGCTTAGGCTTGGGAAGTTATGGATGACAGCACCCCAGAACCGAGATCTTCCCACACTTCATGAAGGGGAGTACTGGATTCAACCTCTCAAAATACCCAGACTCGACAATCATAAAGTGACCCTTCTCTCTGCCCACTTTGGTTCCCCCTTCCCCAGACCCCAAAAGGGCTGGTTCTGCGCTGGTTGTGGGCTTTTTTAAGTCTGGTGCCAGTGACGCTATCCTCCACCCACCAGACCGAGATTTCGATTCAGGTCGAAATCGACATCATTCTACAACCACTATGATACATCGTAAACGGTAACTACTTACTTACTTTTTTGACTGATCATTTTGTCTACCATGAAGCTGAACTTGCAGAGCAAAAACCTCGTTGATTAGCTCGCCAAGGAGCTGCTCAATCAGGTCTTTGTGTTCGCCAGTGTGCAAACATTTCAGTGACCACTCGTAAAGACTGAATGCCTTTTCACGATCCTTCATGAGTTCGCGAGCGTTAGCCAAAAAATCGCTCTCAACGAGCGCTACAACGTTGGTCGGGTATGCCATGATGGTTTCCTTACTTGTCTTCACAAAAACGATTCTATAGCGTCTGGAAAGGGGTTCCAGAGTGGTCTGGGCGTCTTGTTTCGGTCTGGGAGTGGTCTGGAATCGACAAGGAAAAGCCTGCTTTCGTATATGTTTATAATTAGTACTTAGTTATTTATATATACGAAAGCAGGTTGTGAAACGCTCCCAGACTCGGATTAAGCAGCCTGTTTCCGAGGTCTTTTTTTCCTGATCACTGTGGCAGGATCGTAACCACCCAGACTTTTCATCACCGTCAGCGGGACTTTATTCATGAAGTGACCAGCGTTCTGACAGAATCCGCGGAAGACCACCAGCATACTTCCGCCTGGGTTGATATTGACCTCAACCAAACCCAATGTGACGTCTGGTTCCATGAACGCCACGCGGCCGCCAGACAGAACTACCGTCTGGTTTGCGCACTCGGTGGCGCGCTCATACCACATCGTGTCGAGCGATTGCGGAATGAGCATAACGGTGGTTACACCACGCGCTTGCTCCCGGATAGCCGCCTCTATCCAGGGGGTTATTTTGGAGTAGGGCGGGTTGAGAAAGGCCACCGTACCAGGATCACCCCAGCTGGACTTAAGAGCATCTCGTTCCACACCTATGTAGCTCGGAAGAAGCGCGTTTTCTTTGTTACAGGCGACATCAACATCAAACGTAATGCCGAGATATCGCTGAATGGCGACAAACAACCATTTCGGTGTGCGCCAAAGGTCTCGAAGAGAGGCATCTCGCTCTCGCTTTTTGATTTTTTCGGCTGCTATCATTTTACAATCCAATAGGTAAGTACTTACCTATTTTTTCATGTCATCTTACGAATGGCAAATAAAGAAAAAACACGCCAGATTGCTTAACGGGAGACGCTCTGGCGTGTTTTTTACTGTTGGGGCATACGAATAACTGTCCAACGCTCTAAAACTATCAGGGGGCTTCAGAGCGCGAAACGGATCGTCAGCCAATGGAATACTCCGCGATAAATTTCCTTACGATCGGGGACTCTTCATTAAGAAGCAATCTTCCACCATCCCTCGTAGCGATTCCCGTGACTGGGAAAACAGCCATCATCTGGCCAGCCTGAGTCGACGCGGTGCTGAGTGGATATGGCTTTTCCGGATAGCTCATTAACGCCAGCTTAATGCTATTGCTGCTTGCCTCTTTTGTGTCAATAAGATGCCGCAATGCAATCACCGTGTAGATGCTGATATCCGGTCCGCCATTGAACCAATTTAGCAGGTTAGAGATCTTGTCTTTTGCCTTGACCGGCGCCGAATTCATAGCTTCGATGAAGACCTCACGTTTCAGACCAGCCGCAGCATAAAAATCATCGCCCTTATCGTTCAGGCTGAATCGAGGCTTGGGTGCTGCGCGCTCTTTTTTCGCCTCCTTCGACTCTTTTGGCTGAGCCGCAACTGACGATTCTTTGGCGTGTTTCTCCTTTTTTTCATCAGTCTGAGGTTTATCACCCTGTGTCGAGTCGATCTCAGGAAGAGGGGAGATCGACTCGACTTGAGGTATCTCAACATCAACCACCTTCAGCGACTCATGTTCGTTTTCCAACTCTTCAAACACACCGGTGAGATCGCCGCCGTCTTTCGCTTCCATTACAGTTTCAGCAACAGCCGGCACCGGCACGATCGTCTCATCGTTAAGATCTGCCAGCAGGTCGTCTATTTCGTCTCCTACAACGGCCTCCGAAGCCAGTTTTTCAGGCTCATCGAGCAGTTGCAGCATGGCGGTCAGCTCATCCAGATCATCTTTTTTGACTGTATTGTTGAGGTTGCTCATGTCTCTCTCCTTTACGTTGTGTGAGCGTTTATACGTTTTTGGGTTGAGAGCATTTTGTCAAAACCTATTAGGCGGAAAAGAAGTAAATACAGGGAGTTGGGATAATGAGAGGTGCGAAAGCGCCGTCAGGCGCTTTCAAATGGGAGCTTATAAAAGCCATATTTTTCCCGTGCTTTGAAAAAGCAGTGCATCATCAGATCGGTATCATAGAGCGCGCTGTGCGCCTTAGTCTTGTCATAGACAAAACCCAATGAGAAGGCGAGTTCCTCCAGTCGCGGCCGTTTGCCGTCTTCTGTCGCCCATAATCCGGATAACATAGTGTCCACAAGAGGCAGCTCTGGGAGAGTGACGCCGTACTCTGCAAATTCATGGCGAATAAAGGGGAGGTCGAACGCTTCACCATTGTGAGCAACCAAAACGCTTGCATCGCTAATATAGCGAGCGATTTTACCGGCATGTTCAGACAATAGTGGCTCTGCGGAAAGATCTTCCAGCGAAATGCCATGCACTGCCTGGGCTTTTGGATCGATACTCCGCCGTGGGTTAAAACGCATCGCCAGGCTATCAATGTGCTTCTGGGTCTCCAGCTCATAGCGGGTAATGGCTATTTCAATAATCTTGTGGTTAGCCCTAAAGTCCAACCCTGTAGATTCAATATCAAGCCCAGCAACAATAGTTGTCATAACTACTCCTTACAGCTTTTTGGCACCTTTAAGCAGTGCGCTACGCACGAATTGAGCTGCTTTTTTGACGGTCTCCTCCTGCGATTCGCACTCTACCGGCGCACGCCACTCACCAGTGGTGACGTTGAGAATGCGAATTTCATTGGTATCCAGACAAATCGACACATACAGAACAGTGCCGGCAGCCATTTTGATATGCATGGGGAAGATAGGTCGCTTGCCGCGTTCGCTGAACTGGGACATTGCCACATTCAGAACCTCTCCCACATCATCGCCTACCAATCCCTGAACGGACTCAAAAACAGCTCTGATAGCCAGCCTGGCCTCTCGTTCTGTCATCAGCGATCGGGACTGCTCGTCTGCGATGCGTGTAAGCGCCTCTATCGTTTTACGATCTAACTCATCAGCCAGAGATATTTCGCCTAACATTCTGTTTTCCTGAAACTATTTTTGGTGACGTTATTCTGGCATTCCTTCACAGGGGAACAAGAATCAGTGGAAGGTGACGCGATTTGAGATACGGCTCTCTATACGTTCCACATGGCGGTCGATTACTCGCATGATCGAGCGTGCTCTTGCGTCAACGGAAATGCAGGTTTCCGATAGGACGAAAACCTGCAGATCTCCGGATTTGGCCAGAGAGTTAATTTTTGTCAGCTCGCCACACATCAACGAGTCGATACGAGAGACATAAAGACGATCAAGCGAACCTCTCTGGGCACGTTCATAATCTTGTGCTCTCAAATTCACGCCCGGGCGCAGCCCCGCAATGGCATTAAAATTGGACAACGCGGTCTTGTGGCAAAAACGCTCAATTTCCAGCGCCAGATCAATACATCGTTGGTCATTGGTCTGGCCGACCAAATCGAGCGTATAAGCCATCACATCAGCAGGCGTACGGTCTATTACAAAGCCTTCCGCTCCGCGTGTTACCAGCTCAATATGGCGGGCAACTTCCATCTGCACCTGCAGACGCTCAAAGAGCGGCATTGGATCGCCTACGTTGACTCCAAGCCTTGTCATCAGTGCGCCGACGCCAGCATCCACATACGGAATGCCGTAATGCTCGTCGATAAACTTTGCCAGGGTTGTTTTTCCACTGCCCTGAGCGCCAGTGATCCCAATTCGGTAATCCATTACCACCTTCTGTAAACAATCTGTTGGAAGCCGGGCTCATCCTCCGTTCCCCGTTGTGTATGAGCCGTTAACACAGGAAAGAAGCCGAGATTACGCATCATTTGCCGCGGAAAATGAGCATCACTGTCAGGAACGTCTACGCCCATATGCGATAACCAGAGTTCCTCGACGTGAGGCAGAAACAGAGAATAGATCTGCTCACCGCCGATAACCCAAACGGGACCATCAAGCTGCATTACATCGTCCATAGTGGCAGGGTAAAAACCATTGGGCATGAACCCAGATGAGCGCGTTAGAACGACGTTGTGGCGCTCCGGAAGCGGGCGCTTAAGACTTTCCATTGTCTTTCTGCCCATGACGACTGTGGCGTTTGTGGTGAGCTCCCTGAACAGTTTTAACTCTGAGGGGCAGCGCCAGGGGAGTTCGTTTCCTCTACCGATCTCATAATTGCGACCGACAGCTGCAATCATCTTCATTGAGACACCTCATACATTACCGGGCGCTGGTGAAAACCAGACAGAGCAGCTCGTAGACGTGATGAACTCACCAGTGCCGCGATCATCAGATCATCTTTATGCGCGGCAAGCGTGCGCTTTATATGGGTATCGTAATTGACTCCACGTGGTGCCAGGTGCAGCCAGTCATAATCAATGCCGAAATCTCTCAGCCATTTTTTGGTTGCGCTTTCGAGCGCTTCCGGACGGTGGCTGATAAGCACCACTTCAGCACCGGAGCGAGCAAAGCCACGCAACATGCGGCTGGTGGGGAATATGAGCTCATCACCTGCAACGAGAGTGTCTGCGTTTTCATCAGCAGCGGCTTTACGATGGCCGGCTCTCGCCAGCACATCTTCAATTTCACATAACACATACATGCCTCTGGCCATATCACACCGCCACTGGAGCCTTAATCCATGGAAGTGGTTCGTAGCCGAAGATCTGCACGCCGTCCCATTTGAAGTCATCCAACTCTTCCCATTCGTGCGGGAAGACGACGATGGGGTCGGACGACTCCGGATGTTCGCGAGCCAGTAGCTCTTCAACCTGCTCCAAGTGGTTGTTGTAAATGTGAACATCAAAGCCGAAATGGACGAAGGCGCCAGCCATGTGACCCGTAATCTTCGCAATGAACTGCGTGAGGATGCCGTAACCGGCAATATTGAATGGCATACCAAGGAAAGTATCGACACTCCGCTGCACCAGGCAGGAGTTCAGGATACGTTTAGGGATACCAAGCTCATCCAGCATTGGCTCAGAGATACTGCCTCGCTGCTCTATCAGGCAAAGCATCTGTGTATAGATCGATTCATAGCCATGCCGGTTATGCTGGATACCAATATCGGTGGCCATAGACAAACGGGTCTGGAAATCGAGCTCACGACTCCATACGGATAACACAAAGTGGCAAGGTGGAAGCTTCATGTCCTCCAGTTCACCAACATTCCAGGCATTAAGCAGTATGCGGCGATCGGTCGGGTTGTTGCGCAACTGATCAACCATACGTTGTAACTGATCGATTTCACGAGTGATAACGACGCGATCTTCATTCAGCCCAATGTAACCTTCAACGCGATAACCACGTTCTAAGAAGATGTCCTCCTTAAGGCGATACTCGCTGTAAGGGACAATTCTGGTGTCCTCCCATCGGCGCCACTGCTTGCCATATACAGGCCCTAAATCGCCATTTTCATCGGCCCAAGCATCCCAGATCTTCACACCATGCTCTTTAAGGAACCCAATGTTGCCTGAACCTTGTAAATACCATTCAAGCTCAACCAGTAGCGGTTTCAGGTTTACCTGTTTTGAAGAAATGAGCGGAACAGCCCCACCGGTAAGCATGTAGTAGGAAGGCACATAAGAAACGCCAAGCGTACCGGTGCCGGTGCGATCGTCGGAGGGAACACCGGTATCAACAACGGTCTGGATTACACGGCCATAAGAGCTCGAAGCCAGCTGACCGTTACTGAATTCTCGATTAAGTAAAAAAGACAAGATGACCTCATGAAATAAGTAAGTACATACCTATCATTGTAAACACAGAGAAGACATCCAGGCTAGAAATTAAGTAAAAAAATGGTGGCCAAAGGGCCACCAACGCTCAACTTTATCGAAAATAAAGATTGATAAGGATAGAAATGGACAATAAATCACACGTCCATTTCAATATATATTGATAAGTTAGTACTTACAAGCTGTTTTTTACTACTTCATACAGCGAAGATGCCTGTGCTTGCTCAAGGAAGTGAGACAGATCGACATCGCTATATGTCGGCGATTTAAGGATTTTCCCATCAGACAGGCGATAGCCGATCATCATGTCAGTGCCGTCAGCATGGCGGAATCCGAGGTCATTCTTATCATATTTACAGCTCTCAACGGCAAGACGACGCGCTTCAGCATCCGCCGGCCACAGCTTTGTCATATTAGAACGGTGGATCTCCGCCACCAGCTCCACGACGTCGACGCCAAGGAATTCAGCCAGGCGATATACCATCATGCACGCCACATAGATTTTGTTCATCACGCGGCGCAGATCCTGAATCAGCTCAGCATCATCTACCTTGTTATGTTCAAGTTTATCGGCCAGCGCGGTCAGCATAAGCGCAGCTTCTTCTGCTTCATTGAAGGGGATGGCCATATCGTCGAAGACGGTATTTCCAGGCACCATAATGGTATGAATAAAGCGATCGACACTTTGCTCCTGAGTGTAGTAACTCATACCAGTTGATAGCCCACCTTTGATGGCTACCATCGTCCCGACGCTCACATACAGGAAGTCAGCCATTGCATCCAACAATCCCTGTATATCCCCATTTTTCGCTGCAGGCAGCCCTTCTTCTACCGCCTCTTCATGGATCAGCTTAGCGCGCAGGCGCAGCAGCTCCGGAGTGGGCATTACACGACGCGGGTGTTGAAACAGCTCGTGGAACTGGTCGACCATCTTGTAAATACTCTCAGTCGCTTCTCCAAAGCCGGGGTTCAGCTCATATGGCTCTGGTTTGAAACCCACCAGCTTATCGGTGGCCAGTTTGAGATGGTCGGTCAGTTTCGTTAATTTCATGCTTTCTCTTTCCTTATTGCTTTTTTTCGCGTTCATTGTGGCCCAGAGCGACCAGGCCACAAAATCTTTATCCAGGCTTACAAATCGGCAAACTGGCTTAGGCCAGCGCGATCAACAGCTGAGTCAATCTGGCCAACAAGGTATGTGCTTTGCTCAGCTTCCTGCGGCGCAATCTGCAAGGTGTCGGACAACAGCCATTTGTTCATCCATACCAGCGGGTCATCTTTTATCTCCGGGTACAGTGGTTTCAGGCCAAGACGACGCATCGCAAGATTGGTACGGTATTTAACATAGCTTTTCAGGATATCGGCGTTTAAACCAATCATTGAGCCGTCTTTAAAAAGGTAATCCGCCCAGCGCATTTCCTGTTCGGCAACGTCCATCATGGTCTGATAGATGAATGGTTCCTCATCCGCAGCGATCTGGGCCCATAGCAAGCCTTCGCGGCCTGTACGCATAAACCGGAGCATTCGTTCTGTGCCTTCGCAATGAAGCGCCTCATCGCGCGCAATGAAACGCATGATTTTGGTGTTGCCCTCAAGTAATTTCCTTTCTCCAAAAGCAAACGTACAGGCGAAGCTAACGTAAAAACGAATGGCCTCCAGCGCGTTGATGGATACCAAAGTACGGAACAGCTGCCGCTGGAGAGGGTAGGGCTTTCCGTCAAATTCGGAGACGTAGAGCCGTTCGAATTCATCTTCTCCCAGATGCTGGCGCGCGCAGGTCATCTCATAGAGCTTGTCGTACTCTGTCGAGATACTGATAGCCCGGCTGATAATTTCCTCGTCGGTCACAATGCCATCGAAGACAATGCTCGGATCGTCCACTATGCCGCGAATAATATGGGTGTAGCTGCGGCTGTGAATGGTTTCAGAGAACGACCATGTTTCCACCCACGTTTCGAGCTCTGGAATAGAAATAAGCGGCAGCAGCGTTGCGTTTGGGCTGCGTCCCTGAACGGAATCCAGCAGAGTCTGGTAACGGAGGTTGCTCAGGAAAATGTGTCGCTCATGCTCTTGTAGCTTCGTATTGAAATCGATGCGATCGGTGGTTATGTCGACTTCTTCCGGGCGCCAGAAGAAGGAGAGTTGTTTTTCAATCAGCTTTTCGAAATCGCGGTACTTCTGCTGATCGTAGCGCGCAACGTTGACAGACTGCCCGAGGAACATAGGCTCTTTGGTTGCGTCGTTAGCGCCCAAACGGAAAGTGGAGTAACTCATGTGTTTCCCTTTGAATGTTATCGGTATTATTAAACAATTTGATTAGATGTACTTCTAAACAAATTATTATCTTATTGGTTAAAATGAGGCATTCAATGAAGTGAAAGGTGGGGATGTCTCCCCACGCTTATTAGATTTTGCATGCGCCATCGCACTCATCTTCTGGCTCAACCAACGCAACAGAGGCCAGATCATCGTCTTCACGCTTACCGGCACCATCTCGTGTGTTGTGGTAATAAAGCGTCTTCACGCCTTGCTGATAAGCGAAGAGCAGATCTTCAAGCAACTTCATCATTGGAACCTTGTCGCCCGGGAAGCGAGTAGGGTCATAGTTGGTGTTGGCTGAAATAGCCTGGTCAAAGAACTTCTGAATGATCGCAACTTTGGTCAGATAGCCGCGGTTATCCGGCATATCCCAAAGGTACTCGTACTGATCTTTCAGTGCCGCAAAGTCCGGAACCACCATTTTCACAATGCCGTCTTTGGATGATTTCACGGAAACTGGGCCACGCGGCGGTTCGATACCATTTGTGGAGTTGGTGATTTGGCTGGACGTTTCGCACGGCATCTGAGCTGTCAGGGTAGAGTTACGCAGACCATATTCGCGTATGCGGCCACGCAGCTCTTCCCACGGCATTTTCAGCTCAAAGGACGTATCAGGGTTAGCGTCAAGCGACTTGCGGTAATGGTCAATCGGCAGCTGTCCCTGGGCATATTTAGTTTGGGAAAACCAATCACAGGCGCCTTTGGCTTCTGCCAGCCGGCAACTTGCATCAAGCAGGTAATACTGGATCGCTTCAAACGTTTCATGCACCAGTTGGTTGCCGGCCGGATCAGAGTAGTTAAATCCGTTCTTCGCCAGATAGTACGCAAGATTGGTAACGCCGACGCCCAAACTACGACGTGCTTTTGCCGGAATTTCCGCTGCGGCCATCGGGTAATCCTGATAGTCGAGTAGGGAATCGAGCGCAGCCACCGCATAGAATGCAACCTCTTTCAGCGTGTCCAGTGAGCGTAATGCCCCCAGATTAAACGCAGACAGCGTGCAAAGGGCGATCTCACCATCGGCGTCATCGGTAAACGCCAGCGGTTTAGTTGGCAGCGTAATCTCCATGCATAAGTTTGACTGGTGAACTGGAGCGACTTTCGGATCGAAGGCGCCGTGTTCGTTCATATGGTCAACGTTCGCAATATACACGCGGCCGGTAGAGGCTCGTTCCTGCATCAGGGTTGAGAACAGATCAACAGCGGGAACGGATTTCTTGCGGATGCTCTCATCAGCTTCATATTGCAGGTACAGCGCTTCGAATTTGTCCTGATCGACAAAGAAAGCATCATAGAGCCCCGGCACATCATGCGGGCTGAACAGCGTAATATTCTCGTTGCGTACCAGGCGGCGATACATCAGGCGGTTGATCATTACGCCATAGTCCAGATGACGAACACGGTTCTCCTCGATGCCGCGGTTATTCTTCAACACCAGCAGACTTTCAACTTCCAGATGCCAAATAGGGTAGAAAGCCGTCGCGGCGCCCCCGCGAACGCCACCCTGCGAGCATGATTTCACAGCGGTCTGGAAGTGTTTCAGAAAGGGGATTACGCCAGTGTGGGTGGCTTCTCCATTGCGGATCTCACTCCCCAATGCACGCAGTCGGCCAAAACCAATCCCAATGCCAGCACGACGCGACACGTAATCGATAATGGCAGATGACGCAGCGCTGATCCCTTTCAAACTGTCTTCGGACTCAATCAGAACGCAGCTGGAGAACTGGCGCGTCGGGGTACGGACGCCGGCCATGATTGGGGTGGGCAGAGACAATTTGAATGTACTGGTGACGTCATAGAACCCCTTCACCATTTCCAGCCGTGTTTTACCGGCACAACCATCTTCCCAATTCTGGAAAAGACACATACCCACCAGCATATACAGCTGCTGCGGGGCTTCGTAGATTTCGCCGGTGACTCGGTTCTGGACGAGGTACTTACTCGCCAGCTGAACAGTCGCGGCATAACCAAAGAGTTCGTCACGCATGGGTTTGATATACACGCCAAGTTCAGCGATCTCTTCGCGGGAGTAAAACTTAAGCAAATCCTCATCGTAAACGCCGCGGCTGACGTTGCTGACGATATGATGATAGAAACTTGGGTAAGCGTATTCGCCGAAGGCATCTTTGCGAATTTTGAACATGTTCAGGCGTGCTGCGACCTGGGAGTAGTTCGGAGTTTCAGGCGAAATCAGATCTGCAGCCGACTTAACCAATGCCTCATGGAGCTGCGAAGTTGTCATGCCGTCAAAAATGCTCGCGGCGGCGCCCATGGCTACGGCAGAGGCGCTTACGTTACGTATGCCTTCTACACCCCACATCACGACGCGGTTGTACTTCTCTTCGGATAGCGGCTCTGTGGAGCCATTACGTTTGACAATCCTTATCATGTATCACCCATCAAAAAAGGCCACTAAATGTAGTGGCCTATAGTATTAAATAAGTACTTACCTATCAATTGAGGATTATAAAATCCCTTTAAGAACGTCGCGCACTTGTCGGAACTGGTCTGTCTGCATTCCAGAATATATCGAAGCTATGGCATCAGCTAGGTGCTCATTCTTGGCAACGAGTACGTCTTTCCCCGCTTGTTTCCGACGCAACCAAGGGGCATCAGGCTGTTTTGTAATCGCCCACTGGATGATCTCTTCTTTAGATGTGGTCAGTTTATTCCCGACGTAGTGCTTAATTTCATTTGGCGTAACCTGGATAAGTGGCTTATCAACGCAAGCAAGAACGCCGATACATACACCGTAAGAAGTCTGCGCGCGAGAGCTTTGACTACCCACCGGTAGTTCACAAAACACCATGTGGGCCTGTTCAATGATGGGCCTGGCGGTGCGCCAGATTTCTTTAGCCCGGCGCAGATCATCGCTGTTTACTCTGACGGTTTTCTTCGTTCCGCCGGCTTTGGTTTCAACCAGTTCAAGACCATGGATTTCCAGTTTGTCTGTATCCAGATCCAGCGTACCAATGGCCAGCCCGAAGTTGCTCATTGAAGGGTCGACGCCAACTACTTTGATCACTTTACTCATAGAGTTTCCTTACCATGTTGCCCATACCGGGCATTCCATTAATTTCTCTTCCAGGGTTTTAACTGGAGACTTGCGAACGGGCTCTGGAATGCGGCTCACCACGTGTATGTTGTCACTGGTCAGCACACCATTTTCTATGTCTGCGTCGATCATGCTCTGCCCGATGAAGTAGGACATGATATCTATCAGCTTACGCGCAACCATCCTGTTAGAACGAAGTACATAGGGGACAGAGAGCTCAGCAATTGCCTTATCGCCATCTTCAGTCTCGAAGCTTAATTTACCTCTTTCTGGAAATGTCCCATGTGAATCGCAATTGAAATTGATGCCAGCAAATGCCTTGCCTGGCATTGCAACCTGCCCAGCACGTACATTTGCCAGGCGAGTCAGGTTAGTAAACGCACTGCTGGTATGCGCCTCTATTGCCCCGTACAGCACATCATCTTTGATAATCATCGCAGATGAGTCCGGGATCACCACGAACCCAGGCCCAGAGTGTGGAAGATAGCCACCTTCCGAAAATGGGTTGATCAGAATGGGCGCATTGCTCTCTGGAGGCATCGATTTCAGACTTGGCATCAACGGGGTCTTGAAAAGTAGATCCTTCAGAGCCGTAAACTGCTCCGTCTCAATATTGAGATTTTGCCAACCGACACCAGGAGCCGCCCCAGCAGCGGTATAGCTGTTAATCAGCCTGAATGACTGCATCACAGCAAACATTTGCAAAAACTGCGTGCGGCTAAGATTAAACGACATAGCTGCGGCCCTCTTTCACTTCCACTGTGATGGTTTCCCGGAACCATGACTTCATTTCTTTGTGAGAGATGATCATCACCGTGCCGCGCTCGCGCGCTTTTGCTTCCAGAATACCCATCAGACGCTCCAGCCCGGCAGTATCCAGCGCATCGTCAATTTCATCACCGATAAACAGCTCGATGTTCTTGCTCGCGCGGCTGGCCACCAGATCCTGCAGAGCCAGGGAGCACGCAATGCGCACTTTGCGTTTTTCGCCACCTGACAATGTCTGGAAGGTTTTGCTGGCGCCGATCTTGCGCACGCTGATATTGAACTTATCGCGCCACTCGCCCTTCTTGGTTGATTCCATCGTTGACCATTCCGCCACAATGTTTCCGTCCGACAGTGTATTGAGATATTCCGCTGTCTGGGCATTCAGGAAAGGCGTCACGGAGGTCAGGATATGCGAGCGAACGCCGGCAGGAGAGTAGACCTGGCGCGCTTTATCAAGCAGCAGAGCCTGCTCCTGTATATTCTTTAACTCAGTTTTAAGTACACCATAGTTAGATTTATTGGCAGCCAGGCTTTCTTCATGGCGTTTGATGACAGCCAGAAATGGGTTAATTTCTTTGGTAATGCGATCTACTTCGCTCCGCGCCCGGGCAACCAAAGCTTCTACAGCCACGACTTCTTTTTCCCGATGACGAAGCGTTCCCAGCTCTTTAGTCAGTTGTTCGATTCGGGAAATAATGGCAGACACATCTGGTGTACTGGCGACAAGTGATGATTCAATTTTGAGCGCCTTCTCAAGATGCTCTTGGTATTTAGCCACTGACGTTGCAGATGCCTGCGCTTGGCTGATCTCACTGCGCGCCTGTTCAACAAAACTCTCCTTCACGGTAGACAGATCTTCAACGCAATAAGCCTTGCCACAGGTAGGGCACGGCTCCCCGACTTTGGTATTTACTTCTTCCGCTTTCACCTTGAATGCGCGAGCACGTTGCATCGCTTCCTTCTGGATGTTTTCGGTAATGCGGATGCTGGCGCGTATATCAGTGATCGCTCCACGAACCTTAACCAGCTTGGCGTCGTGCTCTTCTTTGGACGCAAGTTTTTCCCGCTCTTTACAGATGGCATTTTCAGTATCGCGGATCTGCTCCGGCAGACTGCGCAACTCCATTTCGACCTCAGTGAGCGTGACTTCCGCTCCAACCAGATCGGCACGGGCGACATCAAGCCGTTCGCTGCGGTCTCGCTCCCAGGCTTCAGAAGAGGTTTTGGCAGACTCCAGCTCATTCTGGGCCGATTCGACCAGAGACAAGCAGGCGTCCATCTTGGTTTTAGTGGTCTCCATGCGTGCGGCAGCTGCGTTGGCTCGTTCGCGAGCAATCGCGTAGGCTTTGGTGAGACGATCGACGCCGGCAGCCTCTTCTACGATGGTTTTGAGGTTTTTATCCGACATGCCAGGCAAATCAGGCATCGCCTCCTGACAGGCATAGATCGATGCCATAAATACTTCTTTTGACGCACCGATCAGTCGCTCTACAAACTCCTGGGTGAGCGAATCTTTACCCTTTGTCATGTCGCCGTCTTCGCCACGGACGATAAGCCGGTTTTTAAATTCCTTATGCTTGCGGTGGCGGATAATGGCGTAGCGTTTACCTTCGTCTTCAATGGTGACTTTTACGCGACAGTTCTTCTCATGGCCCGTAGAGAGAACGTCGTCACCTTTAACACCATGGGATGTCTCGCCATAAATACACCACATCAAACTATTCATGAGGGTTGATTTACCAGCGCCATTGCTGGCGGCCGATGAGTCCCCGGCATTAACACCCTGGATGAGCACCAGCCCACGCTGATCAAGCTCGACCTTGGCGTTTGCCAGCGCCATGAAGTTTTCCACTTCGAGCGTTAAAAATTTCATGCTTTGCCTCGAATTGCTTTAGTCAATTTCTGCCCTTTGCGAAGGCGGTATTCCGTATGTGCCGGGAAGGAGTTGCGTGACAGGAGGCCACGTTTCGTTAGTTGACCAAGGTAAAACGCCTGTGGGTTTCCTTCTGGCGGATAGGGCTTCTGGAATAAAACGGGCTTCCCGCTTTCAAGCCGTTTAATCATCTGGATGAAATCCCAGAAATTATTGTGGGAGGAAGTCACTACACCGCCTCCGCACTTTCCGCTTCGGTGAGGATCTCCTGACACAAGGCATTCAGTTTGGTCAGGTCAAATCCACCGTCTGTGTCATGAACGATTTTGCAGTAAGCAGAAACAGACTCGCCAAGGCTGTCGATTTTGCTGGTCTCTGAGGTGCTGGCAGTACCCTCCATCATTGAGCCCTTGCGGATGAAGTTGCATACAACACCTTTCGCTCCCATGGATTTCAGGACGTTCTGCAGCTTGATGCCTTCCTCATCGTTTTCGACGACGGCCCGGAAGCGCACGTAATTGCCGTGTATCTTCCTGTCATCCACATCGTCTTCCAGGTTTACGAATTTCGGCGCCGAGGTTTCGAAATGACTGAACGAGCCGTCAGGGTTCACAATCATGTAGCCCGCCAGCGAACCTACGTCCCCCCAGTTTTGGTGCGTCAGCGCGCCGACACTGATAACTCCGGGGATCACCTCCTTGTGGTTGTGGTAATGGCCGGACAGCACCAGGCGAAAGCCTATGTCTTTCAGCTCCTGCGCATCGATGCCAACATCAGGCATTGTGGGGATAGCTTTGTTGATGGCGGTATGAATCACGACGTCGTGCAGATCCCCGTCAAGCCGCGCACGAAGTGCTTTCAGGTCGCTAATTAACTCGGCGTGGTTGTTTCGCCAGCTCACCATATGGACTGTGACGTCACCCAATTTGATGCTGTGGGGCTTACGGCCGCAGACGATCTGTACGCCAATCGACTTTAGCGCCGCAGCGGCGTTAGCGCTGTAGACAGAGTCGTTCGTTTCGAGGTCATGGTTGCCAGCCAGCATCGCAACGCTGAGCCCCAGATCTTTGACGATCCACTCATAGGCATCGGAGACGTAGTTGAGTACGGTAGGGGATACGGTTCCGCGGACGTGGAATGTGTCGCCGGCCACCAGCATGTGGGTGCAGCCTGCTTTTTTCATAGCGATGGCCGCTTCTTTTGTAGCCTCCAACTGAATGGCCAACCGAGAGTTGAGACCATCTGCATCGGTCGTCGAGAATGAATCCCATTTGTGGTAATGGGGATCGGAGATCACCCCATATGGCAACGTCATGTGTATTTTCCTTTGTGGTTATTTTGATATAGATTCTAAGCATGTAAAACAGGCCAACAACCAAGTAAACACGGCACATTAGAAAATCTAAAGGTGGGATATTATGGCAAAGTGGATAGGTAAGTACATACCTATTTTTCAAAGGAGTGGACTCGAAGAATGGAGCTTATGAAGACGATGGTGAAATCCTCTAGGCTGAAGAACACATAACCTATTGATAAGTATCATTCTATGGAACTTTTTCTTAATCATCTCAGAAGGTGATCAGTAGGAAGAGGGAGTGAGAATGCCAACGATTAAGAATTGAGTTACCTTCACTGACCACTCCAGCTCATAACGAAACTTAGAAAGGTAAGTGGGCGTGTAGGCTATCAGAGAGGGACGAACATTAACTTAACTAGATATTAGGGAAATCAAATGTTAATGACATAATTTCCCTAGAATGCTTACATTACCTTTGGTTATGGCCCCAAGCGAATATTAGTATTTATAGGTGTCAGTTCGTATCGATTCATGATTTTGGCGCATTTTTCAATTGAGAATAGCTCTGTTCACTGTCACTAAAAATACAAACACTTCCATTAATGTTAGAGATGGCAATGCCTTTCGAACCATATATAGCTAACAATTTGAATTTTTCATTCTTATTAGGTGAACATTTTTCTTTATTTATGACGTAGAGAGGATTGGATTGGTTTGAACTTTGTAGGTATGATTTTCCACCTATAAGAAATAATGTCGGTGGTGTAAAAAAGAACAGTGCGAGCACGAAAAACCTGATTAAGGCATTGATATTACTAAGAATATATTTTTTATACAGTACCGCTGAAAATAATATTGCAGCCCCAGCGAATCCCGAGCTACTGGCAATGTAGAATTGGTCATTAACTTTAAATGCCCAATTCATATAAAACATTCCTAAAATAAAAATCAAGACGGGTGAGACAATGAAAAATGGTGTAAATGCATATGCACTTGGGTTATCAGAAACCTCTTTAAAGGTGTTTTTCTTATAATCAGTATATGTCATTACACTACCTAAGATTGTTGCAAATGCTGCACCTAAAAAAATTATGAATGCTAATGCAGCGGCTTTAACTATCTCAGAAACTGTCAATAGTTGCAAAATTATAGAAATATCAATTTCAGTTCTATACCAAAACCCCCATATATATGCAAACCCACAGGCAGTGAAATAAGTTGTAAGCAAGACAGTGGTAGGAATCTCAAATTTCATAGCAATATTATTCCATAGTCATTTATTATATTCATCTGTTAAGCCTTCAGGATTTTTACAAACTATTAATCGAATTTTTTAAGAAGCACTATATCATCATTCTCAGTGAACAGTTGACACCAAACATCATTTGAGAAGAGACCAAAACGGATGCCATTCTCGAATTCATGCATCAGAAAGGGCATATCAGCTAGAGTAATCTCTCTTGAGTAAAAATCGTCCATATATCACCCCCTTGGCTTCTCAGATGCATTCTAAGCTACGCTATTTTGTATTCGCGTAAAGACCCCTTTTTTCGTTTAGGGTTCGTCAGAGAGCTTCTGACGCGCATTTGCGATGCTAAACACTTCTGCTTTTGGCCGAGGGTCGACTAAATCGAGTTCTTCTTCGCTGTGATACTCGATATCAAAGTCCCGTTTGATGTGTCTGATGTAAATCGCTGTGAGCAGGCTGTCTTCTTTCAGGAAGTGGCCATAGGATCGGCGGATCACTTCACCCACTTTTTCGATCTTCTCTCCGCCCATACAGAGGTGATTGAATCGACTGTGCTTACTCAGCATCTCATCAACTGGCCCAGAGTAAACCTTATCCACGACACCGAATCGAAGGATCTTCGCAGTATCAGCTTCAACCAGGCAGACAATTTTCCCCTCGGTCAATCTGTCACGCCAGGTAATGCCTGAACGCATAGTATTGAAGTAGGGGGTATCCAGACCGATGATCGGTTTTCGAAATGCCAGTAGTGGTACGTATCTGGCACAGCTGTTCAGGTGGAAGTTGACACCGGCGTCACGCAACTTGAGTCGGGTCTCGTTGATGTTGCATTTCGAGGCTATGCCACACAGGCTGCAGAGAACCTTCTCGTTGCTCAGTGTGGAGTTTGATTCTATGGTGTAGGTTCCGTCTTCCAGACGGCGTACCCAACGTGTGCGTTTTAAGTCCATGTTCTCGTTTTAGTGATTGTTGACCGGAACCACGATAGCTTACTAGGCACACCTGTAATCGCAAATGCCTGTTTTACTTATCCACTTATCCACTGGTTAGATCCCAATAATAAGATCCCTATACAGATCCCCATATAGATCCAAAGAGATCCCCGATCGCCGCAGGCCGCGCCACGCCTGGGCTAAGGACTGATCCGTGTATGCTGTCAGCGGTAAACGATATGCTGTCAGCGGTACGGTATATGCTGCCAACGGTTTTGTGTATGCTATCAGCGGTAATTGACGTATGCTGTCAGCGGTTAGAACCAAAAGGTATCCACATGTCCACAAGAAAGAAAAAAGAGAGCGATATCAAAGAAATACCTGAAGATAACGAAATTCTTGAGGAAGAAGCTCTCACTTTGTACACAGGTGATTTAGTTCCTAACAGCAACAACACGGTGCAGCCAATCGCTTTAATGCGTCTTGGCCTCTTCGTGCCGACACTCAAAGGAACGAAGAATAGCTCTCGCAACAAGTCCAACATGATCGACGCATCCAGAGAGCTTGTCCAGCTGGAAGTCGCGCGGTCAGAGGGTTATTCAAACATTAAAATCACCGGTCCGCGACTGGATATGGATCATGACTTCAAAACCTGGGTTGGTGTTGTTCGCTCTCTGGCTGAATACGGCGAGCCAACCGGGCGCGTTGAGCTGAGCATCACGAAGTTCGCCAAGTTCTGCGGCTACCCGTCCTCGCAGATCCGCAAAACCCTGCGAGACCGCCTGACAAATAGCCTGCTCAAGATCATGCGCACGACGTTGTCGTTCCAGCGCACTCATGAAGAGAAGAACGTCGACGACACCAACAAGATATCCCTGTTGATGGTTCACCTCATAAACAGCGTTGATTACAACGAGAAGAAAGACTCTATTGTCTTTTATGCTGAACCTAAGCTGTCTGAGCTCTATCGCTTTGACCACAAAGTTCTGCTGCAGTTAAAGGTCATTAACAAGCTCCCGCGCAAGGAGACGGCCCAGGCGCTGTATACTTTCATCGAAAGTCTTCCTCCTAAGCCGGCACCGGTATCTCTTGCACGGCTGCGCGCCAGGCTCAATCTGAGCACGCGCAACGTCAGCTCGCAAAACCAGACTATCAGGAACGGATTGAAATCACTGCAAGAGCTGGGCTATCTCGAATATAGCGAGGTTAAGCGTGGCCGTTCTGTCTACATCCAGATCCACAGTCGTAACCCAAAACTGAAAGTAACATCGAGCAAACCCGAGAAGCCAGAGGCGCCTAAGCAGGCAGAAGAAGCGAAGGGTGAAATTGATGCCAAACAGAACCTCAAAAACAAAATTTCTGAGCTGTCGCAGAACCTGACGCCAGAGAATATCAAGCTGATCGAGATACTCACCAATAGCCTCAAGTTGCTTTGATACGCTGTCAGCGGTTCAACATATGCTGTCAGCGGTTCTTTTGTCTCAATGTATGCTGTCAGCGGTAAAACGTATGCTGTCAGCGGTACATTTCCACTATCTGCGGTCTTTATAAATCGACATGGCTAACGTCTAAGGGCAACTGCTGCCCTATGAATGTATGCTGTCAGCGGTGAAAGATATGCTGTCAGCGGTAAAACGTATGCTGTGAACGGCACAAGGTATGCTGCCAGCGGTTATTCACTGGCAACGTATGCTGTGAGCGGTAGTACAGCACTGAATTAGATATCCTGAAAACGGGCGACGCATTCGTTGCTTTGCGTCAGGCCCGTGTAGATAACAATATGGCTTCCCCAGTGGTCACTAACCTGCTAACCCGCATGAATGCTAGGTTAGTGGTTACTAACAAATGTTATTCCATCACACTTAAAACGCGCTGCAGAAACATCGGTTAGTGGATCTGCTTGAGCAAACCCCAAAGCGTTTGTGCTTTTGATGTGAGTTTCCCCGTTTCAGGATCAAACATGCGCCATTCCCGACGCTGGTGGATGATGTAACCGTCTTCGCGTTCCAGACGCTCCAGCATGTCCGGTTTTCGGAAACCTTTCGCTCTCCAGTAGCCGCTTGTTTTCTCAATCTCAAGACCAGTCATTGTGAGAGCCATTAACCAACCTCCTTACATCCGTCAAAAAAGAAACTTTGGTCTTTGCTATGAACGCCGTAGACGTCGTGGGATTTGTTGTAGATAAGCTTGTCCTCGCCAACGCCAACCAGTTTACCGTTGCGTTTAGCCAGATATGGAGATGAGAGAACCTCATCGTCGCGGACGACATAGAACTGATCTCCGCTATCAACGACCAGCGCGCCGAAGTCAGCTTTAGTAGGTCTGCTGATTTGATCATTTTTCACCTGCGATACGGTCATATCGCATTGGTAAATTCGGGTATCCGCCAGCAGAGAGAAGGAGAGGGCGGCCAGCAGTAGCGTTATTTTTCTCATACCACTATCCCTGTGTAGACCTGTGCTGTAGAGGTGATGACCAGCACCAGTGCGAGCATGTTCACAGTGGTTCCGTTGACAGGAGACAGAGCTTTCTTGAGTGTCCCGATCATCAGGCAGTCCAATATAAACAGTATTGAAAAGATGAGTAACAGGATATCTATGTATATCTTCATAGTAGGTAAATACTAACTTATATATTTTGAGCTGTAAATGGCTACGGAAGAGCGCTAAGGCCTAGAGTTTCCTAAGGATGGCGAGTCCAGAGCCATTCATTATAAGCAGTGGCTAAACATCACTGTCAGTACTGGCAGATATCCAAACTAATATTCTCATGTGTTTCTCCTTTGTGGTGTATGTACTTACTTATTATTCTGTTCGAGAGAAGGGGAGCAATCGTCCTGCTCAGGTGATGGCTCATCTATTAGACCAATAACCTCGCGCAGCTGAGCAGCCCATTCAGGCTCAGGTAAGCCTTGGGCGATTTCTGCGTCGATAACATCGAGCGCGGCATTGGCCGCATCCCAGAGCCTCTTCACTTTGATTCTTCCTTCACCAGCCACCAGCCACCAGCCACCAGGCGTCTACGATGGCTACCCGGTAACTACGTGGCACTGTCACATTTGACGTTGGGATTGGGATTAATTCCATATCAGTAACCAAGTTGTTTTCTTATTTGTGATAATAAACAAAATATAAAGGCGTCCAATGGACGCCCTGTGATTACGCTTCTTCTGTTTCGGCTGAAGCAGACTCTTTAGTTCGATGTTCGTCGATGGCTTGTAGTGCCGCAATGATCTCCGGAAGGGGCTTATCACGATACATGTCGACGATCTGCGATTTGGTATACTTCTTGTCGCCAATCTCTACGCGGCCGCTGGCATTCTTTGGCAGGTATCCTTCTTCGAGCATATGCTCAACCAGTGACTCGATAACGTCCAGACCGCGGGTTGGGTCGAAGTAGAATTTCCATGAGCATTTGCCGAATGGCGGTGCCACTTTGTTTTTGATGCACTCGGCGCCCACGTCCTGACCGATCTTATCTTTGCCATCCTTCATGACAGAAGCGCCAAGACGAATACGTACTGAGGCGTAGAACTTCGGAGAATCACCACCAGGAGAGGTGGTCGGATCGCCAAACATCACGCCGATTTTTGTACGAACCTGGTTAAGGAAAATAATGCAGGCATTGTACTTGCGCGCCCAGAGCGCCAGCGTTGGAAAGTTGGCGCTCGTAGCACGAGCCAGGGCCGTATTGTCGTTCATGTTTAGCTGATCTTTATCCTTCGCTGTACCTTCCGCCATTTTGTCGAACTTCTCGGCTTTGGAGTTTGGCACCATTGACGCAAGGGAGTCGGCTACGATGCAAATAGGGGCTTCTGCGGGGATCAGCTCTTCGTCTCGCACCAATTTCAGGATGGTGCCGATCAGCTCAACCGATTCTTCGAACGTGTCCGGCTGCTTATAGACCCACTGGCCGTCATCCTCATCCGCATTCAGGCCGTTTGCCACCGCCAGACCAACATCAAAGCTGTTTTCGTGGTCGAGGAATACAGCCAGACCCTCCTGTTTCTGAGCGGAGACCATGGCGGCCGTCGCCAGGAAGGTTTTACCAGCACTTGGCGGCCCAAAGATCTCAACGATACGTCCGCTTGGGAAACCGCCGTCATAGCGCCCGGAGATGGCTTTATTCAGCGGTGGGAAGCCGGAATCAATCCAGAGTGAAACCTTTTGGATCTCGTCATTGCTGCCGATTTTCTTTTTTAATGCCATTGCCAGTGCTGATTTTCCTTTTGCCATTCTTAGGCTCCTTTTGTTTCGTTGATGCGTTTAGAAGCGGCGACTTCATCAAACTTTATTGCGTCGTGGTTGAGGTGTTTGGCCATGCGGGAGAGGATCTTGACGACCTGTTCGCTAATCAGCCCGTACTCTCGTTCTGTCACGCTCATGCCGGCCGCGCCGAGAATGCGCGGCAGAGCAACAACGGCATGTTCTCCATGGAAGAAGACAATCTCCTTAGCCAGCATCGTAGGCGTGGTCGTATTGCCGTTGATGAGTGATTTCAACATCAGCAGTACCTCTCAAAAGGCAAAACGAACACGTCCAGATCTTCCAGGAATGACCGAAAGTTCAGCTCATGGCAGAGCAGTTCGAAGGCTTTCAAATCACGTGCGCCTTTTATCTTTTCGATTTCGCTGGGTGGGAACTTGGTATCGATGAGGTTCATCAGCGTCATGTTGCGTTTGAAGGCTTCCAGCATCCGGCAGCCGGTCTTCTCGTTGAAGGCATTTTTGGCCAGTTTGTTGAATGCCGTTTTGTATCGGCCTTTATTGATGACGATCGAGCCGTCGTTAATGCCGCGCACCATAGCGGCGACGCTTCCCCATTCGTGCAGCAGCTCCTTGGCGCCACCGTCACCAATTCCGCCTACACCTTTGATGTTGTCGGAGGTATCCCCCTGCAGAGCTTTGGCTTCGAGGAAAGCACGAGGAGTAGGCAGGCCGATCAGCTCTGGGAACTGCTCAAAGTTCACCTGCTTGTGTTTGGCGTCTTCACGAAGGCTCACCCAGCTGACTTTTTCTCGAACCAGCTGCAGCCAGTCGCCGTCGCCGGTGAGCAGGTAGATATGATCGACCGTTGGTTGTGGCGCAAGACGACCAACCAGCATCCCCGCCAGGTCATCGGCCTCAGCGTCTTTGGCGATCAGCTGGTTGACGCCAAGGGCTGCCATCATTTTCAGGATGTAAGGCTTCTGGACTGCAAAGCCTTCTTTCATCTTCTTCATTTCCGGATCTTCATCGCGATTTGCTTTGTAATCCGGGTAATAGTCGCGACGCTTGTCGCTAAAGCCGTCCCACAGGATCATGGGGCGTGCGTGAAGAATGGACGCATAGCGACGAACGTTTTTGACGAAGCCAAACACCGCCTGAACTTCCATTTCGCCGTTATGTAATTTGTCAGATTGCTGGTGGTAATAGCCCAGGCTGTTACCATCCACTAAGAGATAATTCACCGGAAAACTCCTTCCAAAAAGTAAGGCGTCCGTAGACGCCTTAACAGTCATGGCCTGGGATTAAAGCGATTCTAATTCCGCCAGCAGATCGTCAAGACCTTCATCGTCATTAGAGGTGTTGGTCGCGGCCGCAGTGGTAGTGGCGGCAGCAGCTGATGCTTTAACTTCTTCCGGCTCTCGTACGAACTCTGCCTCTGCGGCACGTAAGATCTCTTCGTCTACCAGAGATGTTTTTGCTGGTTCCGGGGTAGAGGTCGTGGCTACAGCAGCTGCACCTTCCGTATGGCCAGTGATGGTGCCAAAACCAGGCAGCGTAGCTGCGCTGGCAGCAGCTGGTGAGGAAATAGCAGCGGTGGCGGCGGCAGTTGCAGCAATACCAATGAGACGCCCCATGGTGCGAACGGTGGACAGCAGACGAGTTTCATCAGCCTGATTGGCGTAAGCGATCAGGTCATGCTGGGTCGACCACAGTTTTTCAGGGATATCGCCCTTGTAGACTTTACGTTTTGGGGATACGTCGTACTTGGTATCGCGACCGGAGCCGGTGCGCTTGATCAGGAACGCATAGCCTTCTTCTTTGCTTAACGGGTTGCCGATATCATCTGCGATATCCTCAGACATCACTTTGCAGATATCGTCGAACACAGTGGACGGGAGCTCAATCAGCTGGCATTTTTCTGCGTCGCCAAAGTCTTCACGAGCTGAAAGTACGCCATTGACCAGGTAGCGTGGAGTAGCGCGCATTTGGCCGATACGCTCTTCCATTGCCTTGTTGCCTTTGTAGCGAGCCCGACCTTCCATCACCATCTCACACAGCTGACACGCACGATTGTGGGTGTGCTGTTCGCAGATATAGGCAGTGGTAACTTCTTTGCCCTCCTCATTCTGATGCTTAACGTAGTGCATGCCGAAAGTCTGGAAGAACACACCGTTCTGATCGTCCTTGTTGGGGAAGATGCGCAGATAGTTATTACCGTCTTTCAGACGGGTTAGGTCGACGTTATTACCTCGTTTGGAAGCAATATCGCCGCGGGTCTTGTTAAGCAGATCAAGTAATGACTTAGACATGTATTTCTCCTTGTTGTGATTATGGCCATGGGCGCTTTGCGCTTGGGGCATTCGCTTGTTCGTGGCTCTTAAAAGCGTACACAATAATAGATCAGTACTTACTTACTATCTATCAAAAATTATCGGGTGATTGTGAAACGTTCGGCGCCCAGTCGTTCAATCTCTACGATGGCCATCTTCGAGGCTTGCACGATCATGTCTCTACGGTGAGAGAAGGCGGTGACAGCGTGCTTATAGATGTCAGCGTTCAGACGTGCGTCATCCAGTTTTTGGCGCTTCGCAAGGTATTGTGGGCTTGTACGAACCTTAGCTTCCAGCACTGATTCATTGAACTTTATTCCGTTCATACTCAAATTCTTACGTTCAATGTCGTAAATTTTTGCCTCTATGGCATCAAGGGAGAGTTTAGCGTCTGCAACCTCTCGTTCTGCGTGCGCTAGTCTTGCGCCGTACTCCATCAACAGCCTCGGTTGCTGCCGCCAGACCTCTTCCAGATTGTCGCGATCGAACTCCAAATCGGTCATGATTTTTTCGTAAATTTCGGTGCTCATTTGATAGGTATCCACTTATATAACTATATCAATAATAACATGGATCGTGAGGTGTAAAAACCACAATGGCAGGGCAAGGTTCTGATGCAAGAGGAAGAATTTTTTCACCGCAGCGGTAAAAAAAATTCGCAATACTATACTCACCTTATCTCTGTCTTCATTCGTTGAGCCGCGCAGCTGCGCGGCTCGGTCCTGCGTGGGGAACAAACAATGGTCATCGATAATGAGTTGGTCGTTATTATATTCAGAGGTACAGATCGACTACTAATCACTATCGGAGGGGTCATATCAATTTGGCTTGGGTATAAACTATTTAGCAAGGCTTTACCTAATAATGGAACTTTTGATGGGGGTATTGGTTCATGGTCAGTACGCATGCAAAATATAGCGCCGGGTGTATTTTTTGCTCTCTTCGGAGCTTCTGCTCTTATCTTTTCAATCTCCCACCCTTTAAGCTATGAAAGGAGACAGCACGACGGCTCATCAGCGACCACACAATTATCACCATCCACGCAAAAAGGCATATCATCTATAGGTAATGGACAGTTAGCGAATAATTCATCAACAAAATCCACTTCTGACACTGTATTTTCAGGAATTGCTGCTGATAAAGTTCCTAATCTTGATTCAAAAATTGAATTAGATCTATTAAATGCTTTGGCTGTTATCAATAAATACAGAAATAGATCTGCCGAAAGTTTAACTCCAGAACAAACTAATAAGATAAATCTTTCGTATTCTAAGTTGTATTCCTTTCAAATCTATTTAATTAATAAGCTGTTTGGACAGGGTAGTTTTGACAAGTATTTGAATATTTCTTCGGAAATCAGAGATAATCCAGAAAAATTAAAAAATCTTCCAAAAGAAGATAAAATATTATATGAGAGCATAAAATCACTATATGAGCAATGAGGTGTTGAATGAACGCAAGAAAATTATTGCTAAGTTTTTTTTTCATAACAGACTCTGCGTTTTGTGGAGTTCAGCCTGTGGATTTTACATACAACGTATTAAAAACTGTTGACCAGAGAGTTAATGAAGTTAACGATCAATTCGAATATATAGTAAATAATTTGAATTTTAGCATTGACTCTTCAAACCCTATGCCTGGAGCAAGATCGGGATGGGTTAATGGGGTTCCGGTCATGATTTTTACCTCTTCATTAATTGATGTAGTATTTTATACGACAGAATTAACGGCCTTGTATATGGCTGATAATAAATGGGAAGGCTGTTATAATGAATATAGTGAATACCTTAGGTCGTCTTATTCGGATATGATGATGCAAATGCAAAACTATAGTCCTTTAAGCCATCTCATACCTCCTGAGAAATATGGATATTCATGTAGTGGCATTAACAAATATTACCCCTTTGATGGGTGGTTAAAAGCTAAGCGAGATCAATCTGCTGCCAATGCCATTGCATTTATATACCTTCATGAATTGTCGCATTTATTTTATAGGCATGAAGCAATTGATACAAAAAACATGAGCGATTTGGACAGGCAAGATGCGAACTGTAAAACGAGAAAAATGGAAAAAGATGCTGATATTCTAGCCGCCAGAAAGTTAGTTAAATTTGGCTGGGAAAGGTCGGCGCTTGATACTACAACTTGGATGGTCATGTTAAATACTGGAGTTATAGAAACCAGTCGCAATGGCAATCTTGACCATCCAACGGCTCTTGAACGAATGTCCTATACTTTGGATGAAGTTAGAGGCGCAATTATTAGTTCTGGTGGCCAGGTAAGTCGAGAGATGTCTGAGGCAATAGATGAGGCAAAGGCTCTGGTGAAGAAAGCAGATAAACAGTTAGGTGCAGAGTATAATTCAGAACTAGGGATAATTACTTGTGATAATTAGAATGAATCATGTATGTTATCGTGTGATGAATGGGTGGTTGTTGCTTAGGAATTAGTTTATTCTTTATATATGAAGTATAGTTCTTTTAAATAATTATGGTTGACCAGTTTTTTGTGGTCAACCATAATTTCATGCGACTCTTTTACCAAAAATATTCGATATGGTCACGCGAGTCTGCCTCTTAAGCCGGTATCTTCTGACGTCGCCTATCTTGCTCACCTCCATGAACTCCTTGGCCACCTTCAGGACAAGACGAGCGCGGAACGTTTTAAATGAAGCCAGCTCTTCTTCTGGTTTGTCAGATTCATAAATCTCCAGCAGATATTGGCACGCCTTTGGATCTTGCGTTTTTAATGCCAGCGCACGCGCGCATTTCCGTAATCGACAAATAGGGTCGGCGCCATCCTGCTTTGCAAACGCCAATGCCAGATCGAGCGTGACAGGGCAGTCAATGATTTCCCAGAACTGGGATCGCAGAGTGGCTTCAATCGCCTTATACTGAAACTCCTGTGGTATTGCTGTGAGCTCTTGTGCAATTTTATCCGCTGCGCTCATGTGTTTTCCTGTAGTCATTTGTTAATAGTCTCCGCTACCTCTGCCAGAATGGCTTCCAGCTTTTCTCCTTCCTCTGGACGGAAGTACAAAATATTCGGGTTAAATCCATAGAACACGGTCACGTCCAGGTCTGGCAGATATTCTTTGCGCCCAACAAGATCGGATGGCTTGCTCTTGTTATTGAACAGCGATGTCGCCCGGCTGCCGCACGTCAGCACGTAGGTTGGACGAACCAGATTTATCTCTTCCCGCATAAAGTCGATAAACTGGCCGATCTCATCTTTGGTGTAGTCTTTTTCCTTATCCTTTACCTTTTTACACACGCCAGTGACATACAAATCCCCCATACGCAGGTCACCAGAAACCAGCAACTTGGCTTTGAAGTCATCGTAGCCGTTCTCCATGAAGTAGCCGGTACGTGCATCATTGCCATTGGCGTTGTCGAGTATGACCATAATTTTTGGCTTAATGCCGATGCTTGGTCGTATCAACTCATCGCCCAGGCCCATTTCTGCGGCCATGCGAGTCATCAGCACATTGACCTCAGCAGAGCGTTTTGGGTTCATTTCAAATGGGCGTGAAGCTTTCACCGCATCGATCACTAGATTACCCATCAGCTCTGCCTGATCGCGCAGACGTTCCGGATCGGTCGCCGGCATACTGCCAGGTTCAATAGAGGCGAATGCCCCAACCTTTTGCAGAGACTCACGTACTCGGCTGTTACAGGCTCGCTTCTCGACCGCTTCCTCAAATTGCGCCAGCGACTCGAACTTGCCACCAACTTTCTCACGCGCTCGCATAATGGCCTGGCACCCATTTTCAGAACATCCTTTAACCGCAGAGAACGGGGCGTAAAGTACCTGGCTGCCATCTTCGAGCGTGCGGATCTCGATGCGATTCGAGGACATATTAATGTCGGGTGGCAGTACGCGGATGCCATAGGTTAAGGCATCCTTTACCAGTCCCTGGTGCTTGTCCTCGCCAAGAATGGTGAGCGCTGCGGCGAAGAACTCTGCAGGGAAATGCGTTTTCAGCCACATGGATTGATAGCTGATCAACGAATACGCTACTGAGTGAGATTTGTTGAACTGGTACGCACCGTTCTTCTCGAAGGCTTGCCAGATTTCACTGGCTTTTGTTTCAGACAACCCAGGATGTGACCCTGTCACGCTAACAACTGCCATCGGCAGCTTAACGCCGGCATCCAGCGCCTCTTCTACTGTCCTTAACTTGCCATCTTCACATTTAAAATGCTCAGCACGGTGTATGCGCTGCGCCGTGCCATCCTCCATAACGACGTCGATCCACCCAGCCTGAGCCTGAACGATGAATTTCTCGCCCATGCTCTTCATCTTTTCCATATCCTTCTTGCCGATCGCCTTACGCACGCCATCAGCTTCGGCCATGGTAAAGCCAGCCAGCAGTCGCGTAGCGTTCATCGTCTGCTCCTGATAGAGAATGACGCCGTTTGTTTCAGCAGTCAGCTCGTCAAGTACCGGGTGAAGTGATTGCGGTGGCATGAAGCCCTTGGCCACAGCAACATAGTCGTCCAACATGCCTGACTGAATTGGACCTGGTCTGAAAAGCGCAGTTGTGGCCACAACGGTTTTGAAGCTCATTGGCTCGATACCACCACCCAGATCTTTGAGTAGCTTCCTCATGGGGCCGGACTCAAGCTGGAACACACCTTGCGTATACCCCGCGGCGAATCCATCGAGTACTTTGCGATCATCCAGTGGGATGGCATCGAGGTTGATGTCCTTACCGGTGCTCTCTTTGATGTATTGTTTTGCGCAATCCAGCAGATCGAGAGTGGCCAGACCCAGAACGTCCAGTTTGATCAGCCCCATGGCCTCGCAGTATCGTTTATCAAATGCGATGCAACGCGCGTCTCCACGTCGCTCTACAGGGGTGCGTTCCGTCAGAGGTACGCCAGCGACAATCATCCCTGCAGCATGACGGCCGAAGCCACGCATCAGGTTTTGCAACTTGCTCGCCGCCTTAAATGCGTCCGGATGTTTGGTGGCGTATTTGTCTAGGCTGGCCAGTTGCTCACGCAGCTCCGACAGAGACAGACTGTCATCCTCCAGGGTCTTGAGCTCCTTGGAAACCGCCATATCAGCCGCATCAACGCCATAAATACGTGCTGTGTCGCGAAGCGCGGAAGCGGCGCCCAGATAAGTGAAGTTCGGAATGCCTGCAACATACTCTTCGCCATATCGGGCATTCAGATACTCGATCACCTCATGGCGCCGCGACTGGCTAAAGTCCAGATCAGCATCCGGCAAGTCGAGACGTTCAGGGTTAATGAAACGTTCGAACAGCAGGCCATGACGGATAGGGTCAACGTTGGTAATGCCGATGCACCATGCCACCAGAGAGCCGGCGGATGAACCACGACCTGGCCCGACCGGAATACCAGTCTCGCGACTATGATTCATCAGATCGCGAACCATCAGGAAATAACCGCAGAATCCCAGGCGAGTGAGCGTCTCCATTTCATACTTGAGGCGATCGACGTAAACGCGGTGCTCGGAAGCTGGTGGCGTGTAGCCAAATTCTTTGTTGCTGAGACGTTTTCGAAGCCCTGCGACAGCCAGTTTCATCAACGTTGCAGGCTCATCGTCTGCCATTTTTGGCAGCGCCGGCGCCATCTCGTGCCAGCGCCATTCGCACGCCTTAACAATGGAGTCCTGCGTTGTAGAAGCCATGGCGGCAGACACAGATACGCCCATACGGATAGAAAACTCTTTCAGAGCCTGCAGCAGATGACGACGACCATTTATTGCATTGTCGCGCTGGTGGGGGATACGCAGCCGGTGTGGCTGATCGACTTTGATATTGTTCATTACCATGTGGGCGATGTCTTTGATATCAGCGTCATCAACCCCTTCGTAATAAGCTGGGTAAAACGCTACGGGCTCGATTTTCAGTGCGCTTGCCACTTTCATAGCTCGCACGTTGATCTGGTCATAGAATGGCGTAGGGTGCGGATAAACTACGCTGTAGAAATTCTCGCGTCCGCCGGCAGTAATCAGCGCGCTAATAATTTTAGCGAAGTCCGGGCGCTGGAATACGCTGCCGATATCCGAAGTCAGCAACAGTATATTGCCTTTGGCGTAAGTGGCCGCCAGCTGCTCGAGCGCCAGGCGTGGTACGAAGTAAAACTGCTCGCGGGTATTGGCTAAAGTCATTAGTTCGCAAATGTCGCGATAACCTTGCTCGTTTTTAATCAGTGCGGTGAAGCAGTAGTTACGTCCACGTTCCAATGATTCCATACATCTATTAGACTCTTTAGCCAGTTTAGCCCGGTACTCGTATGTTGGATCGTCGACAACATTCAGCTTAACACCACAGATCACCGCCATCTCATCGCCAGCTGCTCGCTGCAGGGGGATAACGCTGGCGATATTCATCGTGTCAGCAGAGATAACCGCGGTATAGCCAGCCTCCTTTGCTACCTTTACTGCGTGCTCTGCTTTCAGTGCTGATTCTCCCAGGGAAAAATCAGTCCTGACCATCAGTGCTTTCATGTGTTTTTACCTTCTGTTTTTTCTTAATTTTGTCGTTGGGGAAGCCGACGAACTTCCCGTATATCGAAATCGCAACTCCTTTGGCTGCCTGGTGGCAGTCAGGCCTGTGAGCGCATGACAAACAGGCCGCGCCAGTTTCAGAAGCTGCGATAAGAGATCCAAAGCAACCTTTACGCACGATTAACCGAAGATTTTCTGAACCACTTCACGCGCCGCTTGCGCAGAGGTGGAGGGGAGTTTATTGATGAATGACTTCTCGATGCCGGCTGCGAAATCACCTCGCATCATTCCGATTTTTGCGGACAGAAGCAGTTCACGCGGGCCGATTGGTTGGCTGATCAGGTGTTGCTCATACCCGTCTCGTACCAGATTGGCGAACTTAACCATTTTTTCGGCGTATTCACGGATGATTCCCGCTTCGACCAGCATGTTCACCTCAGCACCAGGCTTCATGTACTTGACGTGAGATACGATGCCAAAGCGAGAGAAGTTCGCAGCGTTCTGGATGTTCGTTCCTTGATAAAGCCCCGTTTCATCCCCTGAACCATTAGTGTTGCCTGTACCGATGAAGGCGAAGCGCTTATGCGGAGCCACGCGCCGCCAGTCTGGTGTCGCTTCTTTGATTACGAGTGGTTCGCCTTCCAGAACTGGCTGGTAGATCCCCAGAATCTGCGGGAATGCAAAATCGTATTCGTCTGCCAGATAGACCCAACCGTTCTTCATCGCCAGCGACAGAAGCCCAGGTTCAAAGTAGGTTGTGCCTTCTCGCGCCAGAATCTGGCCCGTAATATGGGCTTCCTCAGTTGATGCAGTATGCTGTGAGCGGATAACCGGGCGGTTCAGGAGCGCGCAAAGCTGGGTCGGCAAAGAGGTTTTCCCCGTACCGGCATGACCCCATAGATAACCTGGAATGCCGATCTCCAGCATCATGAAGATGTCTTTAATCAGATCGAAGTCGCCGTATACATAGCCGGCTTTCACTTCTGGCACGAACTCCGGATATGGCGTGTTGATATTGACCGTCACCTGAAGTGGTTTCCCTCGGGGTGTGCCAAGCTCCTTAATAGTCAGGCCAAGCAGCTCGTGCGCGGCGACAAGCTCAGTTTTGTATTCGACTGTCCCTGCATAGCCAGGGTGGGCGCTGATATCCGCGATTTTGCCGTCTGCACTAGCCTTCTCGGAGCGTTTCGTCTTTAACGCTTCAATGGCCTTTGGAGACAGCGTTGGTTCCCCGGGGAATGCTGTGGTGTACATTTTCACTACGTCATCCACACCAAGCCCTTTGGCTTCTTCCGGAATGCCTTCACAACGTCCCATCGAAATGTGGGATTTGAGGTGATGGAAGGATTTTCCGCACCATTTGCAGGTGACGGCATCAGAGTGGGCGTCTTGTGGTAGCGCAGTCGCGGTCATGTGTTTTTCCTTACTTGTTGTCGTTTCTGGGCTCTATTCTATACGAATGTATCAGGCTTTATAGTAACTAGTTACTTATTTTATAGGGCGCAAGATTTACTCTAAAATGATACGAGATAACTCACTGACAACTGACGTACCCAACTCTTCGACCTTATTCACCAGTGCATAGTTTTTGTAATACCGGCGCGGCGCGTCCGTAAGAATGCCAATGGCCAACAGGTTGATGTCACTTGTGTTTTCGATGTCATTCGTTACAGAGCGCAGATGGTTACTAAAGCCATCCCCCGCAGCGCATGGGGCGCCGTCGCTCTGCACAATCATGATCTTCTTGTCTTCCATACGCCCTGCAAACAGAGAAGCCAGCTGTGCGATGCTCTCGCCATCCACGTTGTTTAGCAGGGGGAAAGTCTCCGCCACACAGCCCATACGAGCACGTATCTCTGGGGAGTTCGCTTTCTCATGCCAGTTTTTAATAATCGGCAGCATAAGCGCTTCAAAGCGGCTAAACCCACGTTTCGACATAGTTGCTACATCCGGATTGCCATAAGTAGTGAAGCCGGTAATGACGTTCGGAACGTGGATACGATCTAGGGCGTCAGCCAGTGTGTATGCGGATGCCAGCGCGAGCTCGATTTTTCGGCCGCCCATTGAACCTGACAAATCGATGACCTGTTGAACGCACGCGTTCACGGCCTTGTGGTCTTCTTTTCTCCGGAATACTCGATCGTCATTCATCGACAGTCGGTAAAGACTCGCCCCATGTACGCGTCCACGACGCTGGCCAGGGATGAACTGAACACGGTTACGACTGGCGATCGCGCGCTCCAGGTCTTTGGCCAAGGTAGATGACACCGAGGAAGACAGATGCTTCTCCACCTTCATCTCAAACAGTTTTCTACCCTCTGGAACAATGCGGTAGCGATCTACGGGCGAATACATAGGGATTGCGCCGAAAGCTTTTCTGGCGCGCATAATATGCCCTTCCGCCTCGTCAATTGGCCCCAGGAAGTCGTAGGAGCGATTGTATGGCCGGTAATCAGATAATGATGCGCTGGCCAGCTCCGACTTGATTGCCGACGCCAGCGCATCTTCGGTGGAAGAACCTATCTCTTCATCGACGTTTTCTAATGCCTTGAGAGCATCATCAAGAGACATATCGTCAGCGTGTGGGGCAAAGCCGGCATCGCATTCATCAGAGGTGTCTCGATCCCCTTCATCCTTCTCCTTGCCACCGTCTTTGTCTGCCTTGCCTTCACCTTCACCGTCCTCGACAGCTTCGCTATCATCAGAGGAGCTGCCGGGCCTGTCCTTAGCGCTATCATCCGTGGATGGGTTGTAATCACCTTCATCATCCACTTCTTCCCCTGCATCCGAGCCCAGAGTTGTAGCAGGCTCATCTACTGCCGTTTCTCCGCCGTCAGGCAAGTCATCAACTTTTTCACAGCCGGAATCTCTATCTCCAGCATCACTTTCTGTATCATTTATATCTTCATCTTCATTAGGTATGTGCTTACCTATCGATTCGTCTGGATTTTTATCACCATCATCGTCAGCGCTAAAGTCGTCTGGTGTCCTGTCGGGCTCCTCTTCGTCATGAGCCTCAGTATCGTGTCCAGCAGCTGGCTCGTCTGAACAGTCTTCCTCTGGTTTGGTCTTTTTCTCGTGTTTGCTCTTTTTGGTTGCAGAGGACTCGCGCTCAGGCAACGGGCCTTCTGGGTTCTCCGTCATTTCTCGCAGGATCTTAGCCATGGCTGCAGCAACCTTGACGCAATCCTCAGTGCTATCCATACGACGGACAGCTTCATCGACGCCGAACTCTTTTAGAACGGCAATAGGCTTATCGATGAGGCGCCAGTGCTCCTCCATGAAATCTACAAAGGTTGGTTGGCCATCCCATGCCCGGAGAACAGGACAAAGGAAGAACTTTAGGAACAGCTCTCGCTGATCCCCGCGGCACATCTCAACTGCCTTTTTAATATGGGGATTAAAATATTTGTCAATCATGAGATTACGTGTGGACAGAAGGTTCCGACGGCTGCCGGCGAACACTTCACTCATGCGACGCTCGATGTAGACGTCTTCCAGAGCGTTCCAGAGACCAAATGCCTTAGTGTTGCGCATTTTTTTGACGACTTTTTCGTCTGTGAAAAGGAGATGGCCAACTTCGTGATCAAGGAATCCACGTATCGCATTCATAAGCGCAGGGTTGGCATCATCTGGTATGGATGGGATGTTAACCATGACTGGCTCACCCTTTTTATTGTAGCGAACGTATGCTGTATCTCCGCATTCAGCTACAGGTATGTTCTTTCCCGAAAGAAGACCAACGACGCGTTTTACGGAATCGCGGAAGTCCTGTACCTCTTTGAGTACAGTTTTGCTGGGTTTGGTTGCCATGTGCTTTCCTTATCGAGTAAACAAGTTGTTTTCTGATATAAGAAAATATCACTGCGCGAACAGGGAATGTAGCAATTCGCGCAGGGGATCAATGAGTTATAGGCGGGTTATATATTTTAGTTGATTCGAACCGCGAAAGAGAGGTCGCCAGTATTGATCAGCGTGTAAGAGCCATTTTCCAGAGAGAACCGGAAAACCGTCGCATCACGCGCTCTGACATTTACCTGGCGATTGGGTAACTCAGATAGTACTTCAGCAGCCTCCAGGTGTGTCAGCGCGAAAACATTGCCTACATTCAGAGCAAGTAAATTAGATGACAATTTTTCCATTAATAGCATCCTAATCAACAGGTTTCATTTGGAGGAGATGGTACTACCTATTGATATAAAAGTTAATAAAAATGTATCGTAATGTCTTAAACAAAAATAATCAAAAAAATCAACAGAAGTACCGGGTTATATTCGTTTATGCCTTGTTTTGTGTAATTTATGGACAATAAGTGCCTGCAAATAGCCGCCGGTAAGACTTTACAATATTGGCCGTTGCTGTAATATCGGTAAGTACTTACCATACAATAAGATCACACGAGGATAGTAACTACAATGACAATGGCCGATGAGAAGACCGCTCGTTACGTCGCCTACATCGATTCTTTAATCACTGTCTCGCCAAAAAGTCAGTCGGCGATCTCCCGTGAGATGGGTTACAAGAATCCGAACAACTTATCCCTGATTAAATCGGGAAAAATCCCGCTGCCGGTCGATAAAGTTCGTCCACTGGCTGAGGCGCTTAATGCAGATCCAGTGCGGCTCATGATGATGGTGCTTGAAGCTCGCCAGCCAGAACTCGCAGAATTTTTACGAGATGAAGGCATTGCGCCACTAACCCCCGAAGAACGTCAGGTTCTCGAGGCTTTTAGAAACCGCTTTCCAAGCCAGACAGATGGTGTTGAGCAGGTTGTCGAAGCAATTAAAAAGCTATGAGAAGTTTACTCTGATCAGCTCGGTGGATAGGCGATCTCCCTTCATTTTGTGGTCAATTTCTTCTAAATCCGGTTGCTCAACAATCGACGAGATGTACGATGAGAAGCTCTCAAGGGCTTCTCGCATCTGATCCATGTAGTCATATCGGTCGTAAACGCGGTCGATACCTTCCAGACTATGATTCATGATCTTACGTGATACTTCCTGCGAAATTTTAAGGGCCGGGAAGTAGCTGCGCGCCGTTCTACGCAGATCACGTGGGGTAAACGACTCAACTTCCACCAGCTCCGGCCGCTCCAGAATCCGTCTCAATGCCTGGGCTATTGCCACCTTTGACATAGGTGCATCAGCTTTCTTTTTGTTCGACGGGACGAGCCACTGGCTGCCGGCACCATAATCGATCAATTCTTCCACGCATTTCCGCATCAGTGAGCTCATCGGAAGAGTGTGCGGCCGGGCCGATTTGTTGCGAGACCCTTGATTCCATACATTTAGTTTAAGGTCGAACTCGCTTACTCTGGCCCGCAGCACTTCATCGGGACGTCTGGCAGCAACGAGGCAAAGCCTTGCCGCCCATTTCGTGCCCGGGCATACGTCGAAATAGTCCCAGACATTCCAGAATACCCAAACCTCAGCATCCGTCAGGCATCGTTCCCGCGGAGTCGTCTTCGCGCCGCCGGCAACTTTGTTCAGCGAAATATCATTCAGGGGCGACGTTTCGATAATCCCCTGGAAGGCACACCAGCCCAGGAATTGCTTCATGATGGAAAAAACACGGCGACCCATCACGATCTTCCCTTCAAGGATAAGCGGGTTCACCAGCTGATTGACCATCATTCTATTAAGCTTACTTACTTTTTCCTGAGCGATGTGCGGGAGTACGTGTATCAAAACACAATGGACAGCTATCTCGGGCCGGCGGCGAGTTATCAATAATGATAAGCGAGTGAATAACATAAATGCGTCGGCGAAAGTCAGATCGGCACCCTGCATCGAGACCGACCTGGCATCCATCTGCGATGCCCGATCCAGATAGGTGATAGCTTCCTGTGACGTGTTTTCCGCTGCGCGTGCTCTGTCAAACGTGTTTTTCATAGTCCGGCCACTGTATGACGCTTTTTATACTGTGTTTATATACAGTATATTAGGCATTGTTTTTATTGAGATCAACCTAAAATACCCTCTTTTGTCTAATGATTCCATACCTACCAAGTATGGAATCATAAAAGGGCTTTTTAACGAAAAAAATCGCTCAAACTGACACTGACTACCGTTCAGGAGACAAGTGAAGAAAGGCTCATCTGGGGGAGCCTTTCTTCTGTTAAGAAGCCGGCCTCAGTTAGTTATGAGTAACCAAACACTCTACGGTGTATTTTTCACCGTTTTCACTGGGTCGATACATGACGGGGATTTGATCGGTTCTGCAAGCTAAGTATATATATAACTCCGTATCATCAGTTTGAGTGCCGCCTGCTGAAACAGAACCCCCTGGGGGGACTTCTAATGTTGCCCTAGTATAATTTATGCCAACTCGTGACGCCCCTGATTTCTGGGCTTGGCACTTGAGATATTTATGTTCTTCAATAGGTTGTTTAATACAATAAGAGACTATAACCGGGAATGTACATTTATTGACGAAAAATAGATAACCGTTTTCATTGTAATTGGCTACGCATTGTTTATTAACGCCATCCACCCATTGTCTTTCTTTTTTATTTTTCTTAGTATGTAGTTGTGTGGTGGATGCAATTTCTCCCTCTCCAGAAGCTCCTTGCTTATCGGCATGAATGGAGCTTTTTAATGGCCATTTTACAATTTGGATCGGGTCACCGGTATTCTTTAGTTGCATTATCCAGTCACCATATTCGGATGCATTCATACATCCTGCTTCATTCGCGTGCATTCCTTTCATAGAACTTCTCAGATAGGATCGCCACTTGTCTCTTAACACACCACTTTCAGCATAAAACCCTGTAGCGGGGTCATTTGACTCAAACAGGGGAGTTATAAGGGATACCCTCGCGCGGCTACCATCCTCTATGAACATCAAAGAAGAACAAAAGACTTTATTAGCAAAGGCGCCGTGAGACAAAAATAAAATACTAATACAAAGCAATTTGATAAAATAAGCTATAAATCTTAGTTTGCTTTCTATTTTTACATTTAACCACTTGATAGACGACATTGTTAACTGACTCATACGAGCAGCCTCGCATTAAATTATCGAGTAGGTGTAGGCGTTTTACGCCTGAAATTAGTATAGTGCTTCCGCTTGGTTTAAATGCAAGAGTCGATATAACTTTGTAGTATCACTGTTATGAGTTTTATGTTTATTTTGAGATAAATAGGGGCACGGTATGTTGCTCAACCACACGCGTCTTAATAGGCAGTGGATGGTCAATAATGCTAATTATTACTAGCTTAAAAATAAGTTCCCTTACAATCCGTCTTAGTCATTTACGAGGAGTGAAAACGTTCTGCAACTTCCGCAAAATAGCTCAGAAGCTGATTATTGTTTGCCGGCATTTTCTCGTGGGCCGGGGTTACAACTCCCATAAGCAGGTAACGACCTGAATCCCACATATGCTCGGTATAAACTAGATAATGGTTTGAGGTACGATGAAAGTTTGCCTGGCGTTCCGTCCAAGTGCGTTCGTAACGCAAATTCAAGTGGATATGATGAACGTTTGCGTCGGATGCAAACGTGGGGAAGTCGAAGGGGGCGTCTCGCCCAAGAAGGTCCGAGGGCGAGACGGTTTGCTTGTAAGTGATAAATTCTTTTACTAACTGATCTCGAAGCTCAGGGAATTCGTTAAATGTAGGTTCGAAAAACTCTGCCCACGTTTCACTACTATATTCCGCTGTTACAGCCATTTAGCCGCTGCCTCTTCTCCAGTTCTCGCCAGATGAACCATCGCAGCGGTGTTTATTCCTGACTCACGAACATCTGTTTCTCGAGTCAGCTGATCGATGAGGCTGAGATAATTTTTTGCCTCATTATCCATTTGTTTAACTGCTCTGAACAGCATAAATTCAGGCGAGTTTTTTGCATAGCCCTGAATCACATGCTTTTCTGGGAGCATCATGGTTAACGAACCAGTTAAAGCGGCCATCTGAACGGCGTCGTTCTTCGTGGCTTCAGAAACAGCAATGGCATCTTCCAGATTTTCACTGGCAAAGTTTGAAAGCTGCATTCGGACGTCACGGACTTGTCTGATGATGTCGTTAAGCGCGATTGTAACTTCCAAAACATCTTTGTGATTAAAGCTGGCACCCATCTGAGTGACCTTTTCAACAATCAACGGCTTGCACTCGGCCGCTTTGGCCTGTGGCTGTAGGCTGGATAACACCATCACGACAGCGGCATGTAGGTACTGAATGTTGAATTTCATAATTTACTCCAAATCCCCCGCGTACACTTTGGGGGTGCAGCATTTTACTACTTAGACTCACTATAAGCTAATAGATTTACTCTTACCACCTATCAAAACAAAACCTAGCTTCAGTTTTGATGCTGCAATTTTTATGATCGCTATGCAGGTGCTCTACCGGAAAGAAGGGGCCAACTGGCCCCCTTACGTTTGTTACTGAACGGAGGCGAAGGCCACCAGCTCTGTGTATCCGCCAATAGGTTCGCCGTCGACGAAGATCTGAGGCACGGTTCTTACTGGCTTTCCGACTAACTCGCCCAGGGTGGCTGCATCGATACCAGTCGCGACGATATCAATATACTCATAGTCACCATGACCCTGAGTTTTCAGCTGCTTAGCAAGCTCTACTGCGCGCTTGCAGTAGGAGCAGTCATCCTTTCCATAAATTTCGATTTTCATGTCTTTCCTTAGCAAGTTAAAGATGTGATTTTCTGGCAGCTAGTAGAGATGTTTTCTTCCATCTTGTGCATTGCCATGCCGATGCTCGATACATGTGCTGGCGGCGCCATTTCCTCGAACACGCTCTGCAGGTGATTTTTGATGCTAACCCACTGGGCTTCTGTCGGCCGCTCGTCGCCCAACTCAGCGAACCCCTGCAGCCAATAAATAAATTGCTTTGGTGTCATATATGCCTCAAAAGTCTTTGTTACAGATAGGCTTGAAGAGCCACTTTACACAGCTCTGAGCGCACGCAGTCTTCGGCCGTGAACTCAATGAGTCCTATCTGGCGAGATGGCTGGAACCGCTGCAGGACGTCCTCAAGACCAGATTTAACATTACCAGGCAGGTCGCATTGGGTTACATCACCGTTAACGATGACCGTTACGTTCTCACCCATCCGGGTCAGGAACATCTTCATTTGTGACGCCGTCACGTTCTGGGCCTCATCGAGGATCACCACAGCGTTTTCGAACGTGCGACCGCGCATGTATGCGAAGGGGGCGATCTCGACTTTAGCCACCTCTGGCTTTAGGCAGTATTCGAGAAATGAAGCACCAAGGCGCTTCTGGAGCACATCGTAGACGGGACGAAAGAATGGAGCGAACTTCTCGGCCATATCGCCAGGCAGGAAGCCCAAATCCTCCTCTGCCTGCAGTACGGGGCGCGTAACGATAATTCGCTCTACTTCCTTATCGAGTAATCGCTGTGCGGCGACGGCCGTCGCCAGGAAGGTTTTGCCGCAGCCGGCTTCGCCAGTGGCGAACGTCAGTGCTTTGCTATCAAGGGAGATAAGATAGTGGGCCTGGGCCTCATTGCGTGCCTCTATGGGGGAAGTGTCACGCTTCGGTTTTGGGGGCAGAGCAGGGGCGGCGGAGGCCAGCTCGTCTACGATAATAGTGTCGATCTCGTAGCCGAGGATACGCGATTTTGACTTAAGTGCCTGGCGAGCTTGGCGTCGCGCCTGTTTACGTTTGTTTCCCATATTGAGTCCTTTCAAGTGAGTAACCAGAAGAACTATACCTAAAAGAAAAAGCAAAAGTAAGTAAGTGGGTACCTATTATTTCGTTTTGAAGCCCAAACACTCTATTTGGTGAAGTGCAATTAGGTGAGAAACTCCAGTGATATCAGAGTATCGAGGGGCAACTTGGAAAACAAAAATCTACTTTAGCTAAGTTACTAGATTTAAAGGTGAAATCTTCAATAGAGTTTAAACCGTATAACGTACAGCCTGTAGCCACTGGCCTCATGCTTGGCCCAAAAATGGTAGAGAGTGCTCTAGAAGAAACAAAGTGTAAATTAAATAATTTAGTTGTGAAACTTTCCTGGTTCGTGACTATAGTAAATAGTAAAGCTTTATTCTGCTGCTCTCGATGGTATTAGCTATGAGTAATAATACTAAAGTCTGCTTATTAACCTCTTTTTTAACGTTGTCCGCGTTGAATAGTTATGCCTTTGATGTCGACTTGGGCCCACTAGGCCACGCGTGTGATACATGCGGTGGAGGTGTCTTGGGCGGCTTGCCGATAGTAGGCCCAACTCTTAATGAAATCGTTTCACAAGCGGGGGCACCAGGGCTGGAGCAATGGATTATCCAGTCCAGAAATACGGCCATAAACGGAGCTTCACCTATACCTCCTTACATTCGTCAGATGCTTACAGGCTATGCAAGCGAAGATTCAATGAATAAAGTTAGATATAAGGTCGAGGATGGTGGTTTTATAAATCTGGCTCGTGTTATTGAGCAATCTGGTTCAGCAAAAGCAGTTACTCTTATTGATGTCATAGTATTCCGCGACAATGCCGGTGCCAATGATCCTGCTCTTTGGGCTCACGAACTTCATCATGTAGATCAGTATACAAGTTGGGGAACCCGTGACTTTGCTATTTCATATATACGCGATCACGGAGAAGTAGAGCGTCCCGCTTACGCTAAAGGTGATGGTTATGCCGCTTGGAGACAAACTAGAGGTTTCCCACCACCGGTAATCAATATGCCACCTCCTGTTATTAATATGCCACCTCCGCCACCTCCTGGATTGGGCATGGCACCACAACCAGTTGTTCAAATGCAAGCTCCACCTGTAGGTGCTTTTTGTCAGACGCAGATAGGTGTGTTTGGCCCTGGACCTGTAAATGTTGTCGGAGCTCCATGTTATGTTCAGCTTCCACAGGGTTTAATACCGGGATTTGTCATCAGATAATAAATTAACGAGTTTAATTTTAATACATGATACCAAGAAGTAATGGGACAGTTTCATTATATTAAATCCTCATAATTCCTTACAAATATATTGCTAGGATTAATTCCATAGTCACTCAGGTTTCCCGCCTTTTTTTCTCCTGGATACTTGGCAAGAACCCAAGTGGCATTTTTTGAAATAGACTGCGAGATTTTAGTGAAATAGGGACCATCTACACTAGCCAGCGAATGACCTAGAACCAGAACCTCATCAACCTCTGAATAACGGAGAAAGTTCTCTTTGTGAAAATCGATAATAACATCGGTTGGCTTATATGAGTTTTTAAAGTAATTGTCTATATGATCATAGGCATCACTAACCCGAATATCTTGATCTGGCCCGTAATCAGTATTAAGAGAGTTTTCGTAGAACACATCGTGTCCAATAACTAAATTTTGTCCTATTTTTGCATTGCCGTGGATATGCAGAATGTTTTCATCTGGAACACCATAAATATCCTGCAATGTGTTTGTATAGTTGAAGGTGAAAAAGTAACTGTCTCTGTTGATACTTGGAATATACGAAGGCGGTGTTAAAGCACGAGAAAGATCGATAGCGTTGATCCAATCCCTTAAGGCCAAAGGGAGTTCTTTTATCAATCGTTGGGTTATTTGTTCAATTTCATACGGAAAATCATGGTTCGCACTATCCCTCCATTCATCATCTCCGGGTGACATTAGAAAGCCGCTATTTTCTTCAAATGCACCATCGTAGTCGAAATTACCCAATGCACTTTCAAGATCATTCCATTCATCCTCTGTTGGGACAAAGTTGGAAATAGAATTATACAACTTTTGATTATGGCGTTTTACATACGCTTCAAAACAACAAAAGCGCGTTGGAAGCCCGTGCCTGATATCAAATCCATTACCTATCACATACAACCGCATAACGCTTTCTCTTAGTAATTTTTAATATCATTCTACGCCATAGTGACGTCAGCAAAAAGGGGCCGAAGCCCCTTTGGATTTTGCGCTGAAAAAAGTGTTGCTAAGATGCTAGAAGCTATGGTTAAAGAACGTCTGCCGTAATGTCTATCACAGCGTTGAGCGGTCTGGCCATAGTGACAGGCGGAGTCTTTTCGATAAGAAATCAAACCAAACCGCTCAACGCTGTGTTGGCGGAGGATAATGGAATCGAACCATCATCGCTTTCGCAATGGGACGGTTTTCAAGACCGCTTGGGCGCCATGCCCTCTATCCTCCGTTCGTTGTGACGCCAGATGCTTATCTTCTGGTTGCTTCAACGAGCTGCAATTCATCACAACGGTAAGGGCATTCAGGGAATCAGATCCGTCGCGAACAGCCAAAGAGCGCGCCTTCCTTGCTGTCGTCCAAATACCCTTACCGTTGTGGCGATGGTGGGTGGATTCGAACCACCGACCAGTTGATTAACAGTCAACCGCTCTACCACTGAGCTACACCATCTAAGGTTTACACCGTCAGCCTCTGTCGATTCACGGACTTGTGGGGCTGTATCGCCGATTCACCGGTGTCGTTCGCAGCAGTCCTACCGTTTCCTTCCACTTGTGCTTTACGTGTTCACCAAACGCTTACAAGCCAAGATCTTCAAATACTCTCCGAGGGTTGAGGAGAGTTTTCATTCAGATCTAATTAGATGTATGGAATCATTTAATCGTTGTGGCCACGGGGCAGTGACAACAATGGCTATAACCAGAAGGATAATGAATCCGTGACCACAACGTTGAGACCACTGAACGGATTAATGTACTTGGCCCTACATGTCTGCCGGTTCTGCCTCTGTGATGCAAAAACCAGTGGTCTCAACGTTGCGTGCTGGCTCACCTAACCAGCCGGGTTACGTCGCCATTTTTAACCCAAAACTAAACGACATAAGTAACAGAAATGACGTAACAGGATAGACGGTCGGGCCTTTGGGAGCCGGGATGTGTTGGACATAATACCCAACCGCCCATTCTGTTACCTCATCGGTAAGGGCACTGGTTAACCAGATGCCCTACCTGCGTTTTGCAATCACACTCGCTTAGTGTGTCCCATTTCGGTGACGAGGCTGGAAACTGACCTCGCTGGTGTTTGGCTTTTTAGGCTACTGCCAGATACTGATTGTCGTTTGCAGTTATCTTTAAACGTTCAAACAGTCGCGTCTCAACGAAAACAAGCCAATCATAGTTGTATCAAAATAATAAGTAAATACTTACCTATTATTTCATGCATTCGTTTGCTCCTTTTTTGATCAGCTTTGGCTTATCATCCTGCGTCCGTTGGATTGTGGCCGTGAATCTTTTTGCCTTTATGCAAAGGACTTCATCTTCCTTCAGCTCGCCGTACCGCTGTTCAAGCAGAGAACCAAGGCACCAAAGCGTGTCATCGATACGCTTGCGACTGGCGAATCTTAAGAGCAGTAGCTTTACAAGAGACTGGCCAACCGTGAAAGCTACTGCGACACCAGAGGCCACGAAGTACAAGCCTATCCACCAGTCTAAGGAGGTTAGATTACTCATTTTGATACCCCTGTCTCGTGAACGACGCGATATACCCGCTTACCGATACGTAGTGTTTTGGTCTTCAGTTCCTGCTTGATCAAGTCATGACAGATGATGAAGCCAAGGGCGACGCCTCCAGAAAAAGACAATACGATGTATGGAATCATGAGAATTCTCCTGCTTCAATTAGTTGCTCCAGCAGCTCTCGCCCCTTATTCGTCAGCTGGTAGTTCTCCACCTTTCCTTCCGGTTCGACATTGGCCACCAGGTTCATATGTTCGAGTTTGGCTCGCGTCTTGGGTTTCCAGTTAGCGTAGAAACATGACCATTGGCTGATTTCACGCAGGGTTTCCTTCTCTCGCTTACTCAGGACGATCATCGCCAGTCTCCTTTAGCGTGTTAGTAATGTCGATGATGCGGTATACGCGGCCACGTCTTTCCATCAGCCCGCGCTTCACGTAATCGTTGATGCAGCTGAGCGTCACCAGAGTTCCGATGACGAAGCCCACACCCAAAAAAAGAATCATCCAACCAAGCATCATTCTTTATCTCCGACACGTTCTTCGGTATCGCGAAGGCATTTGGGCCACTTAAGCCGCGGATGACGCAGACTGCCATCTGGCGTGTACTCGTGAAAATTCACCTTCACAATACGGCCCATGTACTTGTCCTGGTTATGCCAGATCTCATCGAGGTAGCGATGTTTGATTCCAGAAGCGCGAACCTCGGTTCCATCTTCGAGGCGAATAACGATTTTGCCGAGCGTATGAGCAAAGCCGGCATCCGGATCTCCAGGTAGAAAGCCGATAATCTCCCCATCAGCTTCGTTTTCATCTTTTAGTTTCCACCAGCTGCGGGTGCGCTTGAACTCGTATACAGAATCCGGGTCTTTGCCCATCTCTCCTTCTTCGTTATCGTCCAGACGCTGCATAAATCGCTCTACAAAGTCTTCATGGCTGTAGATGATGTAGAAGGGGTGCATGTGAATGTCAGCCGCGTAATCCTGGCCGCGTGTATTTCTGAACCAGGCCACCAACAGTGAAAGGCGCTGTTTCAGCTTCATACCGTTCTTCTGGTATTCAACTGTTTTAGCCTGTACGCGCCACTCTGGTAGGAAGAAATCGAAGATATGATAGGTTGCGCCAACCGCCTTCACGTTCTTCTTGCGTAGCGCTGATACTGAATTGTTAAAAGAACCTGCAGTACCTTCACCATCGAAAAAGATGTGTTTGTAGCCGGAGAGCTTGCCCAGCTCCAGCATGGCAGGTTTCAGGTGATCGAGAGATGTAATCGGGTTTCCGGTACGAGACAGAAAGTTAACCTCTTCCTCGTCCACGATCACTTCACAAATAACCCGAAGACCATCCAGTTTGAGGCTGCCTATCATTGGCCATCTGGCTTTTGGATTTGCCTTGAAGGGGTACTTGTCGCCTTTTTCTTTATAGGCGGTGGCCAGCTGCACCTCAAACTTCGGGATCGGGTTGGCGAATACCTTATTGCAGAGACTAATGCCGACGCCGGCTTTCGGGTCTTTCAGCAGGAACCGGCGAAATACGTCCTGACCATCTGCACACATCGAAGCAACCAAAGACTCGACCGCAGTAATGGCTGCGTTCCCCGTAAGCTCCCGGGCAGCCAGTTTCTCCAGCAGCTCTATCGCCTTCTGATCACTGGGTACGGACTTGCTAAGTGGATCGGCCACTTTGTATTTCTTCACCCCGAAACGAACAAATGGGTTCAGCATGAGTGACACCATTCTTTGTTCGAAGTCATCCATACTGGCCAGCGCCTCTTTCTTGGCGTTCGTTCCCATTGTTTTGATGGCATCCAGCTTATGTTTAAGCGCGATCAGCTTCTCCATTAGTCGGTCTTCTCCTTTAAGGTTTCTTTGATAAGTTCTGAATAAATCTCGCTGGCATCCGGCAGTCGGCCAGTTTCAGCAACGGTCGAAGATTGGCGCTTCCCTTTAATTCCACTGTAGATAGATGCACTGCCTCTCTTCGGCTGCAGAGTTCTTGCTGTTCGGTTTCTTTCCTCCACCTCTTCAATGAGCGCCAGCATATCGACGAAATACAGCGACTCACCTTGCCGGATCTCCTCCACCATCATTTTCAGCGCCTGGCATTTTCCGGCCGAAATAGCGGTCGCACAGGAGGTGAACGACGACGCCGGCAGTCGCTTCTCTTTGAAGGCAAGGATCGTGTGCTGACAGACGGTGTAGCTGCAGAACGAGGCATGTCCGTTAAGCTTCACTTCCGGGCAACGCAGCGAGTAGCCGTTGAGTCCAGAGATCGAAGGGATTTTTGATAAGTCAGTTTTGGTAGCCATTTCTCTAAATGATAATCTTGTACTTACTTACTACTAAGTTTAAATAACTCTGTACGGGGACACAGTACATAGTTACGGCTTACCAGGTGGCCCAGCCGGTCATCTTGTCACTTGCGGCTTCGTATCGATAAGGGGTTAGCAGGTCGTTTGCAGCATGAACGGCGTGGGATTTTGCTTCCTGAATCAGCATAGGCATTTCATTGGCCAAACGACTGATCTTACTTGCGTATTGAGCCAAAACCCCATCACAGATTCGGCCAGCCTCAACGATCACATTGATTAAATCCAGATCACTACGACACAAGTCGCAGATACGCCCATAGTCCAGCTCACGAACACGCGCTATAGCCTTGTTGTAATCTCCAGAGACAATCATTTCCAACAAGCCTGGTGGTGCCACCAGATCTACATGGCGCTTTTCAACATCGGGAGAAGTCATGACGCTGACGAAAGCCTCTCCTACTGTCTCGCATTTGCTCTCTACGGCTCTTAGAGTCACGTCCACGCTCTTCTCAAGCGTTTCTCTGCTTTCCATCTGGTAGCAGTTTGAGAAGATGATTTTGTCGTCATACCAGGCGCCAAAACGCGCGACTGGCCCAATGCCGGTCTCAAGCGGCGGGACGATGAACGCAACCAGAGCTACACGCTTTTGAACAGTACCTGGCATTTCAGGCGTCTTTGCGTACCACACCAACACCGACGTATGTGTCGCCCCTTCTTTGAGAGGAATGCAGGATAGCGCATTCGATATATGCTCTGATGCCGTGTTGAATGAGGCATCGATGATGCTCTCCAGTTCTCCCTCGCCAAGCTCTACGCCTGACTTCTTGATCATCTCTAAAACTGCCTGTTCGATATCTTCTTTCATGTGATGTCCTCCACAACCAGAGAGTAAATTATTACATTAAAATATGTAAGTAGCTACTTATCAAAAAGAGGCGGAGAGGTACATGATGGCAACAGACCAAAACAACAATGCATAGGCCCCAAGAGCGTTTGGCTCGGAACGTAGCAACTATGAAGACTTAACCTTACTAAAGCTGTTCGTACTCTGTTAATATATTGAAGCAAAAAACAAAGGTTATGCGATTTCCTTTTCAGCAAAGAATCTAACTTTGCAGAAAACAAATAATAACACGTATTGCTTAATAGGGGATTTTATGAAATTTTTTGATGAGTCTTATGAACATGAAGTTACTTCCATCACGAGTCATATAGCTAGTACTTTCCCCTTGTCAAATGATTTATCTAATAATCCGTTTGCTGCCGACGATTCAATTTTGTCTGATGTAATTATTTCACTGTCATGGCGCTATTTTATAGACTTGTATTTTAAGCATAGAGATTTACTCAACGAACACACACCATTTAATCAAGCAAATATAGAGGGTGGTTATCTCCCTAGCTTGTCAGAATTAAAAAGTGATAAACATTTCTTTTTATTTAAAATACTCAGATTAATATATGAATACAATTTTTGGACAGTGAGCGACACAAGACAACCACTTTTTTTAGATTTTTCCATTTTAGAAAGATTAGATAGACTGTCCCCAAAGGATAACATTCCAATTTCGTTCACCTGGATAGAACAAACAATGCCTGCAGCATTGGTTAAACACTTATTGCGGTCAGATAAATTCTCTCTTTTTAAAAACATTGCAACTAATGTAGGTGGCTTTGAGGAAGAAATTTCGAAGCAAATAAAAAATGGTATCAGCACGGCGCAAAATGAAGCAGAACAGTTAAAAGAAAAAATTGAGACTCTCGTTAACAATGCCGATTCGTCCATAAAGTCTCTTCAAGAATATGATGAAAAACTCAAACAGTATAAAAGTGAATATAACTTCGTTCTGTTGAGCAAAGCTTTCTCAAATCTTTTGAAAACCAAAAAAGCAGAATATGTCACAAATCACAGAAGTGTAATTATTTTTTCTTCATGGCTGATTGCCACGCCTTTATTTGCTTTATTGAATCATATCTATAATTTCTTCCCCGTGGAATTTAATTTAAATGCATTATTCTATTTCCTGCCGATATTATCATTAGAATTGTTATTTTTTTATTTTATGCGTCTATATTATATTGAGGGCAAGGCCATCAAGGCTCAGATACTTCAAATAGAACAGCGACTAAGTCTATGTGAGTTTATACATGACTACGTGGAGACCAAAAATAACTCCAGTGCTGAAAAGGAATCATGGTCGCTGTTTGAGAAGTTAATTTTCAGCCCAATACAGGTTACTTCTGAAAACATACCGTCTTTACTGGATGGCGCATCATCTATTGCGGAGTTAGCCGGAAAAGTATTGTCCAAAGATTCTAAATAACCATGTTGGCTGCCCTCTTTTGGCAGCCAACTTTGCGTCTCACGAATTAAACACTCTTATACCGAGAACCTTGCTCTGCAGCTCCAGCTGCTTAGAGTAGGGTTTTGCACGATAATAAGCTTTGAGAATTTGTTCCTGGGTGGCCTCTCCGGGATCTAGCCCTTCTTCTCCAAGACAGGCTATTTTCACATTTAACCCTATACTGGTTAATCGTCTGGCGGCCGCCATTGTGTTTCGGATCGCTTGCTTCTCGCTATCCCACATCATGATGACGTTTCGCAGACCATCAGCCTTTAACGACAGAAACGCGCCCAGCTGGTCTTCTGCATCTACAGTCGTGTTTCCGGACAGATGCATCCCGAACGTGCCAATGGGCTCTACGTAGTCCCGGAGTGTTTCCTCGTCGAATATGGCGCGCTTAACCCCCATGACATCAAAAGCCCCCTCACAGACGACGACGGTTTGCTTACCAACTGCGTTATGTCCGTTATAGAGAAACCTCCCGGATGCCGGCAGCTGCATTGGGAAGAGATATCGGCGTTCTGCTGCGCCGGTGACGTCACGCCCCTGGAATGTCTTCATCACCCCATTCAGATCGTAAATCGGTATCAGGATGCGCATATCGAATGCCTGCCCTTTTACCTGATCGGTATATGGGTCGACATAAGCATGTTTACCCTCGACGCAGTAACGCAGGTCAAAGTATTTGGCCAGTTCCGGGGTAATGTTCCGCTCAACAAGATAGTCCGGCAGCCGACCGTCAATTGGTAGTTCATAATGCCGCGGTAAAGCCACCGGGCCTTCAAGCTCCACAGCACTGGCCAGCACAACCTCTTCTTTTTTTGGCGTCCAACCTTGAGACAGGAGTGCGTTATGTACGTATTCCTCGAAGGCACGACGAGACTTACCGCTGTAGTGTTTGAGGAAAACCAGCTTATTAAATTGAATTTCTTCTGGGTGATCGCCGGCGAAGCATTTCCCGACGTTGTTGGTCAGGTTGAAATAGACCTTCCAGTTTGTGCTTCCACATACCGGACATTCTTTGATATTCACTTCGCGGCCGCGGGCGCTTACACCGCCGCGACGATAGATGATGCCTTCCATATCCAGCCATTGTTCGAAATCCAGCTCGGACAGTAACTCTTTGAGGTCACTCATTGTCATTTACCGCAGTTTTTAAAAGCAATATCTTGATAAGCCTCGGTTTTTGAATACCATAGAGGCTCATGTGTTTTTCCTTTTGTGATTAAACAAAAGGTAATTTGGAAGGGCGTGGGGCTGTTATCCGTCTTTGCCCCACGCCTATTTTTTAAAGAACTTCCATGATCCGCTCGATGAAGCGCATCTGTTCGAGGTTCTGCTTAACGCGAATACTCACCCCGCCCTTCTGGTTACGAGAACCAGCAAAATAGAGACGTGCTTCGCCTTTGGCTTCTTCCTCCTCAGTCTTGTTGATAGTGATGACTAAGTCGGCGATACGGACTTTTTCGATATTGTCCGCGGCGTGCATCATGGTGGCCACTTCGGATGAACCACCTTCACGGTTGGTCTGGGATGCCGTGATTCCTGCAACGTTGTGCTTATCGTAGAGAGCACGCAGATCGGTGTAGATGGAACGGATGTTCGCCCGGTCGTCACGGAGGTCGTAACTTGCTCGCATCAAGTCCGCATAGTCGACCACCACCATATCCGGGATCATGTCATTCGCTTTCATGCTATTGAGCATACGATCCAAATCTGCAGGCGACATGCTTCCAGATGGGCGCTCAACCACCCAGAGATTCCCCACCCCTTTCGTCGCGCCAAGCTCCGCGAGTTTCCGGTGAACGTCGTCACGTTGCTCTACCAGCTTTGACATCTCCGTTTCAGACAGCCGCGCATCGAAGCGATCGGAGAGAATCGAGGTATGTACTTCGAGAGAAAGATACAAAACGTTGTAGCCGGCCAGCGTTGCGTTAATGGAGAACTCCCCCATCGCTGTCGATTTACCTGATTTCGCAAACCCCATGAAGAGTACCATCTCACGTTTCGCCCAACCTTTTTGATAGAGCATACGATCCAGCAGCGGCAGGCCAGTGGTGATGCTGTTCGGCACGTAATCATCTGAGGCTTCATATTCACGAGCCTTGTAACGTTGCGCTGCAGAGGCGAAATAGTCATAAATGCCCGTCGCTTCGTTAGAACCGATCTGCTGCACTTTGGCCATGATGGCCATCGCTCCCTGGAAGTCGCCCTTCTCCTTCATCTCGGCCGCTTTAATCAACGCATCGTCGAACGCTACACTTTTAGCGAACGTCGCGACCTGGTCGACCATGTAAGCCGTATCAGAGAGTTTTTCCGAGAGCACCCGCTTAAACGCCGCCACAACGTCCGGGAACATCTCTTCTCTGATCGTCTTATCGCGTTTAGCACGCTTCAACATATCGAGGATGGCCGCCGATGAAGGCGCACTCTTATACATTCTGAAATAGCCCGATACCATGTTCACCAGTATGGCGTTCGCCGCATTGGAGAATTGGTTGGGGGCAACCAGATCGCCGGCACGAGTCAGAAACTCATGATCGCGGCAAAAATACGCCGCCAGACGATTCTGGAAGTCGTCGTCGAACTCTTCAGACAACCCTCGTCCCGTGTGGCAAAGTTCGGTCATGTGTTTGTTATCCTTTGGTGCTTAAACAAGTTGTTTTCTAATCGTAAAAATATGGAGCAGGCAATCAACACAGTCGCCGTGCTTCTTCCAGTTCTTCCGGGTAATGGGCATAGATAACGCGCTCGGGCACCAGCTCCATCAACCAGACAGCAGAGAAGATGGTGCGGATACGCTTATCACGGGTGATGTGCTTCAAACGCTCCAGAACCCATTCAAAGTAACGTTCCTGAATTGGGTCATGCTGCATGTCTCCTAAGTGCTTAAAACTCACTACAGAGTCATCCAGACGCGTTCCCGCACGATTGGCGAGTTTGCTTTCGAAGATCTCAATCAGTTCTGGCTGCCAGAGATGCTGAGGGCGAGGTAATTTGTCCCAGAGCCGGCGCGCAGCTGCAGAGAGAACGGTTGATATAAAATAGTCATAAGAGCAGCAATATCTATCTGCAAACTGGCGAGCTTTCCAAAGGGATGTTTTGTTCACCGCCGAGAGCTCTTGGTAAGGCAAGCGTTTCAGGCCAGTACTAAATGGCGCCGTCTCGAAATGCTCGCGGCCATGAGACAGCATGATCTGTGAGTATGCACGCTTATAGGCTTCCGTGAACAGGCAGGTTGCCATCAGCGGGTGCATGTCGCGATAGTCAAACCACTTCGTATCAAAGAGCTCAGCCTCCCCCTGGCATCGTGAAAGACCGATGTTTTCCGCAACCCACTTGTCCATGGCCGCTGTGTCCCACTCCATCATGAAGTCGTACTGGCCGTTGTTTATGGTGTCAAAAAAGATCTGGCTCATGCTCTCACCGATAGGTAATTACTTACTTACTATTTGGCAGATCATAGCGACTGGGAAGCAGTTTGGAAAGAGGAATCAGAAGGGTGGGCACTGGAGTGTTCTTGTATCAAAGACCTGCTTCTGTATATTAGTATACTTCCTGTATTAAAAATAATACAGAAGCAGGCAAATATTAATCAATATTCATCTTTAACAATCTTTCAACTCTGATTTTATTCAATTGCGAAGTTCTTGCCACTCTTTTAATTGCCGCTATTGCTTTATCAGTTATTTCAGTCTGGCCAGGTATAGGAGCAACATGGTCGTCAAATTTAAGAAGGCCATGCCTAATCTTATCTAAAACATCTTCGTCACAGGTAATAATCCAGTTGTAATAATCATCTTCACTGTATGCATTTAAAGCATCAATATGTAATGAAGAGTAATTATTACTGTTAGATAACCGACCAAGCAACTCGTCTAAATCATATTCGGTCTTTCTTATTTGATTTAATTTATCATTAATCAATTCATATAAGCCTTTATGTTCAATGGTGCTGTTCATCAATAAATTATATTCTTTATTAAGTGCATTTCTACTAATGAGATCATCAACATATTGAGTAATATAACTATCGCAGTTAACGCCTAATTCCTCTAAAATAATAAAAATCGAGGAAACCTTGCTAAGAGGTATTCTGGACTTATACTCCTCTATTGCTCCTTTCAATGCAGCAACAAAATCATCTTGGTTTGTATTGAAAGAATCTCTAAAAACACTCCATATTTCATCTAACTTTCTATTTATCGCTATATCTTCATAATCTTTATTTTTAGCCTTCACCGCACTTTCAAAACTGAAGTTGGAAAGCAAATATCCATGCTTAAAGTAAAAATCAATCCCGTGATCAAATAAATTATCAGAATTTGTAAATGAAATATCTAACTGCTCTATGAATTTTTCAACAGTAGACATTTCATCATCATCTGAATGATAACTATCAAGCATGGCTCTGGGCTGAATTTTATTGAAGAATTCATCATAGGGCAACTCGCCAGCCCCTGAGTAAAATACATATGCAAAAAGCACTACTCTGAAAGTAAAATCTTTCCGCACTTCCCTACGCGCTGTTGTGAATTCAGACTCAAATGCGTAAAGAGTCTTTTTTATTTTGTTTAATATTCTAATATTTTTTAAATTTAAATCGTCTGCCGCACTAATTATAAATTCAAAATTCGGATCGTTATGTGAAAATATTTTTTTGACATTATCAATGACGTCAGGTTTATACATAATGTCACGATCGACAATTTTTTCTCGATATTCTATAAATTGTTTTTCTTCATCAATCTTAGTTAAGTTATTTTCATTGTAAATTAGTATTATCTTACATGCTTTTGATCTTGCAAGGTCATCAACTAACCCCATGAAATCTTTTATCTCTAATGAGCTACCCTTTCTCTCAAGATCGTCAAAACAAATTAAATATTTATTTACATAATTATAACCATCAAAAATTGTAAATTCGGAGGATTTAAGGCCAAAACCGCTTATCCCTATGCTAAAGTTATTAAAGATCTTTTTACTTACTTTGTTATACCTTACGCACTTATATACTCCCGAGAAAAACCTCTCCATCATTTGTTGTTTTTTCTCTAGTAAATCCTCTCTATAAAGTTTTTGATTAAGCGGTATTGTGGAAGGGAATATTTTTTTCTTAATTTCTCCAATAGAATTAAGACCAAATAGAGAAACATATGAATATGCAATCTGTTCAATTTCTCTTTTATTTCTTTTACCTTCGTAGTAACGGTTCCAAAAATGTGTTTTTCCTACTCCCCATTCACCTTTAATTACTGCAACCCTGTCATCAGAATCCAAAAATTCATCTAAAATTTTTGTTATGGACATAATTAATTCTCCTAAGAGAAAGGCGCTTAACGCGCCTTCAATCAATTCTTTTTCATCAACTCGCGCTTTATTTCGTCAGTACGCATCGTCACATCGGCTGCGGTGATCGCCTCGTTCATCTTTACGATGTCCTCAATTTCCTGCGGGGACTTCTCTGCCAGATGGAAAATGGCTGCACGTATCACATCAGAACGGGTGAACTTCTCGAAGCGAGGGATGAACTTCATCATCTCCAGTAATTCGAAATACTCGTCTTCAAGTGACATTGTGCGGCTTTTGATTTTCTCTTTGCCACGTGTTGGACGGCCTTGTGGACGGACAGGCTGGCGCATCGGGGTGCTGCTTTTAGGCGCAGCAGCTTCTGCAGCCGGACGTTTTGCCAGATCACCCATTTTCATGGACATTATTCACCCTCCAAGGTCATTACGTATTCTACTAATGCTTCAATCTCGGCCTCAGCCTTTTTGTCGCGTTCGGCTCCGGTCATCTCAAATATGGAACGACCCGCCTCTTCGGCATCGTCATAGACGTTGCGGTTGTAAAGATTCACCGGTACCGCCTCGATGCCAAAGGTTTCGACAATTTCTTTTGCAGCGATAATGCGCGCAGCCTGGGAGGGCAGAGACGGGCACTGGTTCATTACAGCACGGATTTTGATTTGGTCATTCACGCTGCTAACGCTGTCGACGATGGGGTCGATGTCACGCAAGGATTTCAGATCGCGGCGTTTCGGGCGAAGCGGGATAAGGATCACGTTGGCCATCAGCATAGCCTGGCGCTGAATTTCGGAGTCGAAACCACCAGCGTCAACGACGACGTAATCGAAACGGCCGCGAAGCGAAGTGATGTGTTTGATGATGTCATCCTGGACATAGGCGAACGGGATCAGCTCCAGTTCTTCATTGTGCCGGCGGTCTTCACACCACCCTGTCGTGGTGCGCTGGATGTCGATATCAGTGATCTGGACTTTCTTTTTCTTTTTGATTTTCAGACAGGCTGCAATTTGCTGAGCAACAGTCGATTTGCCTGGGCCACCTTTGGTGCCGCCCACCACAATGATCTGAGTCATTCGTGATATCCCTACGTGTGATTTATCGTCGTATGAAACAACTTGTTTTCTTATATGCGATATAGCCTAAATGCCTACGGCTGCGGTGTAAAGGTTAAATGGTAGGTGGTTCATATCAAATGTATAAAATCGCCTTGCGCCTGCATTGACGCCTCTACATTCACAGGTTAGTATTTCACCAGGTGGTGATGGTCACCTGGCGCCTGTCTCGCAAAGCAATAGCCCATCATTCTGCAGTACCCAACACTTGGCCGCCATCATTATGACGCTGCCCGGTTAACAGGCTATCGGTATGCGTCTAATGTGTGGAAACATAGCCATGTCTAACTACTCTGGTTTAAACATTCTCAAAAGCAAAGCTAAAGATTTAGCTAAAAAACAAGGGATTAAGCTAACGGAAGCTCTTGAAGCCATCGCTATCGATGCAGATTTTTCGAACTACCATGAGCTTTCATCTGTGGCGAAGCGATTTCCATTAGAACCTCGGTTAATGAAGGCCGCTTTTGGCGAGACGCACTTCGAAAACGTCATTTATTCGAGTGATGTGTACGTTCAATTTGAGATGGCTGTTGAGGAACTTTTATCCGATGCGGTTGCTTCAACCAATGCTAATGGTTTTGCAGTATATGACCTCGAGCCAACTGAAGTTCAGTATGACGAGGAAAAGGGACTGTTGAACATGACTGTGTCGTTCAGTTATGAAGGTGAGCAAATGCCAGACCATTTTTTCTCCGGTACATCATTCTTCTTAACAGCAAATGTTCCTCTTATTTATCGTGATAATAATTGGCTAATCGCTGAAGAAGGTATCGAAATAATATCTTCAGACTCAAATGCAGATCCTGACAGCGACTGGTACGACCTTACAGATAGCTGATAAAAAATGCGCTTTGGTGTTAACCAAAGCGCCTTCTACCTGATATTGATAGTAATGCAATCACCACTTACACAACCGCTCACCGAGCGTGTTGTGGATCAGGATTTCTCTCTCAGTTTCTTCTGTCAGGGCGTCGTCCTTGCTGATGTAGATAGGGTTAGCCCCATCGCAGAATTGTACGCCCACGGTCTGAGGTTTAATCACGCATCCACTTATCGCGAAGCTCGCGATGAACGGCAGAAGCATCCTTAGTCCTGACTTCATTAATCGTCTCATTTTTCACATCCACTGTGCCTTGAAGCCGTTTGTTGGTTTCTCTCTGCGCCTTTTCTTCCATGGCCCGCCGGGCAGCGCGTCCACCCCAGGTGTACGCCCCAACGAGCACAAAGAAGACGGCAGCCAAAGTCATGATGGTCGATTTGACCTTTGAAAGCAGGCTGCCGTTCATGGTTACACCACTCCTGCCTGATGCTTACGAACTTGCGACCAGGCAATAAAGCCGGCGACAACAATGGTCGCAATACCGAAGATAATGCGAACGGTATCCCCGCTAGTGATATGTCCCTGGGCCTTATCCATCGCAACGGAGATCTGCGGCATTACGTCCGCCAGCTGCGCAATACCGATACCTGCAGTCACCGTTGCGCCGGCTGTTTCTTTCGTGACGGGTACGGCTTTCACTGAAGTTACCGGTTTAACGACGCCGGCGCGACGCATACCTTCGTCAATAACTTCGGCCGAATACCAGCTGTTGAGTGTTTTCAACGGGCCACGACCGTTCTCATGACGAATGATCGCCTCCACCAGCGGCCGCATAGTATTGTAGTCATGCAGATCGATGATCATGTCCGGCGTCACGCCTACAGCTTTAGAGACCTCATTGATATAGGCGGTCGTGTTGTTTTCATGCGGTGGCGCCCAACGCTCGATGACTTCGCGGATCGTGTCGATGCTGGAGCCGTCTTTTGCGCGGCGCTTATCATGGTAGGTGATGAGCGTTACTGTCAGTGCTCGAATCCCCCATACGGGGTCTTTAAAAGTGCAGAACCGCGGTTCCGCCGGGTTGTTTACTAACCCTTGCCACGGCGACCCTTTATCCAGGTTGCCAGGGTTATTGTTACGAATGCCTCTTGGAGTACTCATCCTTGTTCTCCTGTTATTGCAGTCCATTTTTCACGCCATAAGCGGCCAAACCCAAAAGCAGCACGGTGATCAGGAACGAGGTAATTTTGGAAATAATGCCTCCAAAGAACCCGCTTGAAATCGTGTCGAGCCGATTAAGAAGTTTGTCCAAGTTGGAATGCTGAATGCTATGTTGCGCCGGAGTCATATCACCAAAGTAGGTTCGCAGCTGATCGTTGACCTCCTGGCCAATATCATCGCGAAGCTCCTTACTTAATTTTCCTACGACTTCGCGCGCAACAATGGCGGCAATACGTTCCACCTGCTCTGGCGTCACGCCTACCATCTCGTTTGACATGTCTTCCTCCATGAATAAGTCAAATCGGATGGCAGATTTATATCATAAATTATAGATTAATTGTAGGTAAGTACTTACATACAATAATTATTCCTTTTAAGCCGCTTTTGCTGATGTGCTCATCACTAAATCCTTTAGATTTTGTATCTCACCTTTTAGTTTTTCGATACATTCGTATTGCTCCTGAACGGTAGTTACCAGGTCTGCGACAATTGCTGTCTGATCTACGTTTAGGATATTGATCTTCTCACCTTCAATTTCTACATCACCACTTTGAAAGGTATAAAGCGAGTCAACCTGTTCAGCTTGTTGAGCAATAAATCCGCGCCTCCGGCGTGTTTCACCCTTCATGTTGAACTCGCAGACCCCCAGCGCGTTAATGCGTCTGGATGCCCCTTCCTGGGATTCTGTAAATCCGTCTTTTAGACGAACATCAGAACCGGTAGTCATGACGTCGCCTTTGCCGGTTGTGATCGTCCCCCCTGGTCGAAAAAGCCATGCATCTGTTCGACCATAACCATCGAGATAGACAACCGCCCTATGCTCTTCTCCTACCCGTTCCTCAATATAGTAGTTCGCAACGGCGCCGCGAGCATCTCCATACGCGCCACGTCCTTGAATCATTGACTGGAACGGCGCGCCAGTGAGCAACTGACCGTTAGACGGTGCGCCTGGGGCAATATTTCTGGCCATCATTGCACCCCAAGCGTACAGGTGCCTTTTGCACATAAAGGCACCTTCAAGAGTTAACTCACCTGCTGTATTTTCAATCAGTCGGGTCGTGTAATCTGAAGTGCTGTTGTTGAAATGAAAATCGATATACGGCGTGGTAAATGACAATTCAATACTGGCCGCAGATACTTTAGTCCCAGCGTTTATGCTTCCACTTCCCGTAATGTCCCCTTTTACAGTGGCCTTCCCTGCAACCGAAAGGTTATTGATCACTTCTGCATTACCACTACTATCTACGCCAAAGATTTCAGTCTGGGCATCAGTAGCTGAAATGCGGTCTGCCGCGCTTTTTACGACAGAAAAGCGAGTAGATTTACCAACCATCAACTTGCCAAAAGTACCGTTCTTTTTGACAAGGCCAATATCGGAATTTCTACCGAGGATAAATCCCGAGTCATCGCTAGATATTGTTTGATTACCAGTAAAGGTGTTTCCGCCTGACAGTTTTGCCATTCCTGATATAGCCGGAACGGTCACTGAAACTCCTGTGATAGGGTCCGTCATCGTAATATTGCCACTTCCAGTCAGCGCTGTAGACCATCCCTGGACAACATTACGCCAAAGAGTGAATGCACTGGCTAGTTGGTTCGCAAAAGACGATGTGCTGGCGGTTTCAGATGTAATAATGCCATATTTCACTCCAGTGAAAGCGGACGTTATATTTCGCGTCAGAGTCAGCTGTGTATCACTGTCGACAGATTTGATTGCATACAGATCTGCGCTCCCACTGCGATAAACGACAAGAATCGAACCCTCCTGAATACCAAGAGCAGTTTCAGACCATTTGGTAGAAGTGCCTGTGATCTTTGCCTGATTTGCTGCACCTGTGATGGTGCCTACTTCATACATTGCCATAATTACATTCCTTGTAATTTTAATGAGCGGCTCTCAAAGAGCCGCCTGAAACTTAAGCCAGAGAGATGGAGCCCGTAGTTCTGTACATCGAGATCACCCCTGTAAATCGGAACTGTCCGCTGTCTCCGCGGTTTGGCCACTGGATCGTAATATTCTGCGTTTGACCGTAATTCGATGCAGGTATACGAATAGAGAAAATTGATGTTTCAAAATCCTTACCTTCATTTCCAGAGTCAAACGTCCATACGACTGTTTCATCAACGCGGATTGTTACGTTTTGACGCCAAGTCTGTTGAATGCTAATTGAACCGTTAAACACCATACGGCGTTCGAATGGCATACCCTGCACTGAAGCAATAGGATAACGAGTGCCTGATGATGTGTCGGCGGTAGGCGGCCAGTTCTTAACTACACGGTCGGTCATTGTCACAACGTCACCAACAATTTTATTGGCTTGAACAGTACCAAGCACAGTGCAGTTCTCATTAATAGTCACGTTGTTCAGTACACCGGTATTAGCGTGAACTTCACCACGAATAACTACGTTGTTGAACTGTGAACTACCGTCTTTTCCTATTCTCCAGCCATTTGAACCGTTAACGAAATTGTCAGAACGGATTTCGCCTCCAATTTTCGCATTGGTGATCGAACCATCTTTAATGACAGCGGCATTAATATACGCAACGCCATTTTCGATAACGAAAGGTGTAGTTGTATTCCCGTTAGAGGTGTTAATTAAGCCGAAGCGATCAGCCTGAACCAGAAACTGGCTTTGCAAATTTTTGCCATCGATACCTAAAGCGATACCAGCAGCATACTTTTTACCGTTGCTGTTGGTTTCCATTTTGACCATCCAGGTGCTGTTAACGTTGCCGTTTTCAACAACCGTTTTCTTCAGCTCTTGCAGCTCAGCCGTCTGATCGCCTACCTGGGCAGTCAAATTCGTCTGCTGCAGAGACAGTGCGCTTATCGTTGTGGCCTGGGTCTGCTGAGTTGATTTAATTGCCGCCAGCGAAGTGGTGGCGTTATTCAACTCCGTCTGGTTCTTGATGTTTGCCGATGCCTGCGCATCAATTTGCGACTGCAAGCTGGTATTCAGCGACGACTGCGTTTTCTCGTTGTTGGTGATGGTCTGCGCCATCTGATCAACCTTCGAAGACGCATCATTCACCTGGGACGTCAAAGAGGAAAGCTGAGACGCCTGGGATGTCACCTGCCCTTCTACATTGGTAACACGTGAGGTAAGGCTAGTGAGCGCGGATGCGTTCGCATTAGCCGAATCTTGAGCCTCTTTTGCGTCGGTGATATCGGTGACAACGACGTCATCGATATACAGATCATACCCCGGTGTACCAGTGCCAGTTGTGCCGCGGGTAGATACCCAAAATGCGCCGCGAGTGTGGCCAGCGGCTACACGGAGCGTACCAGTGAATTTCTTCCATGCGCCTCTTGCCCCCAATGCGGCTTCGTTGATAGTGATTGCCGTCGGCCAGTTATTGTTGTTGGCAGCGTTTTGGGTCTGCAAACCAACGAGCGTTGACCACCCAGAGGATGGCGACTGATCTGCCGGCATCATCGCCCAGAGTTCAATGCGGAATACCGCATTTTCACGCAGAGCAATCCACTTACCGATGGTTTTATCGCTGTTTCCGCCCTCACCGGCGCCGCGGGAAACACGCAACGACTTCGTTCCGCTTCGTTTCTGAGAGCTGACGACGACTGCACGCGAGCCGCTGATCTGCTGGTTTTCGGAGTACGTCTCCAGAGAACCATCAAACCACGGGTTGCTCCCCATCGCCTGAACAGTGCTCAAAGAGTTTTTGAGCGAAGTTGTCTGGCTGCTCTGGGTTTCAATTTCTTTCTCGTTCTGCGTGACGCGGTTCGTTAATGCCGTTAACGCAGCTGCATCCGCTTTCTTCGAAACATTTGTGTTTGTGGTCGCAAGGTCATTCTTAAGTTGCGTAACCTGGCTGCCCTGGCTGATGATGTCATTCTCTGTCTTGGTCACACGACTATCGAGCTTAGTGATCGCGCTCGAGTTCGCCTGAGTTTCAACAGAGTCGGTCACATCGACGACATAAAAATCATCAAAGTACATCGCGCCGGCTGACAAGAAAGCAGTGAACTGAACGTCAGCAAGGACATCCTTTGTCGCCTTCCATGTCCATGACACCTCCTGCCAGTTCGAAGTGAACGGGCCATAAGCCTTACTTGCAATCAGGCCATTACCGTCCGCCACACGGAATTTTGTATTGTCGGTCGACTGAATGGTGGTATTAGGGTCCTGCTTTGCCCAAATTCCAATTTTGTACGACCGATCCTTCTTGAAGGAGATCTTCTGGCCTACGCCTGCAGAACCACCCGCTGCTAGTTTGGCGGCTTTGGTGCCAAGATGTGGAACCTGCAGCGTTGCCACCGTGGCAATACCGCTCCAACCAGTGTAGCCCTCCGTACCACGCTCAAAAGACGGGTTTACGATCAGGTTGCCGGGGATCTGGCTTGCTGCATCCACGCTGGCGTTACTGGACGCAAGGCTGTTTTCCAGCGCTGTTGTCGAGGAGCTCAGGGAGTCAATATTATCCCCTTGGGTCTTCACTGTATTCTGGAGCGTGGTAATTGCAGATGCGTTCGCATCAGCCTTCATCATCACACCACCAGCGGCGCCCAGCCCCATCATTACCCCGTTCACAAACTCGACTGAGGTCGAAATGTGGGCGGTGCCGTCGCCACCGGTTGGCGCACGCAGTTCCAGACCATCGCCCGGCTTCATGCCTTTGCGGCCAAGGAGGATATAGGCACCACGATACGGCAGAGAGTTGACGACTTCGGATGTACCACCAAGAGATTCCAGGGCAGACAATACCTTACCTCGGTTGCCAGTTGGCTCATCGAATGTCAGGACACAAACGTAAGTCCCGCTGGCCAGCGCCTCGATATCGGCCGACATCGTGGCGCCATTATTCGCGCTGCCAAAGACATCGTATGTTTTGGAGGTCGCAATCACCGTTGATCCGTCGCTGTGTTTTGCAAAAGTGACCAGCGCCCAGCTGCGACCAGGGGTAAACAGATTCTTGCCGCTTTCATCAAACACCCCATGGGTAACGCTGTTGCCATTACCCCGTGCAGTGACAGTAAACACAGTGCGACGGTTCATCGAGGCCTGCAGGCTGGTAATGCTGCTGTTCGCCGCGGTTAAATCGTCACCCTGAGATGCCACCGTGTTCCGGAGATCCTGCAATGCAGAAGCATCAGCCTTCTTGGCAATGTTGTTTTGAGCTGTCGATAGCCCGTTTTCCAGCGATGTGGTGCGATTCCCGATAGAGCTAATGGAAGTGCCCTGCTGATTAACTTTCGTTGTCAGCGAGTCCACAGCCGACGCACTGGCGCTATCAGACGGAGACTCGTTCCAGTCGGAAACAACATTACCTACCTCAAACTTCGGACTGTTGATGTACACCGTCTGGTCTTTGGAGGTATTGCTCTCGATACGGCACAGAATCAGGCGCTTGGTACCCGTGGTAGGTGTCTGTTTCCACTTAACCCAATATCGGGCCCATGAAGTGGTCAGCGTGAACTGCGCACGGCCATCATTGTTGTTACCTTTCGCACCCTGGCTGGTCTCGATAGACGTTGTGGTGTTCGGATTGTAGAAGAACGCCGTCATCGTCTGGCCGGCAACACCACCTTTCGCATAGAAGCTGTAAACATACTCACCTGCATCGACCGGCGACTCAAGCGTGATTTCCCGCAAATCCCTGTAACCGGAGCCGGCTTTTACAGTTGCGCCAATTACCGCGTTACCACGATACGTATCGCTGACAACGTTCGACCAGCCGGTCATATCGCCGGAGTTCTTGATCAGGTTTGTACCGCCGACAGAAATTGCATCAACCTTGTTGTTCAGATTCGTGACAGAAGAACTCGTTGAGTTAATGTCTTTTTCGGTCTGGGTAACACGGTTGGTCAGTGCCGCCAGAGCATTGGCGTCCGCTTTTTGAGCAACGTTTGCATTTGTTGTTCTCAAATTGTTCTCAAGATTGGTAGTGCGTGTACCAATACTTGAGATGTTCTCCCCCTGCTGATTTACCGTAGAGGTCAGCGAATCAACCGCTTTCGCCGTGGCGTCGAGGGAATCCTGGACTTTGGAGGAGTCGGTTACGTTCCGCAGATGCCAGTCAGTCACATACCAGACGGTGCCGAATGGGCTGGACTGGTTAATTTGCAGGAATGGACGGAAGAAGCCGCGATCGACAATCCCCTGAGTAATTTTGAATCGCCAGGTTACTCGCTGCCATGTGGCCGACGCCTTGCGGTTGCCGCCGGATGACAGAGGCGCGCCCACGCTGCCGCTTGGCCTTGTTGCGGTTCCGAGATACAGGTTGAAATCAGCGGAGCCGGTACCACACGCGACGAGAGCAGACATTTCATAAACATCCCCCAATGTCGCCGGAATAGCAGCAAAATTTGGGTGATGGTCGCGAGCCGCAATGCGTGCGACATAAGCGTATGGGCAATTGGCTGGCACGCCCTCAGACGAGCTGGAAACCACAGTGAAGCCCATCTGACTAAACTCTGGGTCAAATGTCGGGTTGCTAATCAAATCGCCACTTGTCGCATTCCCTGCGCGTACAGATGAATTAAGCGCAGTGATACTGCTATTCGCAGAGGATAAGCCCGATTCTGTTTGATCGACGCGCCCGGACAACACGCTTAAAGCGCTCTGATCCGCTTTTTTACTGACGTTGTTATTGGTCGTTGCCAGGTCATTTGTCAGTTTGGTGATGCGGTTACCCTGACTGGTGATCTGGTCACCCTGTTGGGAGACGGTCGAGTCCAGTGTCGAAATCGCATTGGCATTAGCGTCTGCTGTACTTTGCGCATTGTAGGCATCAGTCACTTCGGTAATGACCAGGTCATCAATAAGGAATGAGTTTCCCGCCTTAACGCTGCTAACGTTAGGGATAGAAATCCTCACCATTGCCTGCTTAATACCGCTCTTCGTTGATTTCAGGTAACCAGAAACCTTCGTCCATTGAGCTGTAGACAGATCTTTCGCCGCTTTGGTTACTGCTGGCCACTGCCAGGAGTTGTCCTGATACTGGAGCGACAAGCCAATGGAGATCTGCGCATTCTCGGCCATAGCGGTGCTCTTGGCATCCAGCTTAACCCAGCATTCCATATAGAAGACTGCGTTATCGCGAACCTGGAACCCGCTGAAAATGTGATTATCGCTGTTATCAGTTGCGTTAGCGTTGTAATCATTCGGACGCGTCACACGGATGCACTTACTACCGCCATGCGAGTCATCAGTGGTCACGATAACGCGATTATTTGATAGATTGTGGCCAACCGCGTAGCTTTCAAAAGTGCCATCAGGAAGCAGATTAGCGCCGCGTTTGGATTGCTGGCTCAGAGAGCTGCTAAGCGACGTAATGTTGCTGTTCGCCGCCGTCAGTCCGGACTCCGTCTTCTCTACCCGACCTGTCAGCGTAGTGACTGCCGACTGATCGGCCTTTTTCGCGATGTTTGCGTCAGCGGCTTCGAGGTCATTGGTCAACTTAGTGATGCTGTTGCCCTGACTGATGATCTTGTCACCCTGCTGTGTCACCGTGCTCGACAACGTAGACAGCGCATCGCTATTAGCCTTGATCTTCACCTCATCCGTGATATCAAAGACCTTAAAGGTATCAACCCAGATTTCGGCATTAGCCGGGTGCGCGTAAAGCTTAAAGTTCTGACCATCAGCGTTAGAGGCAGTAAGCCCTGTTTCCCAGGTAATGGTCTGCCACTCACTGGTGAGTGTGACGTTTTTATCTTCATAATTGCTGTCGGTCTGGCCGATTTTGTTCTGGCGCCGGATCAACATGTTCATCGCCCCGGACACGCCCTTGGCTTTAACCACAACACGATATTTGCGCTGACCATTAAGCGGCAGCGGCTTGTTGTTGTTGGAGAAGATGCCTGGACTGGTAGTGGTCGTCCGGTTCAGCTTAACCCCAGCCTTACCATCACCGAAGTTGCCGAAAGTGACGCCAGCCGGATACTGGGTATCCCACGCAGTTGCACCCTGCAGGAAATCGTAGTTCGGGATCAGGTTGTCACCGGCGTTTCTGGCAGCGGTCAGGGTGTTATTCAGGTTCGTGATGCTGTTACCCTGGCTGGAAATCGTATCCCCCTGCTTGGAGACCGTATTTTGCAGCGTAGACAGCGCCTGTGCATCTGCCTTATTCGCCAGATTAGCGTTGGTCTGTTCGAGGCTATTTCGCAGGTCAGTAACGCTCTGTGAGGTGCTCGTGACGCGATCACCTACGGTGCTGACGTTTGAGGTGACGGCGCTAATGGCATTCGAAAGCGCGTTCATCCCAAGAGCAGAATTCAGCTGGGCTACCTTCTCGGACAGTTTAAAACCGAGGTTAATGTAAGCCTGACCAGTCCATTGGTTCACCAGGAACTCAACCGTGCTCCAGCCAGCTTTCAGATCAAAGCTAACCGTATTCCAGCTCGCATTACCAAAGGCAACCCTAACACCGTTCACGTACACGGCGCCCGTATCATCAAAAACACGAGACCCTGGTGCCATAGTGATGGTGGTATCAGCATTGACCTTCACGAAGGCTTTGTAATGCGCGATCACGTAACTGCCGGCGCTCGCAAAGTCCAGTTTTGCCGCGTCAGGAACCTCATCGATCGAGATTGGCGCCTTACCGTTGATGTCGCTAAAGGTCGGCTCAGTGGTATTGTTGGCCAGTTGTACGTTGTATACGCTACGCACCCACATGTTCTGCCGGCCGTTAACCATCTGGTTTGACAGCGAAGTGATGCTGTTGGAGTTAGACGTAATGTCTTTTCCCTGCTGGGTCACGGTGCTGTTGAGGGTTGATAACGCATTGGACGTCGCATCAATCGCTT
>NZ_PIOG01000243.1:0-1739 GCF_002810545.1 Klebsiella sp. A-Nf5 | reverse complement strand
AGGAGAAGAACGCGAATGAAAAAATCACTGTTGCTATGGCTGGCATTAATGGCGTCGACGTCGGCGCTGGCCGAAGGGGGAAAGGAGATCCGCTTCGGCGTCGACCCGACTTTCGCGCCGTTTGAATGGAAAGATCCGCAGGGCAAGCTGGCGGGGTTTGATATCGATTTAGGCAACGCCATTTGCCAGCAGTTGCAGGCGAAATGCGTGTGGGTAGAAAGCAATTTCGACGGCATAATCCCGGCGCTGAAGGCGCGTAAATTCGACGCGATCCTTTCCGGGATGTACATGACCGAGAAGCGCAAAGAGCAGATTGCCTTTAGCGACAAGCTATATAACGGGCCGGTGTTCCTCGTGGCGCGTAAAAATACCCTGCAGGGCAATACGCCGGAACAGCTGAAGGGCAAAACCATCGGTGTGGAGCAGGGCTCGGCGCAGGAGACTTATGTTAACCAGCACTGGCGGCCGCAGGGGATTAACATTGTGGCTTACCAGGGGGCCGATAGCGTGGTGCGTGACCTGGAGTCCGGGCGCATCGACGGCGCGGTGCTCTCCGGGATGATGGCCGACTACAGCTTCCTGCAGCAGCCGCAGGGTAAGGAATTCGCCTTTGTCGGCGGCCATCTGCAGGACGATACGCTGTTTGGCGCCGGGGCGGCGATCGGCTTGCGTAAAGACGATGAGGCACTGCGTCAGGAAATTAACGGCGCGATTGCGAAGATTCTTGCCGACGGCACCTATAAAAAATTAGCTGGCAAATATTTTAGCTTTGATGTTTATTCCGGGACATAATGTCTGAGTGTACCTGCGGGCATGGAATGCCCGCCGTAAGATTCCTTTTCTGATTATCCAATCACCTCCTCTCCTGACCCCTGCGGTTACCTGAGGGAAGCAGAATATAAGCTAAGGAGTACTCGGCATGATGACACGTCCCTTGGGCAAAACCGGATTTTCCATCGCCCCATTAGTCTTTGGCGGCAACGTCTTTGGCTGGACCATCGATGAAAAAACCAGTTTTGCTCTTCTTGATGCTTTTGTTGACCACGGATTTGACGCTATCGATACGGCGGATGTTTATTCCCGCTGGGCGGACGGTAACCAGGGCGGCGAATCCGAAACCATCATCGGCCGCTGGCTGCAGGCGCGCCCCGGCATGCGTGATAAGGTCAAAATCTTCACCAAAGTCGGCTCCGATTTAGGCCTTCCCGGCCATAAAGGGCTCAGCAAAGCCTGGATCCAACAGGCGGTCGACGACTCCCTGCGCCGCCTTAATACCGACTATATTGACCTCTATTTCTCCCACTGGCCGGATCCGCAAACCCCGGTGGCGGAAACGCTGGAGGCTTTCCACAGCCTGCAGCAGGCCGGGAAAATCCGCGCGATGGGGGCCTCTAACCTGGATGCGATGCAGCTGGCGGGGGCGCTGGAGGTAGCGCGTAAAGGCGGCTTGCCTGCCTGGCAGGTGCTGCAGCCAGAATATAACCTCTACCACCGCTCCGCGTTTGAAGGCGCGCTGTGCGATCTCTGCGTCAGCCGCGATATCGGGGTGGTGACCTACTACAGCCTGGCCTCTGGGTTCTTAACCGGTAAGTACCGCCAGCCGTCGGATCTGGCGCAGAGCCAGCGCGGAAGCGGGATTGGTAAGTATCTGAATCCACGCGGGATGCGGATTATCGATACCCTGGTGGCGGTCGCGGACGAGCAGGGCGTGAAACCGGCAGAGGTGGCGCTGGCGTGGC
>NZ_PIOG01000050.1:0-1172 GCF_002810545.1 Klebsiella sp. A-Nf5 | reverse complement strand
AGTAGCAAAGCAATCATTTTCATATTTTACTTTCCTCCCCCCTTAGTTAGGGCTTATGCTTCCGCTCAAATTCCTGGGCCTTAGCTAGGAGTTCGTCTCTTGTATCCGCTCCAGGAAGTGCTCTCTGTTCAGCCTTTTTGTCATTGTATTCTTTCTCAAATTTATTTCCTTCCAAATTATGGTGGTTTTCCAGACGAGTGTGTTCATTCTGAACATCATCCTCCTGCTTATGTATGCTATCTTGCCTATCCTTATGAGCTTGCTGGTTATCGCTAACCATGTGTTCAACCGATTGGTGAACATCATTTTTGATACCTGCATTTTTGGTCATCTCATCGATACTATCACCGTGAGAGTTGTAGTCCGCATATACTGTACCGCTTCCTTTACCTTCAGAAACTGATGGCATATTTGCGCCAATGTTTCTTCTGCCCTCCTGGTACGCCTCATCAACTTTAGGTTCAACCTGTTGTTTCACAAATTCACGAGCCAGATGCTCCCTTTGGGCAGCGATTTCAGGTGAAGACGTGTCAGTAAGAATAGCTTCAGCATTTTGTGGGGCATTTTTCTGTACGAAATTAGCAAATTGTTGAGTCAGGTTTTCGTTCATCTGGCCGCTCATGCTTTCTGTTCGTGAGGCCATCTCACTATACTCATGGCTACGTGTTTTGCTCGTCGTATACTGGTCATAGCTATTTTTCGCACTGGCCAAAGAGGCGGAAAATTGATCAACCCGAGAAGATGCATTGTTATCAGTGATGTTTCCAGACTGACTTGATTTCTGGTTGATGAAGTAATCAGAAGACTCTCTGAAGTCTTTAACTGCCTGACTGCTGGTATCATGATTGTCAGCATTAGATTGGCGTCCTGACTCAGTAGTATTGTCTTGAGATCCAGAACTTGCTGTCCCTCTCGCCGACATCCTCCCACCGAATTCAGCTTTACCGCCATTACCGAAGAGCTCGAATCCAACACCACCTCTAGCTCCTACATATGCCTCGCCAGAAACATCACCTCTCACTGACTTGTCCATAAGCTGGCCGAATGCTTCATCACGGCTAATATGGTTAGCTTTAGCATACGAATCTACAGCATTCATCATCTTGCTTCTGGCCATCGAATCCTGCGAAGACTCGGTAGTATCGGCCCCGGTCGTTGTTGAGGCGCTGTTC
>NZ_PIOG01000128.1:0-1666 GCF_002810545.1 Klebsiella sp. A-Nf5 | reverse complement strand
ATGGGACACAAATCGATTAGCTCGACGGAGGTCTATACGAAGGTGTTCGCACTTGATGTTGCTGCGCGGCATCGAGTTCAGTTTCAGATGCCCGAAGCTGATGCGGTAGCCATGCTGAAAGGGAAAGTTTAGGTGCAGGCATTTATATAAACCCAATAGTGACTTGCTGATACACCCTGCTGGTTTGTTAAACCTCTTCTTTTATCGAAACTTGTTTCTGAACAAAAACAAATGAGTGGTACAAAATAGGCCGCTGGAGCGGCCTCTGACGACATTAATTAAACGTCAAGTTACCATAATGGATCGGTTGTCCAGTTTGAGGGGAATCCCATTCCGGATAAAATGTAACTATGGTTATGATATTTATTAATTAGTGCCTGCAATTCAGCAGAAAACTGATTTTGTTGCTTAATAACATTGTCAGAAATTAATTTTATAGTGGCAAGTATCAGATAAATCTTGTTCGTTTTGCTTGGTGGGATAGTAAGGTAGGAACCGGAAACTAATACATTATTAGTACTGACAAATCCAGATGGCAAACGATAGTTACTGTTCCAAGTCCTTGAGTTATGTGATGCTCTGTTTCGGAGTTCTTTTATCGCTAGTAGCCAAGAGATCATTTCTTTGTAATTTTTGGCATTCATTTTTTTTGCAGCATCTCCAAGCTTATTCGTTCCGGAATGCATAAATTTATTGGAGTCTAATGCTTCAGCAAACTTAACAAATGCGTCAAAACTCATTAGTTCCGTCGCAAGCCAGAAAGGAGGAGCTGAGCGCCATGACTCTTTTGGGCTGATATAGTTGTCTTTATAATATCGTGCAAACTCCATCTTGGAGTAATGTAAATCATCAGAGATCTTCTTCCTTAAGATGGGTAACTTCTCTGTATCCTTAAAGTAATCGTCATTAAGATACCAGAACGGGTCATTTGTAAATGACGTGATAACCTGATCAAGTATAGTTTTGGCTTTTACTTCTATGCGCAAGATATATTTATTACAAAACTCACGCAGCTCGCAGTCAAAATAATAGAGTTCAACACTTTGTGTAAACGTGGTGCCGGGTATGTAGTTTTTTGTTCCGGTCGCTAAAAAAGGGTGCATATATGACTTAAACCGATACCAGTTGATACGGGAGAGATACTCTTCTGCTTCGACAACACCGTATGGTGCTGAGAAAGTTACACCTTTTGGTATGAGGTGCGTGTGTATGAGGTCGTGGGGGGAAACAAAAGGCTTGGTATAGACGTTCATTCCGAAAACCAGGATAAGTTTTTATTGCGTTTTTTTAGCAGGTTAGCTTAATTTAGGCAAGAAAAAACCCGCTGATTGCTTAGCTGAATACTGCTAAACCACCGCGGGTGTTGGTAAAGTAACTATAGCTAGCCTGGAAAAAGATGTCAACACAAATCCACCATTCTTCTGCGCTGATCGGTGACAAGCACAGCTTGTTAAGCATCGTTAAAACTATCAACTTGAAAACTGACCGTCTTGTTCCCTACTACTATAGCAAAACTGGACAGAATTATCTCTGTGTCCAAGCTGGCGCAGGTGTTTCGTCATGGAGAGAGTTGTAAGTTCTACTAGCCGACCGAGCCGTCGATCGACAGATTATCCCTGCACCAGGCGTAACACGAATGGCTTTTTCAAGGCTACAGTTAATAGAA
>NZ_PIOG01000109.1:0-986 GCF_002810545.1 Klebsiella sp. A-Nf5 | reverse complement strand
TTAGTAGAAGACAGACAGTCATAAGCATCCCGTTGGGATTTTATAGCTGCAAAAAAGAAGGGGATAACGATGAAATTCGATCGAACCGATCGACAAAATTGATCGTGGTTCAGTAAATATATTTACCGTAAACCTCGCCCGAGTTTATCGATGGTCCGGTTTCACTTCAGAAGGGTGATATATATCTGAGATTTTATTGAACACAGGCTGAGGAAATGCATCACTGAGGCGGTATGGCGCAGACACCGTCCTCTGTGACAGGAGGAACACTAAAAAAGCGGTTATAGAAGAGATTACAGGCTCTGTGGTCGCTGGTGTCAATGTGAAAATATTTTGCCATGTACTGGCTGAGTATATGCTGAAATTCGTCGTAGATTTGTTGAGACCCCCGCTTGTGCTTCACCCTGATTTCATCGACTAAACGATAACATTGCTCCAGCAGGTGGTCGGCGTCGCCGTTCAGCAACGCATGAAACGCGGCAACGGCAAATAATTCATTCGCAGGCCCGGCATTAAGCCAGACGCTGACTTCGGTACAAACCAGCGTTTCCCATAGTGACATCAAATTCAGGCGTAAGGCTTCCTCTTTTAACAGACGGGTTAGTGGAGGGAATGCGTAAATATCAGTGTCAAATAGCCTGCGTGACAGACTTAAATCAGCAAAGGCAAGATGCTTAACTCCGTACAATGCTTCCTGTACGGCATCTGAACCGTATTTATCCGTTAACGCTTTCAGTAAGGTCGATTTAACCGGTTGAGGTGTTTCCATTGCTTTTATGCCACTCAGCACTCCTGACTGACAGCAGGGGATAAAATCCTTCATCATCCGGTTTATAGCAGCAGGTGCGATGATAATGTTTCTGGCGATATTTGCACCGCCCTTAGAGTTAGGGTAAATGTGGCATAGCTCAAGATCCAGCCAGGGGATTAACCTTTTTGTCGTATCAGCAACTCTGTGCCCGTTCAGCATATTATACGTTTTTTGG
>NZ_PIOG01000261.1:0-1660 GCF_002810545.1 Klebsiella sp. A-Nf5 | reverse complement strand
GTCCATCGCGCAGATTAAGATGAACGGAAAATTGCGAGTTCTAGACTTGAAACGGCAGGAAGTACAAGACGCAATTGCTACGGCCCAAGATGCAGAGGCTTTATTCAGTAGTGGACTTGCTAATGACTATCAGTGAAAACGACTTGAACTGTAGACCTGAGTTTGCACACTGGGACAGTTATTCTCGATTCGCGCGCTACGTTAGTAGTGTCAATCGTTATATCTTAAGTGAAGAACAGAGAACATTCCTTAATACGGTTATTGCGACGATTAGGGGGCGTGACGGCGAGTTGAAAGAAGGGGATGTGTTCTATCGGGCACAGCTTGGGATAGATCAATGTGACAGGATCGATAGTGACGGCAACTGGATTGGCGAGGATATATGGGGTTTCGGAGCTTCACGTATGAAGCCTCTTACCGACCGAGCCAGAGAAGGACGTGCAAATTCCTCGGGTATCCCGGTCCTATATGTAGGAACGACAGTGAAGACCGCGATTTCCGAGGTGCGGCCTTGGATTGGTGCTGATGTGTCGGTTGCTGTCTATCAGCTCTTGCGTCCATTGCGGACTCTTGAGCTTTCACTTGGACATGGCCAATCATCACTTTCTGGGCCTATATTAAGACACGTGCTGGGAGGACGAGAGCCAACAGCACAGGAGAAAGAGAAAGCCGTCTGGATTGATATAGATAACGCCTTTTCAACTCCTGTCACACACTCGGATGACCGTGCCGATTATGCGCCCACTCAGATACTGACTGAACTGTTTCGTAGTGTTGGCTATGATGCAATTGCATACAAGAGTCACTTTGGAGATAACGATAAGCAATTGGGATATAACATTGCGATCTTTGACCTAAGCGCTGTTGAAATTGTGAGTTGTGCCCCTTATCAGGTAAAAGCAATTCAGATTGAGTCGGAGCAGACAGGGAATGCTTGGTTCAAATCCTCTTAAACATAACCAATATAAAATGGTTGCTACGCTAGCGTTTTACTCATAGGCACTACCATTATCAGCGAGTAAAATAATGAAGTTGAAATCTCGCAGCAATTGAGGAGTGTTGAGCGGATGTTTTTATGTTCCGCTCATAATTCTAATATACTGATATTTTTACAGAATTTAATATTTTCGAAATTATATTGAATGCTAAATTGAGCATGAGAGATGTTCTTACCTCAAGCTACTAGGTTATTCCTTGACGTAAAGAATAAGAGAATGGTTTCCTCTCTTACTTTTGTAAGGTTTGCCAACTTTGGAAAAGCCAAATTTGTTAAATAAATACTGCATTGCTGTATTATTTTCACGCGTCGTGGCGAAGCATGATTTGTCAGTTAGTTGTTTGCAAATTAATTCCATCAAGATGTGCCCGTAACCTTTATTTCGTGCTATTTCTGCAACATATAGCCAGCCTAGCTCAAAGTCGTAATTGTCTTGTCCGGAAACACCAGACCTTTCAAAGGTCTTGGATTTATATGCTTTACTTGGGTTTTTGATAGCTCCAACTGCAAGAATTTGGTCGTCATTGTCGTAAATAAAAATAAGCAGTTCTGCGCGCAAAATCCGTTCTTGAAGTCCTGCCAATTCTACTTCTCCACCCTCGTTAACAAGTGCTTCAAATATTGCGATTTCTGCATCGTTACAACACTTAGGTTTTTTAATTA
>NZ_PIOG01000048.1:0-124696 GCF_002810545.1 Klebsiella sp. A-Nf5 | reverse complement strand
TGGTGCGCGAGGATTTCGGCAGCGAAGCAGCCAACGTCGTCGCCCGCCGCCTGGTGGTCTCTCCCCATCGCGACGGCGGTCAGGCGCAGCAGGTCCTGCGCCCGGTTTCCCGCAGCCGGGAGAGCCTGCGCCTTGGGCAGCTGTTTGACTATCTGCACCAGCATCTTGCCGCCAGCCATACCGTCGCTTCCCTCGCCCAGCGCGCCGGCATGGGACCACGCACTTTCCTGCGCCGCTTTGAGGAGGCCACCGGTAAAACGCCCGCCCGCTGGCTGCTGGACGAGCGGCTGCTGCGCGCCCGCCAGCATCTGACGGAGAGCACGATGTCCATCGATCAGATCGCTGAGCGCTGCGGGTTTGCCAGCGCCGGCACCCTGCGCCACCATTTTCGCCAACAGTTTGCGCTCAGTCCGCTGCAGTACCGAAAACAGTTTGCTACTTCTCCGATTGCAAAATCATCGCGGCAACGGACAATAGACGGCCACAGTAAACGGGTCGCCAGGAGGGTCGATGATGAAGAAAGAGTGTCGGGTAGTGATCTATAAAGAGGGGCTGCTGGGCAGCCTGTTTTTTGGCGAAGCCAAGGCTGACCCTGACAAAATGAGCCAGTTTCTCAGCAGCTATACCCGTGAAGGATGGGAAGTGAAAACCATGTCGGTGGAGCGCCGCCGCACCGCTTTGTTCTGGTCGCGGGAAGCGTATCTTTTCGTGCTCGAACGCCCCCTCTGACAGCCTGCGCCTGGTTTACACGTTTAAGCCAGGCGTTTCTAAGCGCCTGCTTTCAGGGCTGACGGATATAGCCCTGCTCCTGCATGTTGTGCATGCCCTCCTCGCTGGCGCAGACCATGCCGGTGGTCAGCATGGCAAAACCAAAGCGCTGATAAAACGTAATTTTATCGGCGACCGCATAGATAAAAATTTTGCCAAAGGGAAGCAACTGCTCCCGGATGGCCAGCATCAACTGTTGTCCGTAACCCTGCCCCTGACGGGCGGGGACGATCGCCACATCCGCCAGATAGCTGCTCCAGGTACAGTCGCTGATGGCTCGCGCCACGGCAATCAACTGGCCGTTCTCATAGCCAAACCAGCAGAAGGTGCTCTGGCGGAACGCCTGCTCCAGTTGCTGAACATCGCGCTCATTCAATCCGGCCTCGGCGATAATGGTTCGCACCCGCTGCCAGTCCACCCGCGCGATCGCCTCTTTACCCTCTATCACCATCATAACCTTGCCTCCCGTCGTCTCCCGAATGGAGCCCCGGAAGCAAGATCTAGCATGCCGCGGCAGGATATGCCAGGCGGAAAGGCGAACGGAAGAAAACGATAGAGGCAGGCGACGGCAAAAAAAAACCGCCATATGACTGGCGGTAAATCAATGCTTGCATGGATAGATTGTGTTTTGCATTTTTCGCAGACAGATAATCCTGACCTCTCTACGTTTGATGCCGAGGATAACAGAGTCAACCTCAATAAAGCCTAAACGGCCTGCGCTAAAGTTTTTCCACCAGCGCTTTCAGTTGCGCGAGGGTCTGCTGCTGGTCCTCCACGACGGCGGCAGGCCAGGCCGACTGGCGCACGATAAGCCGGGTCGGCAGCAGCTCGCGGATCCGCAGCTGCGGCGCCGCCATCAGGGCGATCAGCCGTTCCACCGCCCGCTTGCCCAGCAGATCGAAGTCCTGCGCCACCGTAGTGAGCGGCGGCTGGAAATAGAGGCTGTCGGCGGTGTCGTCATAGCCGGTCACCGATACCGCCCGGCTACCGCTGCGATTAAGCTGGGCCAGCGCGCTGAGCACGCCGAGCGCCATTTGATCGTTCGCCACCACAATCGCGCTGATCCGCGGCTGCAGATGCAGCAGCTCGAACGTTTTTTGCCAGCCGCTGGCGGCGCTCCAGTCGCCGAACACTGTTGTTGAGCGAGCGATATTCAGACTGTGCAGCGCCTCGCGCCAGCTGGCGAGGCGCAGACGGGCGGAAACCGAACTTTCCGGGCCCGCCAGCAGGCCGAATTCGCGATGCCCCAGCTCCCACAGGTGGCGCACGCAGGCTCCGCAGCCGTCGCGGTGGTCGAAGCGCACACAGCAGACATCGGCCTCCGGAGAGACATCAAGAAACAGGCAGGCCATATCCGGGTTCTCTTGCACCAGCCGCTCGGCGGTGGCGCTCTCCAGGGGCAGACTGACGATCACCCCGCGAATATGCTGGGCGCGCAGCTCATCCAGCCGCGCCTGCAGCGCGACAAAATCGGCCTGCGCCGGCATCGCTATCGCCACTTCCAGCTGATGCAGGCTGGCATGGCTTTTTATCGCGGCGGCGATCTGCGAGGGAGCATGCAGCGTCAGCGAGGCGGTAATCAGCCCGATGGAGGGCGCCGCCTTGCCGGCAAGCAGCTGCGCCGAGCGGTTAGGCACGTAGTGCAGCGTCTGCATCGCGCGGATCACCTGCTCCCGGGTGCGGGCTGACACCACCTCAGGACGGTTCAGCACCCGGGAGACGGTCTGTTGGGAGACCCCCGCCGCGCGGGCGACGTCCTCCAGGGTTGCGGTACGACGCGGCATCTTTTCTCCTCAGTGATAACAATGTCGTGCGCTAACATTTTATGTTTAATGCGCGACAAAAAACAGCGTTTTGCCCCCGCTTTCGTGATCGTCTGTTCATTTCATTTTCAGCGTGATTGCTGGAAAAAACAAATTACCCGATAACGTTAATCATCCTGTTTAGCGAACGACATTTTCTGATTCACCGGGGATTAAAATGCAAATTAGCGATACCGGCCACAGCCATATGCCCGACTTTCACGCCGTCCTCGCCCGTGAAGACTGGCAGAACCAAACCATTACCCACCTTAACCGCCTGCCGGCGCATCCCGCTTTCGCCAGCTGGCGCGATGAGCTTGCCGCCCGGGATAACCATCCCTCCACACGCCGCCGTCAGCTGGACGGCGAGTGGCAGTTCGCTTACGCCCGCAGCCCGTTCGCCGTCGATGCGCAGTGGCTGACGCAGGATCTGCCGGACAGCCGCGGCACGCCAGTGCCCTCCAACTGGCAGATGGAGGGCTATGACGCGCCGATCTACACCAACGTCCGCTATCCCATCGATACCACGCCACCGCGGGTACCAGAGGATAACCCGACCGGCTGTTATTCCCTGCACGTTGAGCTCGAAGAAGCCTGGCGCGCGGATGGACAGACGCAGATTATTTTCGATGGCGTCAACTCGGCGTTTCATCTGTGGTGCAATGGCGTCTGGGTCGGCTATTCGCAGGACAGTCGCCTGCCGGCAGCGTTCGATCTCAGCCCCTTCCTGCGCCCGGGCGACAACCGCCTGTGTGTGATGGTCATGCGCTGGAGCGCCGGCAGCTGGCTGGAAGACCAGGATATGTGGCGGATGAGCGGCATTTTCCGCTCGGTGTGGCTGTTGAATAAGCCGCAGCAACGGCTATGCGACGTGCAGTTGACGCCAGCCCTCGACGCCCTCTACCGCGATGGCACTCTGCAGGTCCAGGCGACCGTCGAAGCGACAGAGGCGGCCCTTGCCGGGCTCAGCGTCGGGGTTAGCCTGTGGCGCGGCGAGGAGCAGGTCGCCGCCGGGCGGCAGCCGTTAGGCACCCCGACGGTGGATGAACGCGGCCACTACGCGGAACGGGTCGATTTCTCCCTGGCGGTGGCGACGCCGGCGCACTGGAGCGCGGAAACCCCGAACTGTTATCGCGCCGTGGTCACCCTGTGGCGCGGCGACGAACTGCTGGAGGCCGAAGCATGGGACATCGGTTTTCGCCGCATCGAGATTGTCGATGGCCTGCTGCGTCTCAACGGCAAACCGCTGCTGATCCGCGGCGTTAACCGCCATGAGCATCATCATTTGCGCGGTCAGGTGGTCACCGAGGCGGATATGGTGCAGGACATTCTGTTGATAAAGCAGAACAACTTTAACGCCGTGCGCTGCTCTCACTACCCCAACGCGCCGCGCTGGTATGAACTCTGCAACCGCTACGGTCTGTATGTGGTCGATGAAGCCAATATTGAAACCCACGGGATGGTGCCGATGAATCGGCTGTCCGACGATCCGGCGTGGCTGCCAGCCTTCAGCGCCCGCGTCACCCGGATGGTACAGAGCAACCGCAACCATCCGTGCATTATCATCTGGTCGCTGGGCAACGAATCCGGCGGCGGCGGTAACCACGAAGCGCTGTACCACTGGCTGAAACGCAACGACCCGAGCCGTCCGGTGCAGTACGAGGGCGGCGGCGCGGATACCACCGCCACCGATATTATCTGTCCGATGTACGCCCGCGTCGAACGCGACCAGCCGATCCCGGCGGTCCCCAAATGGGGGATCAAAAAATGGATCAGCCTGCCCGGCGAGCAGCGGCCGCTGATCCTTTGCGAATATGCCCACGCGATGGGCAACAGCCTCGGCAACTTCGCCGATTACTGGCAGGCCTTCCGCGAGTATCCGCGGTTGCAGGGCGGGTTTATCTGGGACTGGGCCGATCAGGCGATCCGCAAAATCTTTGACGACGGCAGCGTCGGCTGGGCCTATGGCGGTGACTTTGGCGATAAGCCTAACGATCGCCAGTTCTGTATGAATGGTCTGGTGTTTCCCGATCGCACACCGCATCCGTCGCTGGTGGAGGCGAAGCACGCCCAGCAGTATTTTCAGTTCACGCTGCTGTCGACCTCGCCGCTGCGGGTGCGCATCACCAGCGAATACCTGTTCCGCCCAACCGATAACGAAGTGGTGCGCTGGCAGGTGCAGTCGGCCGGTGAAACCCTGTATCACGGCAACCTGACCCTGGCGCTGCCCCCTGAGGGCAGCGACGAGATAACGCTGCTCGACAGCCTGATCCTGCCTGAAGGCGCCCGCGCGGTGTGGCTGACACTGGAGGTGACCCAGCCCCGGGCGACCGCCTGGTCAGAAGCGGAACACCGCGTCGCCTGGCAACAGTTTCCCCTGCCCGCCCCGCTGGTGCTGCCGGCGCCCACGGTGCCTGCCGGCGCTCCGGATCTTATCGTCAGCGACGAGGTCTGGCAGATCCGCGCCGGTTCGCAATGCTGGACCATCGATCGCCGGACGGGTCTGCTGAGCCGCTGGTCGGTTGGCGGTCAGGAGCAGCTGTTGACCCCCCTGCGTGACCAGTTTATTCGCGCGCCGCTCGACAACGACATCGGGGTCAGCGAAGTAGAGCGCATCGACCCCAACGCCTGGGTGGAGCGCTGGAAAAGCGCCGGCCTGTACGATCTTGAGGCGCACTGCGTCCAGTGCGATGCGCAGCGCCTGGCAAATGAAACCCTCGTCGACTGCCGCTGGCACTATCTGCGCGGCGAAGAGGTAGTGATTGTCAGCCACTGGCGCATGCACTTCACCGCGGACGGTACGCTGCGGCTGGCGGTGGACGGCGAACGAGCAGAAACCCTGCCGCCGCTGCCGCGGGTCGGGCTGTACTTCCAGGTGGCGGATCAGCAGGCGCCGGTGAGCTGGCTGGGCCTGGGCCCACATGAGAACTACCCCGACCGGCGGAGCAGCGCCTGCTTCGCCCGCTGGGAGCTGCCGCTGGCGGCGATGACGACGCCCTACATCTTCCCGACGGAAAACGGCCTGCGCTGTGATACCCAGGCGCTGGACTGGGGACGCTGGCACGTCAGCGGTCATTTCCACTTCTCCGTTCAGCCATGGAGCACCCGTCAACTGATGGAGACCGACCACTGGCACAAGATGCAGGCCGAAGACGGCGTGTGGATCACCCTCGACGGCCTGCATATGGGGGTGGGCGGCGATGACTCCTGGACCCCCAGCGTGCTACCGCAGTGGCTCCTGAGCCAAACGCGCTGGCAGTACGAGGTCTCATTGCGTTGCCTTTAATCCGTGGGGGCGACAGCCCCCACCCTACAAACAGAATAACAAGGGATCATGGTGATGAAATTCTCTGAACTGGCGCCACGAGAACGGCATAATTTTGTCTATTTCCTGCTGTTCTTTTTCTTTTACTATTTCATTATGTCGGCCTACTTTCCGTTTTTTCCGGTGTGGCTGGCGGACGTTAACCATTTAACCAAAACGGAAACCGGGATCGTTTTCTCGTCTATTTCGTTATTCGCCATTATTTTTCAGCCGGTGTTTGGCCTGATGTCGGATAAGCTCGGCCTGCGCAAACATCTGCTGTGGACTATTACGGTGCTGTTAATTCTGTTCGCACCGTTCTTTATTTTTGTTTTTTCACCGCTGCTGCAAATGAATATTATCGCCGGGGCGCTGGCGGGCGGGATCTATCTGGGGATTGTTTTCTCCAGCGGCTCCGGGGCGGTGGAAGCCTATATCGAACGCGTCAGCCGGGCCAACCGCTTTGAATATGGCAAAGTGCGGGTCGCAGGCTGCGTCGGCTGGGCGCTGTGCGCCTCGATAACCGGCGTGCTGTTCGGCATCGATCCCAACATCACCTTCTGGATCGCCTCCGGTTTTGCGCTGGTACTCGGTCTGCTGCTCTGGTTGTCGCGACCGGAAAGCAGCAACAGCGCCGAGGTTATCGAGGCGCTGGGCGCCAATCGCCAGGCCTTTTCGCTGCGCACGGCGGCAGAGCTGCTGCGTATGCCGCGCTTCTGGGGCTTTATCGTCTATGTGATCGGCGTCGCCAGCGTCTATGACGTGTTTGACCAGCAGTTCGCCAACTTTTTCAAAAGCTTTTTCGCCAGCCCGCAGCGCGGGACCGAAGTGTTTGGCTTTGTTACCACCGGCGGCGAGCTGCTCAACGCGCTAATTATGTTCTGCGCCCCGGCCATCGTTAACCGCATCGGCGCCAAAAACGCCCTGCTGACCGCGGGGATGATCATGTCGGTGCGTATTCTCGGGTCGTCTTTTGCCTCATCGGCGGTGGAGGTGGTGATCCTCAAGATGCTGCATATGTTTGAGATCCCCTTCCTGCTGGTCGGGACCTTTAAATATATCTCCTCCGCCTTTAACCCGCGGCTCTCGGCCACCCTGTTTCTGATCGGCTTTAACCTGTCGAAACAGCTTTCCGGGGTGGTGCTTTCCGCCTGGGTCGGCCGGATGTACGACACCGTCGGCTTCCATCAGGCCTATCTGATCCTCGGGTGTATCACCCTGAGCTTCACCCTGCTCTCGTTCTTTACCTTACGGGGTGGGAAAAATCTGCTGCCTGCAGCGGGGACGCAGACCCCCGCCTGACTCCGGCGCCCGTCAGGGACGACGGGACTCACTCGACAATCCGCGTCTCACCGCCGCGATTCTCCAGGGCATAGCGCTGACAAGGCGCCCCGGCGGCAATCAGCTCCGCCAACTCTGCCGAGTGGCTGGTCAGCCAGATCTGGCTGTAGCGCGAGGCCTCGATAATCAGCCGGGCCAGCGCGGGCAACATGTCGCGATGCAGGCTGTTCTCCGGTTCATTGATCGCCAGAAAGGCCGGCGGGCGCGGGCTGAGCAGCGCAACGGCGAGGCACAGAAAGCGCAGCGTACCGTCAGACATCTCCGCCGCCAGCAGCGGGCGGCGGATCCCCTCGCGACGCATTTTCAGGGCGAAACGTGACTGCTCGTTTTCACAGTAAAACTGGCAGCCAGGAAAGGCGTCGGCGAGGATCTCGTGCAAAATCTCTTCCGCGCCAATTTCGACAATGGTCTGAAAGGCTGCCGCCAGATTATGGCCGTCGCTGTTGAGCACTGGCGAACGGTATCCCACGGCCGGCTGACGCAGCGGCGAATGGCGGCCGATAGCGAATTCATGATAAAACCGCCAGCGGCGCAGGGTCTCCCGCACCCGCGACACCTCGGGAAAACGATGCGGTTCGCCGAGCTGACCGAACACCGACTCGTTTTCATAGATGCTCTCAGTGAACGTACTTTTCTCCCCCGTCACATCGACGAGAAACGCCGCCTGATTCTTACGCTGCAGTACGCGGGAGGAAGGCCGGCGGGAGTAGCCGGCCAGCCAGATGTTCTCTTCTTTAACGATGGGATCGAGCATGAACTGCGTCGGATAGGGCAATTTTTCCGGGAAGCCTATCTGCAGCTCATAATCGAAGCTGTCGGTCCGGCAGGCGATTTGCAGACGGCGGGGATGACGATCAACGGGCGAACGCTCCCCGGACCACATCATATTCTCCAGACCGCCCTCTTCGCTGATAAACCCCGACAGCTTGCCGTCAGCGGCGGCGGTCAGCAGGTGGATAGCGTTATAAATATTGGATTTGCCGCAGCCGTTGGGGCCGAAGACAATGTTCAGCGGCCCGAGCTCCAGCGCGATATCCCTGACCGAGCGAAAGTTTTGAATACGGATGTACTGAATCATCATGGGTCCTGCCCTGGAAATAGAAGGCTGCCACAGTAGCAGAGCGGCGCCAGGGATACCCTCTCACGCCCTCATTCGGGCAGGGTTTAACAGAACATTTTTTTCATTCCACGGGTCAGGGCGACCCGCGTCAGCTTGTCGCTATCCTGATGGGCTTCACTGAAGACGCCAAAATAATAGCGTTCATCGTCAATGGTTTGACTGACAATACGATAGCTCAGCGGTTGCCCGGATGGGGCACCGTACTGAGCAGGCGTCACCGAGACCTCGGTCGCGTCATCGGCGACGCTGACCAACAGCCCGTCGGCCTTACCTCCCACCAGCATGACCTTAATTATCGGGTGCACCAGTTCCTCCCGGGATGGCGTATATCATTGGCGAACCGCGGAGTCCGGCGGGCATTGTCGTCAACAAACGGCGCCAGCCTGAGTGCGGCATTACGTACTTTCTTATAGTTCATCGCGGCCTTGAGTCAAAAAATAGCGTGCTGAGGCTGGGCTAAATATTGATTATTCGAAATAAAAGATGACAAATGATGAAGGAAAAAAGAGGAATTGTGAATCAGCAAAACGCCGGGTTATTCTTATTTGTCGCTCCTTTGCTCGCCTTTATCGGCCCTCACTCAAGGAAGTATTGCGGTTATGCGTTATGTTCGCCTGTGTGTTATCTCCCTGTTAGCCACCCTGCCACTGGCGGTAGACGCCGGTCCACAGCCGCTTGAGCAGATTAAACAAAGCGAAAGCCAGCTGTCGGGCCGCGTGGGGATGGTGGAAATGGATCTGGCCAGCGGCCGCACGCTGGCGGCCTGGCGCGCCGATGAACGCTTTCCCATGGTGAGCACCTTTAAAGTGCTGCTGTGCGGCGCGGTGCTGGCGCGGGTGGATGCCGGGGTCGAACAACTGGATCGGCGGATCCACTACCGCCAGCAGGATCTGGTGGACTACTCCCCGGTCAGCGAAAAACACCTTGTCGACGGGATGACGATCGGCGAACTCTGCGCCGCCGCCATCACCATGAGCGATAACAGCGCCGGCAATCTGCTGCTGGCCACCGTCGGTGGCCCCGCGGGATTGACCGCCTTTCTGCGCCAGATCGGTGACAACGTCACCCGCCTTGACCGCTGGGAAACGGCACTGAATGAGGCGCTTCCCGGCGACGCGCGCGATACCACTACCCCGGCCAGCATGGCCGCCACGCTGCGCAAACTACTGACCGCGCAGCATCTGAGCGCCCGTTCGCAACAGCAGCTCCTGCAGTGGATGGTGGACGATCGGGTTGCCGGCCCGCTGATCCGCGCCGTGCTGCCGGCGGGCTGGTTTATCGCCGACAAAACCGGGGCTGGCGAACGGGGTGCGCGCGGCATTGTCGCCCTGCTCGGCCCGGACGGCAACGCGGAGCGCATTGTGGTGATCTATCTGCGGGATACCCCGGCGAGTATGGCCGAGCGTAATCAACATATCGCCGGGATCGGCGCAGCGCTGATCGAGCACTGGCAACGCTAACCCGGCGGTAGGCACGCGTTATCCGGCCCGCAGCACCTCGCAGGCGTGCCGGGCGATATGACTGGCGGCGGCATCGGACAGATTCCGGTCAGTAATGATGGTGGTGAACCGGGTCAAGGGTAACGCCATAAACGTGGCCACCTGATTGTATTTCGAACTGTCGCACAACAGGATACTTCTTGCGCTGACCTGGCTGACGGTCTCCTTGACGGTAACCTTGTTCTCATCAGGGGTGAAAATACCGCGACTGTCCCAGCCGCTGGCGGAGATGAAGGCCGTATCGATAGCCAGGTGGCGTAACGTTCGCGCCGCCGATTCGCCCACGCAGGAGCGGTTCTCCCGGCACAGGGTACCGCCGGTGTGGATCACGCCGCACTGGCTGGCATCGATCAACAGTTGGGTTATCTCAAAATCATTGGTCACCACCTGCAGATCATCCCGGTCGAGGATCGCCCGCGCCAGCGCCAGGGTGGTGGTCCCGGCATCCAGATAGATGCAGCTGTTTTTGGCGATATGACTTGCCGCCAACGCGCCAATCGCCTGTTTCTCCTCGCTCTGCAGCGTACTTTTCACCAGATGACTGGGTTCTGTGGCCAGCCGGCTGACGGCGCGAACACCGCCCGAGACGCTGACCAGCAGCCCCTGTTCCTCCAGTTTACTGACGTCCCGACGGATGGTCATATGGGACACGCCGAGGATCTCCGTCAGCTCATTAATGCTTACCGCCCCACGCTGCTCCACCAGGGCTAAAATACGCTGATGTCGTTCTATTGGAATCACCGCTCTCCCCTTACCATTTTTTCACACCAGGCGTCACCACTCGGGCTGCGAACCTGGCGACACCCTGTATTGTTATCGCGCTTTGCCGCTGTTTTTACGCTATTTTAGGGCAATAATCGCCATTGTGCAGCCTCTTTCCGCCTGTGAATTTTTTATATTCATGTGGGTTATTCGTGATAGCTCTCACATAACTTCACATGATAACGCTTTATTCTATCATTAAATCACATTAATTAACGAATATTCACAAGGAGACCATCATGGCTGCACACACTAACGTCTGCGTGATTGGACTGGGTTCAATGGGCATGGGCGCCGCCCGCGCCTGCCTGCAGGCGGGCCTGAACACCTGGGGCGTTGACATCAACCCCGACAACTGTCGCGCACTGCTGGAGGCGGGCGCTAAAGGCGCGGGACCCAGCGCGGTGCCTTTCGCCGCTGAACTGGATGCGGTCGTGCTGTTGGTGGTCAATGCCGCCCAGGTGCGGGGGATCCTGTTCGGCGAAACCGGCCTCGCCGCCCACCTGAAGCCGGGCACCGTCGTGATGGTGTCGTCCACTATCGCCTCCGCCGATGCCCAGGCGATAGCCGTGGCGCTGGCGGAATACCAGCTATTGATGCTTGACGCGCCGGTATCGGGCGGCGCAGTGAAAGCGGCCGCCGGCGACATGACGGTGATGGCCTCCGGAAGCGATGCCGCCTTTGCCCGCCTCGCGCCGGTGCTGGACGCCGTGGCTGGCAAAGTCTATCGCATCGGGAGCGACATTGGCCTTGGCTCGACGGTAAAGATTATTCATCAACTGCTGGCCGGGGTGCATATCGCCGTTGCCGCCGAAGCGATGGCGCTTGCCGCCCGCGCCGGGATCCCGCTGGAGACGATGTACGACGTGGTGACGCACGCGGCGGGTAATTCCTGGATGTTTGAGAATCGCATGCAGCACGTGCTGGATGGCGATTACTCGCCAAAATCCGCCGTCGATATTTTTGTTAAAGATCTCGGTCTGGTGAATGACACCGCCCGGGCGCTGACCTTCCCGCTGCCGCTCGCCACCACCGCGCTAAATATGTTCACCTCCGCCAGCAATGCCGGATTCGGCCGGGAAGATGACAGCGCGGTGATCAAGATTTTCAACGGCATCACTCTGCCGGGCCACAAACAGTGAGGAGAGATAACATGCAGCTTGGTGTCATTGCCGATGACTTCACCGGCGCCACGGATATCGCCAGCTTCCTCGTGCGCAACGGCATGCCGACGGTGCAATTGAATGGCGTGCCGACCCGCGATCTTCCGCTGACCAGCGAGGCGGTGGTCATCAGCCTGAAAACCCGCTCCTGCGCGGTGGAAATGGCCATCAGCCAGTCACTGGCCGCGCTGCGCTGGCTGCAGGCCCAGGGCTGTCAGCAATTCTACTTCAAGTACTGTTCCACGTTCGACAGCACCGCGCAGGGCAACATTGGCCCGGTGCTGGATGCCCTGCTGGCCGAGCTGGGCGAGACGCGGACGGTGATTTCCCCGGCGTTGCCGGTGAACGGCCGCACGGTCTATCAGGGGTATCTGTTTGTCGGCGAGCAACTGCTGAATGAATCCGGGATGCGCCACCATCCGGTGACGCCGATGGAGGATGCGCACCTGGGCCGCTTAATTGAGCGCCAGGGGCGCGGAAAAGCCGCGCTGATTGCCTGGCCGATTGTCGACCGGGGACCGGAGGCGGTCGCCGCCGCGCTGGCGACAATCAGCGATCCGGCGGTGCGCTATGTGGTGCTCGACGCCCTCAGTGAACAGGATTTGCTCACCCAGGGTGTGGCGCTGCGAGAGATGAAGCTGGTCTCCGGCGGTTCCGGTCTCGCCATCGGCCTCGCCCGCGACTGGGCACAGCGCCATGGCGCCAGGGGTGAAAGCGCTCAGGCGGGCATGCCGCTGGCCGGCCCGGCGGTGGTGCTCTCGGGCTCCTGCTCGGTGATGACCAACAGCCAGGTGGCAGCCTATCGTGAACAGGCCCCCGCCCGCGCCGTCGACTTAAGCGCCTGCTTTACCGATCTGGAGAGCTACGTCAGGACGCTGACTGACTGGGTGGACGCGCAGCGCGATGCGCCGCTGGCGCCGATGATCTATGCCACCACCGAGCCGCAAACGCTGCAGCGGATCCAGGCGCAGTATGGCGACAAGGCCAGCAGCGAACGGGTGGAACAGCTGTTTGCCGCCCTTGCCGCCGCCCTGAAGGCGAAAGGATTTACCCGGTTTATTGTGGCCGGAGGGGAAACATCGAGCATTGTGGCGCAGACGCTGGGAGTCGAGGCGTTCCATATTGGGCCGACCATCTCCCCCGGCGTGCCCTGGGTGCGTGACACCCGCCAGCCGCTCTCCCTGGCGCTGAAGTCAGGTAACTTCGGCGATATCCAGTTCTTTGCCCGTGCCCAGCAGGAGTTTCGTCATGACTGAGCAACAACTGCGAGATGAAATGGTGCAGATTGGCGCCTCGTTGTTTAGCCGCGGCTATGCCACTGGCTCCGCCGGCAATCTGTCGCTGCTGCTGCCGGACGGCAACCTGCTGGCGACGCCGACCGGCTCCTGCCTCGGCGAACTCCAGGCACAGCGGTTGTCGGTGGTGACGCTGCAAGGTGAATGGATCTCCGGCGACAAACCGTCGAAAGAGGTCACTTTTCACCGGGCGGTCTATTTGCACAACCCGGCCTGTAAGGCGATCGTCCACTTGCACAGCCACTATCTGACCGCGCTCTCCTGCCTGCAGGGGCTCGATCCGCACAACTGTATTCGTCCCTTTACCCCCTACGTGGTGATGCGTGTCGGCGACGTCCCGGTGGTTCCCTACTACCGACCGGGCGATGACCGTATTGCCCAGGCGCTGGCCGGGCTGGCGCCGCGCTATAACGCCTTTTTACTGGCCAACCACGGTCCGGTGGTCACCGGCTCATCGCTGCGCGAAGCCACCAACAATACCGAAGAGCTGGAAGAGACCGCGCGGCTGATATTTACCCTCGGCAACCGTGAGATCCGCTACCTGACCACTGACGAAGTGGATGAACTGAGATAAAACCATGCCAAAATTTGCTGCTAATTTAACCATGCTGTTTACCGAACTGCCGTTCCTGGACCGGTTCGCCGCCGCTGCCCGCGCGGGTTTTGAGGCCGTGGAGTTTCTGTTTCCCTATGAGTATGACGCCGGGGAAATTAAACAGCGCCTGCAGGAGAACCAGCTGCAGCTGGTTCTGTTCAATACCCCACCCGGCGACGTCAACGCCGGTGAATGGGGGCTCGCCGCGGTGCCAGGCAGAAGCGCCGAGGCCCGCCAGCAGATCCAGCTGGCGCTGGAGTATGCCTGCCAGCTGGATTGCCCGCAGGTGCATATCATGGCCGGCGTGGTACAGCCGGGGATGGATCGCGCAGCCTGCGAGGCCGTGCTTATCGATAACTTGCGCTACGCGGCGGAGTGCTTTGCCCGCCACGACAAGCGGATACTCATCGAAGCGCTGAATCCTCAGACCAAACCGGGCTATCTCTACCACAGCCAATATCAAACGCTGGAGATGGTGAAACGGGTCGACAGGCCGAACGTCGCGGTGCAGTTAGATCTGTTTCACGCGCAGAAGGTAGACGGCAATTTAAGCCATCTCATTACCGAATATGCCGGCCAGTATCGCCATATTCAGATTGCCTCCCTGCCCGACCGTCATGAACCGGATGAGGGCGAAATAAACTATCCGTGGCTCTATGCGCTACTGGATAAAACCGGTTATGACGGCTGGATCGGCTGCGAATATATCCCCCGAGCAGACACGTTTTCCGGGCTGGGGTGGTTCTCGCCCTACCGGAAAAAATAAACGCCGTTTTCTAAAAAAATAACTCTCTGTATACCTGTTAATACCCGAGGCAAACCTATGTCGACATCGGCGCTGTTACTTATTGCGTTAGCCAGCGTAGTGCTGTTGCTCCTGTTGGTGATCAAAGCGAAAGCACATCCTTTTGTAGCGCTCCTGATCGTCAGCCTGCTGGTGGCATTCGCCACCGGCATTCCGGCAGATAAAATTATTACCACCATTGAAAAAGGCATGGGCGGCCTGCTTGGTCACATCGCCAGCATTATTATTCTGGGCTCTATGCTGGGGGTGCTGATTGAAATGTCCGGCGGCGCCGAATCGCTGGCGAAAACGTTGACCGGCGTACTGGGTGCAAAACGGACCATTGCCGCCTTAACCATCGTGGCTTTTATTCTCGGCACGCCGGTCTTTTTTGAAGTCGGCTTTATCATCATCATTCCGTTAATTTACGGCTTCAGCAAAGTCGCCCACGTATCGCCGCTGAAGTTTGGCCTGCCGATGGCCGGAGTGATGTTAACCGTGCACGTCGCGCTGCCCACCCATCCTGGCGCGGCAGCGGCGGCAGGCATTCTGCATAGCGATGTCGGTTGGCTGATGCTGGCGGGAATCGGGGTATCGATAGTCGTCGGTATCGTGGGTTATTTTGTCGCCCGGTTTATCAATCGGCGCCATTATCATCTGTCGATTAACGTGCTGGAGCAGCAGCAAACGGCTGAAGTGCCGGACCTCTCCGTTAACGCGCAGCAGACCCGTCTGCCGCCGCCGAATGCGCTGGTTATCGGTGGGCTGATCGTGGTGCCCATCATGCTGATTGTTTCCGGGACGCTGTGTCAGGCGCTGCTGCTGCCGGAAAATGCGGTTCGCCAGCTGATGACCGTCATTGGTACCCCGCCGGTCGCCCTCCTGATCTCGCTGGGATTGGCCAGCTGGACGCTGGGCATCCGTCGGCGGATGAGCCTGAAAAAGCTGGGCGAAGTCACTGGCAGCGCGATCCCCTCTTCGGCGGATGTGATCCTCGTCGCCGGCGCCGGCGGTGCCTTTGGCGGCGTACTGGTCGCCTCAGGCATCGGCAATGCCTTAGCCGAGGCGCTGGAGACCATTCATCTGCCGCTGATGCCCGCCGCCTTCCTGCTCTCGCTGGTACTCCGGGCCTCGCAGGGATCGGCCACCGTGGCGATCCTCACCACCTCCGGTCTGCTGTCTCAGGCGGTTATCGGGCTGGAGCCGATTCAGCTGGTGCTGGTGACGCTGGCGACCTGCTTCGGCTCGCTTGGGTTATCGCACGTCAACGATGCCGGGTTCTGGGTCGTCACGCGCTATCTCGGGCTCTCGGTGCCGGATGGGTTAAAAACCTGGACCGTGCTGACGACCATCATGGGAGTGACGGGCTTTCTGATCACCTGGCTGCTGTGGTTTGTACTGTGATATTCGCGAAGGTGGCCGCCAGGCCACCTTTATTTGTCATTTGTCAGTTACCGGGACGCTGGCAGGCTGTCACCTCACCAGACAGCGTCACCGGGATAAAATAGCGTACGCGATAGCGCCTTTCCGCCGCTGGCCCGCCCTCCTTATGACGTTCCAGAAAACACTCAATGTCGACACCCTCCCGGCGGCTTGCTCCCAGGGCTGGCAGCAACTCCATATACAGATCGCTGGATAAACGGGAGTAACGCGCCCAACTGCCATAGAATTCAACGCCAACATACAGCCCGGGCCTTATCGTCAGCGTGCTGTTCGTCGTCAGCGCGGGCAGCGCGCCTCGCTCCCGATGACAGCCGACAAAGGCGTTAACCTCGACGTTAAGCTCATTGTTCCTCGCCGCATAATAATCGGATAACACAGAGAGACGGCCACCGCCGGCGGTAAAAAAACGGTCAACCTTTTGTCTGATAGCCGTCTTGGACGTGCTTTGCAACACCATATCCGACAGGCGCAGCTCATACTTCATCGGAAAGCCACGATAGACCCTCTCGGGCAGCGAACAGAAACGGGCCTGAGGCAGACTCTCACCCTCCGGGTCGAATTTCTTTAACAGCAAAGCCGTGTCCCAGTGTACGGCGCAACGGTATTCCCGCGGCGAGAGCGAGAAGCGCTTCTTAAACTCCCGGGAAAAGGTCTGCGGCGAGTCATAGCTCAACTCCCAGGCAATGGCGGCGATCGGTTGCCGTGTTAATCGCAGACTCACCGCCGCGATGGTCAACCGCCGCAGCCGGATATACTGCCCGATGGGTAACTGACCATACTGATAAAACACCTCATAGACAAACCGGCGCGAATACCCCATATACTGCGCCAGGTAATCGATAGACGGGTTACAGTAGATATTATCTTCCAGCCACGCCAGCATTTTTAAATAGAGCATCTGCTTCATAGATACCGCATACTTCCTGTAGTCTTATCCTCCTTTAATTTTAACAACAGGTGGAGGACAGCACTAAGCTTTTTATGCACGGCAAAAATAAAAAAATAATTATCAGTAAAAAACCCTAACAGACATATGCTTAACGTTTTGTTTATTAGGAACTTTCGTATGCTCATCTGCCGTTATCCCACTTTCTCCAGCAAATATTGCATTAGTGTAAAACATCCCTTAGATTATCTCGTCTAAAAATAATCGGCGCATTGCCATTATATATTTTAATTTATCCTGATTTCATTTTAATGCTCAACAGGGAAGTTATATGACAAATTTTTTGTTCAATATAAAAAATCACTATCTGCGGGTCGCGATTGCCGAACTGGTTAATGAAACGATGCAGGCGTGCGAGCGATCGCATTATCAGTTTTCTCAGCAATGGAAGCCGGCGTCGATTGCACAAGCCGATGTCATATTCACTGAAATGGTGACGGGAGAATGGTACTTATGCCATGAACTTTTACAGCACGCTACAGAGAATTATCAACTTTTTATTTTCCTGAATGATGAAGAGGTTACCGTCATCGATCACTTACCCAACTGTTTTAAGCATGCGGTGTTTATACACCCGCACACCGCCGTTCATCTTCTTAAGGAGGCGATAGGTCACGCAATTCAACACCCCTTAACGGAACAGCATGGCTCTCCCTTTAATCGTCTGCGTCGCTGCATAAATTGCCCCTGTAAGTCATTGAGCGACGCGCAAACCAAAGTCATCTACGCGTTCAGCATTGGCCTGAGCCCGCATGAAGTGGCCACTGTACTAAAAATTAGTCACAAAACGATCCATTCGCATAAAAAGAACATTATGAATAAGTTCCATTTAAAGAGTCGACAGCAATTCAACAATCTTGTCCAGATACTCGCCAGACGTTAACCTCATAAAATATTATTATGCTAACTCATTATCTTCTGGAACGGAAGACATAACGTCTTTTGCGCCTCTCTTTAATATAGGAGATACCGCTCCACAAAGAAATAACGGGGCAAAAAATCAAACATAAAACAATAAGCAAATCACCCATGACAACCTCGAAAAAATAAGAAGAATTTGATTGGCATAGATAATATTGACCTCATATTATCCATGCAAGCTCATTTCTTCTTTTCCAGAACACGTCATAGAGTGGTAGGATAATTCCTGACAGCCATTTTTTAATCGCTAAGTTAAGTCTCCGCCCCCGATTTTTAAAAAAAATGTATGGTCTGTTATTGTCTTTTAGCAACGATATTGAGAAAAAGATAGCTAAACATCCGATTCCCTGTAGAGTGGAGGGAATCACCATGTGAATCTCCCGTTCCGCGTAGCGGACATCACGGTTGGTTGAATGTCAGAAAATGCTGGCCTCCTCCTTGAGGGTATGGCCCAACCTCCCTATTTTCGATCTGTACAGGCCATCGGGCTCTGTTACAGAGAACGGAATGACTATGCTAACCACCTTGATTTACCGCAGCCAGGTTGATCCTGCCTGGCCACTGATCGATCTTGACGCCCTTATTCATCGCGCCAGCGGGAAAAATATGCCCCTCGGGATAACCGGCATTCTGCTGTTTAATGGCCAGCAGTTCTTCCAGGTGCTGGAAGGAAATGAGGAAATTCTCGAATCGTTATTCAGCGCAATACAATGCGACCCCCGCCATCGTGACGTGGTGGAGCTGATGCGCGACTACTCGGCCTTTCGCCGCTTCCGGGATGTCGGGATGCGCATGCTGGATCTCCGCCATTATGAGGGCGACGCCGCGGTAGAAGCGATACTGCGTTTCAGCACCTTCGGTGAAACCGAGCCGATCAACGACCGCATGTTCAGGCTGATTAGCGCCTTTATCGCCGACGGCGGACGCTATTGCCTGCCCGAGTCTCTGCAACCCTCTCGCTGGACGATGACTCCCGCAATGGGCAACGCCTCGCCGCGCAACCTCGCGGACCAGCCCTGCCAGTTCGCCCTGCAGGCCATCGTCGAGCCGGCTAAAAGGCGGGTCTCTTCCTTTGAAGCCTTGATCCGCAGCCCGACCGGCGGCTCACCCGTGGAAATGTTTGCCGCCATTGCGGCGGAAGATCGCTACCGTTTCGACCTCGAGAGCAAAGCGTTCGCCTTCTCTCTTGCCGCCCGCCTTTCGCTCGGCAAACAGCAGCTGGCGATCAACCTGCTGCCGGGTTCGCTGTATAACCATCCTGACGCCGTAGGCTGGCTGATGGACAATCTGCTGGCGGCAGGTCTCAGGCCAGAACAGGTCTTGATCGAGGTGACTGAGACGGAGGTTATCTCCTGTTTCGACCAGTTCCGCAAAGTTCTCAAAGCGCTGCGCGTGGCCGGCATGAAGCTGGCCATCGACGATTTTGGCGCCGGTTACTCCGGTCTGTCGCTCCTGACCCGCTTTCAGCCTGATAAAATCAAAGTGGATGCAGAGCTGGTGCGCGATATTCATATTAGCGGCACCAAACAGGCGATTGTCGCCTCGGTCGTCCGCTGCTGTGAAGATCTCGGCATCACCGTTGTCGCCGAGGGCGTCGAAACCATTGAGGAGTGGTGCTGGCTGCAGTCGGTAGGCATTCGTCTGTTTCAGGGGTTTCTCTTTTCCCGACCGTGCCTTAACGGCATTGGGGAGATCTGCTGGCCGGTAGCACGCCAGGCAACGGACCTGTAGGGCCACGCACCCGGGCATCGTCACTGCCAGTGGGCAAGCTTTTCGCTCAACGCCGCCAGGGCATATCGTACCGCTTTCGCCACCACGGTCTCACAGTCGCCGGCAAAACACATCCGTTTGGTTTCGGTTTGGCCGCGAAAATTCCAGGCAAACCATACCGTGCCGGCGGGGGTACCATCTTCCCCGCCCTCCGGTCCCGCGTAGCCGCTGATGGCGATGGCGATATCGGCGTCAGCCATTGCCAGAATACCGGCCGACATCTCCTGGACGCACGCTTCGCTGACGGCGCTATGTACCGCCAGGGTTTCCGCACCAACCTGCAGCACGTTTCGTTTGGCTTCATCGCTGAAAGTAACGACGCCAGTATCATAAAACGCCGCGGTATCCGCCTGAGCACAGAGCGCCGCCGCCAGATTGCCCCCGGTGCAGGACTCTGCCGTGGTTAGCCGCCAGCCACGCGCAACCAGCATCTGAGCCACTTCCGCCGTTAGCGCTGAGGTCGGTTTTGCATCGTAACTCATCTCGTCTGTCATTCAGACCCCTCACAAAATATCAAAGGAATAACAGCAGCATCGCGCCAGTTAAAAGAATAGCATATCGATTTCTCTCGTCGGCCGTAGACCGATTGCGTCAGTTCGGGTGGAAAAATAAAGGCCCGCAGCACGGGCCTTAACGAATACTCGTCTGAACTGTCGCCGAATCAGACCTTGTGTTCAATCACCCGGCCGTGACTCTCAATGGCAATTTTGCGTGGTTTTTCGCTTTCCGGGATCTCCTGATGGATAGTCACCTTTAAGATCCCACTATCCAGCTGCGCCTGATTAATCTGGGCATGTTCAGGAAGCGAGAAACTCAGCTGGAAATCTGCGCGACGAATACCTTTATATATCCAGCGCTGGCTACCGTCGGTCCCGGGATCAGTTTCTGCACATTTACCGGTAATATGCAGATTACCGCCGACGGTCTCTATTTCCAGTTCCTCATCTTTCCAGCCGGGCACGCTGACGCTGAGCAGGAAATTACTGTCATCTATTTTCTGCAAATCATAGGCCGGCAAGGTGCCCACCGGCGTATCGCCAGTTAACTGGCTGAAAAGACGGTCAATGCGGTTGAAACGATCGGCAAAAAGAGAATCAGCGAAAACGGGGAGTGCTGACAAGGTTTTGAGTGCCATAATTAACCTCCTGAATATCCATTCAAAAGCTCAACATAAAGGCAAGCATGGCTTGTCCGCTATATAAAATAATATCTGCAGCGCATTTTTCAAGAGCGGAAATAAAATTTTTTATCACTCGCCACCAAAAAAAAATAACCAGGCCGGGTGGCAGAGTGACTCCCACCCGACGGCGGGGGCCGTGGCGCTTCTGAGTCCCATAACTGATGTTGTTTAACATGCAATAAACAGAAGCGACGTGTATATATAAGTTGCTCAGAGGAATGTCAACGCCAGGACCGCTCCACCTCACCTGTCAACAGTTACCCCTTGCGACAGCGTGGGGACGAGCGCATACATCACCTCCCGCCCGAGGCGCGCTGACAAGCATTAGCCTTGCTGGCACCAGCCGAAAAGCCACTGACGGAAATATACTCAGCCTGGCAAGGAACCTTTCTCGCAGCCCCGTGCCTAATAGATTGCATACGCACTTTCTGAGGCATCACCATGACCGGCATTTTTATCTCCACCACCTTGTTCGCCCTCTTCGCGTCGATGTTGATCGGCCTGGGGATGGTCTGGAAAGGCATTTCCAACAACCCTGATAACTGATCCTTTTGTACGCCGTTGCTGTTCCCCCTCAGCAGCGGCGCGTCTATACCCAGCGTCCTTCTCGTCAATGACAACCGCAGGCCTCGTTTTGGTGACATTTAACCGTGGATCAGCGCCTGCGCACCATATTTTTTGAAATAGCAATTCACGCTGTGAATAAGTAACTTTAATTAATATATTTGAGTCCAGAATTAACGCATGCGTTATAAGCAATTTAAGCAGTTTGTGCCAAATTGCTGACAGCGCACACGCGATTAATATTTGTAACTCACTGATTTTAAAACTTTTATATCGACATCAACCCAAAAAGTCCAATTTTGGACTTGTTGCTTTTATTGGTTATTAGAAATATCCTAAGCCTATATTCGCAAAACAAATTTGCTATAAGCACTCAATCAACCTTTATCCATTTCGTGTTCTTCACTACTATGCCTGATTTTTTAATTAACACTGAAAATATTTATCTGAAGCGGGGAATTTGCGAGTTACTTCTCGAGATCGCCATCGAAGAAAATATCCGTACGCCCTTTTCTCTTCACGAATATTCACCTGAGATCATTAGCCAGACTGATGTGCTCTTTACAGAAATGGAAACCGGTGAACATTACCTGTGCCACCCGTGCTTCAAAAAGGTACCGCAGCAGACACCTATTTTTGTTTTTGTCCCCAGCGACAGCGGCGCGCGGGTTGACCGCTTGCCGCTTTGTCTGCGTGATGCCACTTTTATCAGTATTAACGCCGATCTGCGCAGTATAAAAAATCAAATCGCAAACCGTCTGACAGCGTTAAGCAAACCCGTTGCTGGGGGGCCGGAGAAAGGCAGCAAACGGTGTCTTAAATGCCCACGATTAACATTGACCAAGTCGCAGCTTTATATTATCGATGCGATAAAAACGGGAATGAACAATCAGCAGATAGCGCAAGAGCTGGGCATCAGCCATAAGACGGTTTTTTCTCACAAAATCAACATCATGAAAAAATTCCAGATTGATACAAAGCAAGAGCTGGCGCGATTCTCGGCCATCGCTCTTGCACTATCCTCAAGAGCGATCAATTAACGCCGGGTTTTGTTAAAACGCATCTTAAGTTTCCTTCTGTCTTTAACATATGACAGACCACAAAATAATGATGTTAACAATAACACCACCGCCAGGGCTAATAGCAGAAAATTACTCATACACGACCTTTTCAGAGATAAAGATGATTATCAAATAATACGGGGTATAAGTTTTCGAAAACAACCATCCAACAGCCATTTCAGATTAAGGTAATACCTTGTGCGATAATTCTGAAAATGAATAATGCTGAAGACCTCATTTTTATTATTATGTGCGCATTTTGATAATAAAAGCGAGCGGTTACACCGGATAAAGCCAGGCGTGACGGTCTGCGGTTAATCACGGTAAATTTAAGGTCTGAAGCCAAAGAGTAACGTCGTGGGCAGGCCTGCGTGTTTTGCCGGAAAGGCCCCCAAAGCAACGGTGTCATTATCCGTCGCGAGGGTTAAGCAGAACGTTTTGTTCAGTCAGTAGACTGGTTTAACCACTCGTTTAACATCAATGAATAAAGCAGGCTCGGCGGCGCATCTTTTACATCAGCAATATCGTTGATGTACCTCATCCCTGCTTTCTCGAGGACTTTCTGCGAAGCCAGATGGTTAGCCCTGACAACCGCTGACATCTCTGCAATCTTAATCTCCTCGAAGCCATATTTTATCGTGCCAATCGCAAACTCGGTGGCCAGTCCTTTTCCCCATGCCTCTGTGGAAAATCGATAACCCAGATTGTTAATGATGACATCGTTATAGCTACGAAGACTGACGCCGCCAAAGCCAATGATGTGTTCTGGGGTAGTGCGCGGTGCTATTGCCCAGTTTCCGAAGCCGTAAGTTTGCCAATGCGCGAGCCAGCGCCTCAGAACGACTTCCGCATGGTCTACATTCGGGTATGGCCCGGCGGGGTTAAAGGTATTGGTCGCGGGATCGCCATAAATTCGGTACAGATCGTCGACATCAGAAGCCATGACCGGGCGAAGATGCAAACGATGGGTATCAATGTGCAAACTTACCTCCTGACGGGAAGTATTACCGATGATGCTTCGAGGATTTATGCCTGCTCATTTAAGCACAAATTTGCATACCCGGGAACCGGTTAGCCCGCGTTGTGAAGCGCTTGAAAAAATATGCTGCCGGTGATGAAAATAAGATATGTTAATTCTATGATGGATTGAAGCTTTTGCTGGCTCTACGCACAGCATGACTGAGTGAACACAGGACTGTAAATGATCGATGACATCCGCTACCTGATAGTATTTGCCAAAATTGTAGAACGAGGTTCAATCTCAGGTGGCGCCGCAGCGTTAGGCCTGACGACCGCCACGGCAAGCACACATTTATCCAGACTTGAGAAAAACCTCAATAGCGCCTTGCTGTACAGAAATACGCGGAAGATTTCACTAACCCAGGATGGCATCAGTTTGCTGGAGACCGCCAGATCGATGCTGGAGTTGTATGAAAAGGGCGTCATTGAATTTAAACAACGCTCTATTTCTACCGTCGGCAAGCTGCGCATTTCCCTCCCTGCTGTTTTTTTAAACGGCCCATTCACCCGCCATCTCGCGAATTTTATTAAAGAAAACCCGGATATTTCCCTGAGTATTTCTTATAGTGATCTGCGTGAGGACATCATCGCCGATAGCATTGATGTCGCCTTCCGTATTGGCGAACTTCCCGACAGTTCACTCAAAGCAAGGCATCTATTTGTTCTGCCACGACAACTGGTAGCGTCAAAGGGCTTGCTCATGCAGCACAAGCCCATTAACCATCCCGTTGAGCTGGGATCCCTGCCGTGGATTGGGTTAACAATGAGAGAGAACATTCGAGAGTTCAGGCACAAAAACGGCGAACTGGCGGTCATTAAGTATGCTCCTATGGTATGCGTTGATAACATTGAAGCTGCCTATGTTCTTGCTAAACAAAACATAGGACTTGCCGTACCTCCCCGTTTCCTCTGCGAAAATGATGTTAAACTCGGGGAGGTGCATGAAGTACTTCCTGACTGGTCATTAGAGCCGCTAAAAGTTTATGCCATTTGGCCTGCCAATATATCAACCAGCAGCGCTGCCTATAAATTAATCAATTACATTTATAACTCCATGGAACAACATAAGCTTTGAACAGTTAAAATAATTGTGGATAAAGCATATAACATGCGATAACGCATAAAAAACCGCCCATCAATAAATTAAAGATGCGGATTTGTGTCCTTCCCTGAAGAAATATTGACATTTTATCACCAAACATTGCCCAAATGGATAATGAGATATAACAGATAAAAAAGTAAATAATAATAAAAAGTATTAGCGGCAGACTGGTTGATGGCTCAGAAAACAAGGTCGTTCCAGAGGTACAGGCAGCCCAGGCTTTTGGGTTGAGCCATTGCATTAACACTCCCTGAACAAATCCGGGGGCATTTTCTTTTTTTAATGACCAATCAGGGTGTGATGTAGCAATTTTATATCCCTGATACAGTATAAAAATCGAGCCGAGAACATTCAGGTATTTGAAAAATTGTGGATGCGTGGCAATGACTGTGTATACCCCAAAACTAACAAAGATAAGTAACAAGGTGAAACCAAGCGTCGCACCGGATACGAAGGCGAATGTTTTTCTAAAGCCATGTATAACACCGGAAGAGATAATGACCATATTGACCGGGCCAGGCGAAAACGACAGAGCCAGAGAGTACAGAAACATAGTAGCAATCAAAACCATTTTTTCATCCACTTTTTCAATGAAAGATATCGGTGTAGCGAAACTTATATAACAAGTTATTTCGCTATATTTAAAGACTACCCCGATATGGACGTTAGATTAAATGGCTCTTTCTCTAAAGGTGTGTTTGATAATTTAGCGATTTTTACAACAGTACCTGCCCGGCTATACGCCCAATCCCCATCGAAAAAAGCATGGCCAGCGTGCTCCAGAACGTAATTCTGCTGATAGCTCTGACAGGCGGTGCGTTACTCACCATGGAAGAGAGATAGCCAAGAGCCGCCAGTGAAAAGAGAGTGGAAAGGAAAATAGCGATAAAAATCAGTTTTGCTGGCGAAAGCACTGCAACGATCAAGGGCAACCCCGCCCCGGCTGAAAAACTCATGGCCGAAAAGAGGGCCGCCTGCAAAGGTCGCGCAGAATGAGTGTCCGTTAGTCCCAGCTCTTCGCGGGCATGAGCCTCCAGGGCGTCTTTGGCCATGAGCTGCTCTGCAACCTGGCGGGCAAGCGCAGGCTCAAGTCCGCGCTGGATATAAAGGGACGTCAGTTCCCGTACCTCTCCCTGATAATCTGCGTCCAGCTCACTTTTTTCCTCGGCAAGCGCGGCGGTTTCCGTATCCGCCTGGGATGATACCGAAACATATTCCCCTGTTGCCATCGACATGGCTCCAGCAACCAGCCCGGCGACACCGGCCAGCAACACGCCCGAAGGGCTGGTATTTGCAGACGCCACGCCGAGCACCAGGCTGGCGGTAGAGACAATCCCGTCATTCGCCCCGAGTACCGCCGCCCTTAACCAACCGACTTTTTCAATGCTGTGTCGTTCAAGATGCATGCCTTTTTCCTTTTAATACGCATCCTCATCGGGATTAGCGAGAGAGCACAAGATTACTCCACAACGGGATGTTTCCTTTGACTGCGAAAGGTGAGGAAGATATGCAGCAATCCCATCGCACCATGTGCCCAGAAATAGGTTTCAATGAACACCGTCAGAAATTTATGCAAATGCAGGACCGCTTCTGCCAGCGCCGATGACGCCCCTGGCGCAATGTCCAGTACAAACCAGAGCCCTCCACAGAGTGCGACCGCCAGCAAAGCAAGTACGCCAAGCCCCTGGATCATCGCCGCTATGCCACCGGCATGTGCTTCAGGAAGACGAAATGTCATTAGCATTTTAATGTCTTCAACTACACCGCGAAAATCAAGGGACAACCAGGCAAAATAGTAACGAAACCCACGTTGTTTAAGCATCCATACCAGCATCACTACACCAAGAACAATCAGCGCTAATCCAGAGATAACATGGAACCATGTCACGACCCCGGTCAGAGATACGTCGCGAAGCGCCTCACTTTCGGTGAGATTAGAGCTAATGATCTGCAATAGAATCAGGGTGGCGACAATAATATGCAGCAGGCGGAAAAAAGGGATGTCTTTGTGCGGTAGCGCATTGCGTAGTTTTTCGTTCATCATTTGGCCATTTTATGAGGGGATCGGCCACATCAGTATTGCGTCTGTTTGTTAACGCAACCTTAACGCCTTGATATTGAAATGCACTGAATGATGTGTGAATAAAAGGCAAACCATACCGTCTATCTCAGCAGCTAATAGCATCCATGGACTTACTCGTGAAACTGATGCACCTGTCTCCTCCGCCTTATTTCCTTATGGAGCGACAGAAGAAGCCGCTGCCTCAATGCTGGCCAAAGGGGTAAACATTATCGTGGTTCGTTTGGCGCTGGCTCATGTTGATCCTGGTGCTCCAGGCAAAGCTACCCAGATTCAGCCAGGTTGGTTACCGGATGGACCTGGTTTGCCAGAAGACTTACGTAATATGAATAAAGGCTAAACAGAGCATTTTCAACCAAAAGTCTTAGCCTTCAACACACGAATTAATAATCGTCCTGTTGAAGGGTCCCTCCTGTGAACGCGCATAGCGTGTGCTTTAAAAACAGGCATATAGCTTTTCCTGAAGAAAGGGAGAAACACAAGCAACAGAATCCCTGCGCCAAATGCAGCCAAACCATGTAACCAGTCAATCATAGTCAACGGTATGAGGAACAGGCAGTAGTGCAAAACACAGAATACCGTCGTGCATGTCTTCGCCCATCCAGGGACTAAAACATTTGGATCCGCTTCGTAAAATTTATTCTTTCTGAGAATGTCCTCAGAGGCTATCCGCATGCCTACGAACCAGAACAAAGGGAGGTACGTCGCTGAAAATAGAGACAGCACAATAATATTCCAATCAGACACTCGCGCACTTCCTTATTCATTGCTTCCCTGGATAAAAATCATTAGCGCGAATATATCCTTTGAACGATATAATCCACGCTCAGACGGCTTTATTTCATCTGGTATAATACACTACGATGAGAAACATACCGAGCAATCTTATGCAAAGTCAAGATTAAAAAGTGACGCGCGCTCGGGAGTGTTCAGGAACAGAGGCGAATTATTACGTCTTATCAACGTCAGATGGTGCCTCTCTGCCACCGACGCGGCATTCGGTCAACCGTAGCCGCGTACAATTCATTATTTATGAAAGGTTCAATGCGTAGAGTGATGCACTGAAATTTTTCAATAAAAAATCAACGTATAAACGGATTTTTGGTAACTGTTGACGGTTTGCAAAGGTCAATATATGCACTGGCTTAGCTAATGGTTGAAATTCAGACATCAGAGGCAGCAGTCGGCCATTTTGCAAATCTTCAGCCAACAGGATCTCGGGTTGCATAATAATTCCCAATCCATTCAATGCTGCCCTTCGCAATGCTTCCCCATTGTTACAGGTCATCGTGATGTTTACCGGAGATCTGACAGGTTTGCCTTCCCTCTGAAGTGTCCATTCATTCGCTGCAATGGGATGGGCAAACCCAAGACATCGATGATGGCATAATTCTTCAGGTGTTATGGGTTCCCCTGCCCGTTTTATATAGGCCGGAGAGGCACACATGACTGACCGGTATGGCGCTATCGGACGGGCAACAAGTGTATTAACATGCAGGAGCTCACCAATCTTAATCATGACATCCAAACCTTCATCTGCCATATCCATCGATTTATCGCTCAGCACCAGGTCTACTGCCATATCAGTCCATTCAATAAGAAACTGAGCAGTAACAGGCGAAAGCGCATGGACACCAAAGGAGACTGGGCAACCTACTCTCAGTTTTCCACGTGGCTTCTGGTGAAGAGCAAATGCCTGTGACTCGCTATCTTCAATATCAGCTAATATCCGGCGGCAACTCTGATAATAAACCTGACCAAAATCGGTCAGACTTTGCCGACGCGTTGTGCGATTAAGTAAGCGAACGCCGAGATGTTCCTCTAACGCTTTGATATGTAGCCCAACCATGGTTCCGCTGATTCGCATCTCTTCAGCAACAGCGCTAAAGCTGCCTCTGTCCACGACGCGGACAAACACCGCCATACTTTCCAGTTTATTCATTATTATCAAGCCTGGCTTGTTAAAGATAAAAACATAACGCTGTTTATCAAATTTCACCAGCAGGTTTTAATCTGTTTTCACTTAGTGCGGGAGGGTTAAAAATGATGACCAATACAGAGCTCCGTGAGCGAGGAATGAGATTGTTTAATGAGCTGTATGGAAATGGTGCGGGAGAAGAACTACGAAAGGACATGGCCGATTTGTGCCCTGATTTTACTGATATCTCGATCGAATGGGCTATGGGAGGCATCCTTGCACGCCCGGGGCTGGACGCTAAAACGCGGGAGCTGGTTGTCATTGCTTCCTGTGTCACTCTGGGTCATACAGTTCCACAATTGAGGGCGCACGCTCAGGCAGCGCTAAATGCAGGGGCAACCAGAGAAGAAATCATCGAGGTTGTCCTGCAATTACTGTTTTATGCAGGAGGCGCCGCGGTGCGCAATGCACTCGTCAATATACGCGATATTTTAAATGCTGAGTTAAACGTCGAAGCGAAAATGTCCTGAAGAAAATTGCTGTTTGCCATTCTAGCCATCCCATTTGACAAGCGTGCTGGCTCGGGTCATTGTCTGGCGCGTTTTTTTGGATTGTCTGCATCACATTCCTAACCGGGCGTCACTGATTTAGGGAATGGGATGGCTCACTCGATTTCAGAGACGGTATCTCATCACGACATACTGTCAGATACAAGGAAAGCGGGGAGGCAGAATCTGTCTTCGTTCAGTGCTAAAAATCCCACTCTATTAAAGGGATTTGTCTAAACTGTAGCAGTTAAATCAACACCATACATGGCCATTTAATGATGCAAGTGATACTTGTTCGACACGCGGAAACAGAGTGGAATATAAAAGGAATGATTCAGGGACAGAGTGATAGTGCGTTAACCCCTCGGGGGGAGCGCCAAACATTAGCTTTACTTGCCGCGTTTGCAGCGAGTGATTACCGGGTAGACTGCGTTTACACGTCTCCGCTTGGTCGTGCCTGGCAAATGGGACAGCGCCTGGCTGACCGTTTTCGTTGCCCATTGATAGCTGAGCCGGCCCTCAAAGAACAGGCCTTTGGCCAGTTCGAAGGTATGTTAACGTCACAACTCATGCAACAACGTCCCCACGATGCGCATGCGTTATTCACTCATGATGCCGAGTATTGCCCGCCAGAGGGAGAGTCATTAGCACAAGCAACCCGACGAGTGACAGGTTTCATACAAAACCTACAAGAAACCACAGAACATCAGCGCGTCTGTATTGTCACGCATGGGCAAGTCAGCCAGGGCGTGCTGGCGGTGCTTAAAGAAGGAACTATTGAAAACTTTTCGCGGTACGCTCACCCTAATGCAAGTTACTCGGTGTTCGATTTCCGGGATGGGAAATGCATAGCAATCAGATGGGGAGTGGCCACACACCTGCTTCAACTTGAACGCCAGAACGCTTAATTTCATATGCCTCTCTGCGGCAAACAAGTGATACCCTGGAAGGTATGAACCTGCTTCAGGAATGCTTATGAAACCGACCCTTAATCAGTTGATTAACTTTTGCACTGTTGCTGAAACCGGAAACATTGGCAAAGCCGCCAGTAAACTTAATATTTCGCAGCCTCCCTTAAGCCGGCAAATAGCCCAGCTGGAAACTATCCTCGGTGCAAAGCTATTTAACCGGGCCGCTAAAGGGGTCAGTTTAACCCTTGCCGGTGAGCAATTTCTGCTGGACTGTCGCGCAATGCTGGCAATGCTGGAGCAGGCCTGTAATAACGTACGAGCAATAGAATCAGGGCAGAAAGGGGTTCTGAAATTAGGCGCAACAATGTATGCCAGCTATAGCGTTGTGCCGCATGTTGCGATGCAGCACAGGAATACCTGTTCCGACGTGGAATTGCATTTTCAGGAGAGGGTCCCCTCTGATTTACATGCCGCATTACAGGATGGCAGATTGGACGCGGCAATTAGCTTCTCCGAGACGGCCACGCCGGGAATTCATTCACTGGTGCTCTTGCGTGAGCCGCTCATCGCCGCCCTTCCTGCCAACCACTCTCAGGCTCAACGCGAGCATTTCAGACTTGAATCACTCTGTGATGACCCGTTCATCACGGTTCCGCGCCAGAGCGCGCCGATGCTCTATGATTCCATCCTTCATCAGTGCCTCAAAGCTGGATTTAGTCCGCAAATAGGTCTGGAAGCCTCCGTGCAGCAGACTGTGATGAATTTTGTGGCCCATGGTGTTGGTGTCGCGCTTATTCCTGCCAGTATGGAGAATGCTCAATTACGCGGTGTGGTTTACCGGAGGCTGGAAAATCCGAATATGGTGGAGAATATGCTGATGTGGTCGGCAAAGAACACGAATCCGGCTTTACCGGGTTTTGTGAACCTGTGCCGCAGTATCAAGGATAAACTGGATGCGGCACAGTCCGGACGGATTAACGATTAACTTTTACTGATGATGATTTCGATCACGTTAGGCTTGCCACTCGCCAGCGCGGCCTCAACGGCCGGGGCGATATCGCCGGCACGGATAACTTTTCGGGTCTCCAGCCCCATCGATGCACCCAGTGCCTGATAATCCACTGCCGGATTAACCAAATCCATTGCGATGAAGCGATCTGTTTGGGCCGACGTATAATCTGCCTGAGAACGCATGAAGTTTTTCAATACGTTATATTCCGTATTATTCATGACAATAAAGGTGACTGGCAGTTTTTCATGTGCGGCCGTCCAGAGAGCCTGAGGGGAGTACATCGCCGCGCCATCTCCCACAAAGCACACCACAGGCGCTTTTCCCAAACCGAGTGAATAGCCGACAGCCGCGGGCATTCCCCATCCCAGGCCACCGCCGCGTAAAAAGGCATATTGATCCGCACGGTGACTGTTGAGAGATTTGCGAAGCGAGCCGCTGGTGGCAATCGCCTCGTCAACAATGGCCACATCTGGTCCGATCGCCCTTGCTGCCTCAAATGCCGCCACCAACGGCGTAATTACCGTAGCAGATTGTTGTTCCTGAACCTGTCCGAGCAGACGTTCTTTGCTTAATTCAAACTCATTAACCGCCTTTTCAAAACGGCGTTGATAATCACGGCGATGGTTTGCCGTGGCTTTCTCCAGTTCAGGTAGCAGTGACATTAACGATGATTTAATATCGCCAACCACGGAGAGTTCACTACTGTAGGTGCGTCCCAGGTCGCCTGCATCAGCTGATAACTGGAACACTTTACACTGGTCCGGCACTGCCTGACCTTCGGTATAAAGAATAGTGATAAGCGACTTACCGCCAAGGGCAAAAATAGCATCGTACTGGCTTAATGCTCGGTTAATTTCCGTCGCTTTCGTGGACAGATTGCCCCGCCAGAGAGGGTGTGCTGTTGGATAGGGGATCCGGTTCGGCCATGTTGAACCGTACACGTCAGCGGCAAGCATCTCAGCAAGAGCAACAACCTCATTGGCCGCTTCACTTTGATAGATTTCGTCGCCGGCAATCAGTGCGACGTTACCCGGAGTAAATGCCGCCAGCTTACTCGCCAACAAAGGTAACGAACCCGCGACTGCATTGCGGTCGATAGTAGAAGGCGCGCCGATGCCGATAGCACTCATCGCCTCCATCACATCCATCGGAAGCGACAGGAAAACGGAGCCTTTCGGTGCAGCGTCAGAATCGTGAAAGGCCCGGCGAACTAATACCGGTAGCTGATCAACGTGGGTAACCTCCTGTGACCATTTCGCGAACGTTTTACCCATACCGACCAGATCACCCAACAATAATGGGTCGGTTGTCGTGTGGCGTGAATCCTGCTGCCCCGCCGTCACCACCAGTGGTGTCTGTGAGCATTTTGCATTCAACAGATTTCCCATGCCGTGGCCTAAACCACCGGCGGTATGCAGATTCAGAAAGCCTGGTTTTTTTGCTGCCTGCGCATAACCGTCCGCCATGGCGACTGCACTCGCTTCCTGCAGAGCTAACACGTACTGAATTGACGGTTTTCTTAACAGCGCATCCATAAACGGCAGTTCGGTTGTCCCCGGATTACCAAATACATATTCCACCCCTTCACTTTCCAGAACTTCTAACAATACATCACCGCCACGGCGTGCATTGGCGTTCTGGACTTTAGTTATTGCGTTACTCATAGAATGATCACCTCTGTCTGGGTATTCGTTCGCCCTGTCTGGCGGGTGATTCAATCTTAATCACGGGTCTAACCCCCTTTCCAATACTATATTGATGCCCAGCTATACCCTTTTAGGTATGGGAAGTCATGCGCTGTCCGCCAGGAGATGGAAAGTGTTCTGCGTCGAAGCGCTGGCTCCACGCTCCGTCTGCACAGGACCAGGCGCGGACTTTACTCTTTTGCCAAACAGAGTTGAAACGAACCCGTTTCATGATAAATCTATAAAGATAATAAGACGAAAAGGAAGAACAAATGAAAATCAGACTTGCTGTACCAGAAGAGGCAGAGGAATGTTGGAATATAAGGAACCTTTCTATCCGGGAAGGATGTAAGCCAAGTTATAGCGCCAAGGTACTTGAAGCCTGGACACCCGAAGCGATGCCTGAACATTACAGGGAGGTAATTACGGAAAATCCTTTCTTTGTTGTCGAGCTGCCAGATACAGGATTGGTGGCAACGGGGTATCTGGATCTTACCGAGGGTAGCGTAGAAGCTATTTTTACATTGCCGGATTTTTTTGGTAAAGGTTTTGCTAGCCTGATTATTGAAACGATTAAAGAAGAGGCGATGACAAGAGGGCTGAAACAGCTAACCCTGACCTCAACACCAAACGCGCAAACTTTCTACGAAAAGCATGGCTTTATGTTTATCAAGGAAACGACATCCCCATCAAGACTTGCCCAAACAGATCTCCGTTGCATGGATATGTCCATCACACTATAAATTTGAGCTACGTGAAAAAATGGGGCTCTATCCTCCTGCAAATTTTACCTGGTTTAAGGATTCATTTTCGGAAAGACTTTTGCAGCGGTTTTGCCGAAAAAATTGGATAAAAAACCGGGCATCGCGCCCGGTTATCGTGCCAGCCCGAAATGGCCCTACGCATTCAACCCGCGATTTTTCAGCATCGGCTCAATCTGTGGATCGTGCCCGCGCCACTGGCGATAAAGTTCAGCTAAATCAGTGCTATTGCCGCGCGACAGAATCGCTTCCCGGAAGCGCTGACCGTTCTCACGGGTCAAACCGCCGTGCTCCACAAACCACTGATAGCCGTCGTCGGCCAGCATCTGGGTCCACAGATAGGCGTAATAGCCTGCCGCATAACCGCCGCCGAAGATATGGGAGAAATAGCTGCTGCGATAGCGCGGCGGAACGGCCGCCAGATCCAGGTGTTCTTCCTGCAATATCTTCTGCTCAAACCCATCCACGTCCGCCGGTATTGCCGAGGTCGACAGGCTATGCCAGCGCATATCAAGCAACGCAGCAGCCAACAACTCGCTCATGTCGTACCCTTTATTGAAGGTTGCCGCACGCAACATATTGTCGCGTAGCGCTTCCGGCATCGGCTCCCCGGACTGGTAGTGCTTCGCGTAGTGGGCAAACACCTGCGGCTGGCTGGCCCAGTGTTCGAAGATCTGCGAAGGAAATTCGACAAAATCGCGCGGGGTATTGGTTCCGGAGAGACTGGCGTAACGCTGGCTGGCGAACAGCCCATGCAGGGTATGGCCAAACTCATGGAACAGAGTGATCACCTCATCCCACGACAACAGCGCGCTCTGCCCTGCCTGCGGCCGGGCGTAGTTGCAGACATTGTAGATAACCGGTCGCTGCTCCCGCAGGGTAGACTGTTCGACAAACACATCCATCCAGGCGCCGCCGCTCTTTGAGTCGCGAGCGTAGTAGTCACCGTAAAACAGCGCCATCCCTTCGCCGTTGTGATCGAAGATCTCCCAGACCCGAACATCCGGGTGATAGACGGGGATATCGAAGCGCTCGACAAAGCGGAGGCCAAAGAGCTGCGTGGCCGTCCAGAAGACGCCATCCTGCAGCACGCGCTCGAGAGCAAAATAGGGTTTAAGCTGCGCATCATCAATGGCAAAGGCAGCTCGCCGCACCTGTTCGCTGTAATAGAGCCAGTCCCATGCCGCGGCGCGAAACGCCCCGCCCTCGTTGTCAATCACCTGCTGGATGTCAGCCAGCTCTCGTTCCGCCCGCGCCCGCGCTGCCGGCGCGATCCGGCGCATAAAAGTTAATGCCTCCGCCGGAGAGGCCGCCATTTGATCGGTCAGCGCCCAGCTGGCGTAATCGGCCGCGCCCAGCAGCTCCGCCTGCTGCGCGCGGATCGCCGCCAGTCGCAGCACCAGGCGACGTGTATCATGCTCATCGCCCTGCTGATTGCGCGTCCAGCCAGCGGCAAAGAGATTCTCCCGCGTCTGTCGGTCGCGCAAAGAGAGCAGCGGCGGCTGCTGGGTGGTATTGGTCAGCGTCAGCAGCCAGCGGTCACTGAGCCCTTTTTCCTGCGCCGCATCGGCCGCCGCCGCTATCTCCTCATCCGCCAGGCCATCCAGTTGATGTCGGTAATCAACCACCAGGCCACCGCTTTTGGCCGCCCCCAGCAGCCGCTGCTGGAACTGACTTTGCAGGGTCGCCGCTTCGGTGTTCAGCGTGCGCAGCACCGCCTTCTGCGCCGGCGCCAGCGTCGCCCCGGCATGAACAAAACGTTGCCAGGTGAGGGTCAGGAGACGATGAGATTCGCTGTCTAACGCCAGCGCGTCACGCTGCTCATAGACGCTGTTCACTCGCTGAAACAAGGCCTCGTTAAGCCAGATGTCATTCCCCAGCTCGGCGAGCTCAGCGGAAAATTCTTCATCCAGAGACTGAATGAACGGGTTGGTGTGGGCGCCAGCCATGGCGAAAAAGACCCGCGTCACTCGCGCCAGCAGCTGTCCGCTCTGTTCAAGGGCCTCAAGAGTGTTGGCAAAATTCGCCGGCTCCGGGCTGTCGATTATCGCGCGGATCTCCGCGCGCTGCTGCCGGACACCCTCATCAAACGCCGGGCGATAGTGGCAGTCCTGGATGAGATCAAACGGGGGTGCCTGGTAAGGCAGCAAACTGACGCTAAAAAAGGGATTTTGTTCAGACATCTTTCTCTCCTGCACAGGCTAATCCTGTAAGATTAGGCTTCTCCTTAAGGGGTCGCAATGATTTCCGTTACCGGTCGCCGTCTGTGCGTGCTATGGTATGAAAACACAAAAAGCGTTGAGGAACAGTAAGATGATTATCATGGTTACCGGTGCCACTGCCGGTTTTGGTGAAAGTATTACTCGCCGTTTCGTCGCTAACGGCCATAAAGTGATTGCCACCGGACGTCGTGAAGAGCGCCTGAAGACGCTGAAAGACGACCTCGGTGATAACCTTTATATCGCCCAGCTTGACGTCCGTAACCGCGCCGCCATTGAGACGCTGATTGCCGATCTGCCCGCTGAGTGGCAGGCGATTGACGTCCTGGTGAATAACGCCGGTCTGGCGCTGGGTCTGGAGCCGGCTCACCGCGCCAGCGTGGAAGACTGGGAAGATATGATCGACACCAATAATAAAGGGCTGGTGTACATGACCCGCGCGGTCCTGCCGGGTATGGTGGAGCGCAATCGCGGGCATATCATTAACATTGGCTCCACGGCAGGCAGCTGGCCTTATGCCGGGGGCAACGTCTATGGGGCGACCAAAGCCTTCGTCCGTCAGTTCAGCCTGAATCTTCGTACCGACCTGCACGGCACCGCGGTGCGCGTCACCGACATCGAGCCGGGTCTGGTGGGAGGCACCGAGTTCTCCAACGTCCGCTTTAAAGGTGATGACGCCAAAGCCGGGAAAACTTATGAGAACACCGAAGCCCTGACGCCGGAAGATGTGACCGAGGCGGTCTGGTGGGTGGCCACCCTGCCGAAGCACGTCAACATCAACACCCTGGAGATGATGCCGGTGAGCCAGAGCTTTGCCGGACTCAGTATTCACCGTCAGGGCTAACCGTCAGCCACCCGGCCTGCGGGCCGGGTATGGGCGGAACCGCAAAAAACGCGTAAAATAGTGCGCATAATCCCTTAAAAAGTAACCATCAATGGCCGCAGAATCGCAACTGAATCCGACGCAACCCGTCAATCAGCAAATTTATCGCATCCTCCGCCGGGATATCGTTCACTGCCTGATCCCGCCTGGCACACCGCTGTCCGAGAAAGAAGTCTCCGTGCGTTTCGATGTGTCGCGTCAGCCGGTGCGCGAGGCCTTCATCAAGCTGGCAGAAAATGGGCTTATCCAGATACGTCCCCAGCGCGGCAGCTACGTCAATAAAATTTCCTTGTCGCAGGTGCGCAATGGTTGCTTTGTCCGCCAGGCGATTGAGTGCGCGGTGGTCCGCCGCGCCGCCGGCATGATTAACGATGAACAGGTTTATCAGCTGGAGCAGAATCTCCATCAGCAGCGTATTGCCGTCGACAGACAACAATCAAACGACTTTTTCCTGCTTGATGATGAGTTTCACCAGAAGCTGTCGATCATTGCCGATTGTCAGCTGGCATGGGATACGGTGGAAAATATTAAAGCCGCCATCGACCGCGTGCGCTACATGAGCCTGGACCATATCACCTCGCCGGAGATGCTCCTGCGTCAGCACCATGAGATTTTCACCGCGCTGGAAAAACGCGACGCGGAGGCAGTAGAGCAGGCAATGAATGTCCATCTGCATGAAATCAGCGAGTCCGTGTTACTGATCCGCCAGGAGAACCGCGACTGGTTTAGCGAAGATTAATGGTCAGACGGCTGCCCAGCGTGGCTGACGCAGCCGTCGTCATTGAGGGGATTAACGGACGACCAGCACCGGCGTTTTGGCGTAGCGCAGAATCGACTCGGCGTTGGAGCCCAGCAGATGGGTGGAGATGCCCGGTTTGCGGGAGCCAACCACTATCACATCGAACTCTTCGTTATTACTGATAGCCAGAATTTCGTCGCGCACGTTACCAAAGACCACCCGGGTATGGATCCGCGACATCGGGATGTCGAACAGTCGCGCCACCTCGCGCATCTTTTTCTCCGACTCTTCTTTCATATAGGCTTCAAATTTACGAATATCCGCCGTAAAGCCGCGTAATAGTGAACGACTGCTGTTCGGCAGAACGTTGAGCAATGTGATTTCACCGTTTTCTGCAGTGGCGAGGAATTCCGCGTGACGCACAGCTTTATCGCTTAAATCCATTTCAAAGACATCAACAGGCAATAAAATTTTTTTATACATGGCCCGTACTCCTTTTCCAGAGAAAGTTCTTTTTCAATGACTTAACTATGCCATTATGGCAGTAAATTACCAGCCATTAATCGGAAAAATAACAGCTAATTATCTTTAGTAAATCAGGGAAATATAGAGTTATGTATAGACATTGCGTTCGATCATCTTTTCAGCGCGCCAAGACCGATCGACAGCAAAAAAAAAAGGAAATATCAGCGGAAGGTGGCAGAGATAACAAAATAGCCGGTGTCGACGACGAGGCCGACACCGGAAGCGGATTATTGCTCGGCTGCCCACGCGGCGACGGTGGCTTTGGCCCCCTGCCGCTGCAGCGCCAGATAGGCGCGGGTCACCGCCGAGACGAAACGGGGCTCCTGCGGCAACGCCAGGCCGAAGATCGCCTCAATACCCAGCAGCGCTTTCACCCGCGCTTCACCCTCGGCGCTGGCCGCCACCGCCTGTTGGATAACCGGCAACAGCGGATCGCAAATCTCAATCGGCTGGCCGGCATCGTCAATGCCGCCGACATAGCGCATCCAGCCCGCCACACCGAGCGCCAGCAGCGTGAAATCTTGCTGGTGCGCCAGATGCCAGCGTACTGAGTCCAGCATGCGCTGCGGCAACTTCTGGCTGCCGTCCATGGCTATCTGCCAGGTACGGTGCTTCAACGCCGGATTGCAGTAGCGGTCAATCAGCAGACTGGCGTAGCGCGGTAGATCCACCCCCTGCACTTTCAGCGTCGGCGCCTGTTCGTCCAGCATCAGCGCCAGCGCCGCGCGGCGGTAGCTGTCGTCCTGCATACAGTCATTGATGTGCTGATAACCGGCCAGATAGCCCAGATAAGCAAGGAACGAGTGGCTGCCGTTAAGCATCCTCAGCTTCATCTCTTCAAAAGGCACCACATCGGCGACCAGTTCCGCTCCCGCTTTTTCCCACTGCGGACGTCCGGCAACAAAGTTATCCTCAATCACCCACTGACGGAAAGGTTCGCAGGCCACCCCGGCCGGGTCGCGCACGCCGGTCAGTTGCTCAATTTTATCGAGGGTTTCCGCGGTAACGGCCGGGACAATGCGGTCCACCATGGTCGATGGGAAGGTGACGTTCTGTTCAATCCAGGCCGCTAGCTCCGCGTCCAGCGCCCGGGCGTAGGCGCAGACGACATTGCGCATGACGTGACCGTTTTCCGGCATGTTGTCGCAGGACATCACGGTAAAAGCCGGCAAGCCTGCCGCCCGACGGCGAGCCAGTGCCTCCACCACCACGCCCGGCGCCGATTTTGGCTGGTGCGGGTTGTGCAGATCGGCGACGATCAGCGGGTGATCGAGCTGCAGCTCGCCGCTGGCCGGCGAATGACAATAACCTTTCTCGGTAATGGTCAGGGAGACAATGGCTACCTGAGGCTCACACATCGCCGCCAGCACCGCTTCGAGGCCATCAACCTGGGCGTGCAGCGCCTGCTTCACCACCCCAACCACGCGTGCGGTCCAGGCGTCGGCGGACATTTCGGCCACAGTGTACAGCCGATCCTGCTGGCGGAGGTCGGCGATCTGCTGCTCGCCGCCGATAAGATTGACTTCGGTATAGCCCCAGTCGCTGCCATGTTCACTGGCAAGAATATCGGCATATACCGCCTGATGGGCGCGGTGGAATGCGCCAAAACCAAGGTGCACGATACGGGGGATCAGCGCGCTGCGATCGTAGCCTGGCAGCATGGCGTTGGCGGTTAAAAGGGTGTTTTCCATGATGACTCTCGTTGTTATGTGTCTCATCAACCATTCTCGGGGAGAACTCTCGAGGAGAATGCCTTTGTGTCTCAACCATCGCACGCAATTGGTATAACATCTTTGATTTCTGTCAACTACCATACAAGAAGATGCAGACGGTCGCTGCCGGGAGTGAACCGTCACAGAATCATCGCTGATGGAATGGGAAACAGTCGCCGCGAGGAAATATAAGAAGTCGACGAAAGACACACCGGCCACGCGTCCCTGCGGGCCTGTCACTTAGCCGGGAGTCCGGTCTGGCGGTTAGTCGATACGGGTTTTAACGATAAAGAAGTAACACAACGCCCCGGTGAAGGTCACGCCGGCGGCGATCACCAGCGCCAGATTAAAAGAATGGGTGGTATCCACCACCCAGCCGGTGACGATCGGCGCAAAGGAGGCAAACACAAAGCTGCCAAAGTTCTGGATCGCTGCCACCGAAGCCACTTTATGCTCCGCCACCAATACCTGCACCAGCCCCCAGGCCGACGTCCCAGCAAAATGGACGCAAAACAGCGCCATGGAGATAAAAGCCACCGCCTGGGTCGGCGTTGAGGATTGTACCACCAGCAGGGTGCCCAGGGCCGACAGCACCAGACCGATCACGATCGCCGTTTTGCGGGTTTTCGCCAGATCGTAACCTCTGCGCGCCAGGGCATCGACCACCAGGCCATTGACCCACATCCCCACCGCCGCGGCAAGGAACGGGATCGCCGCCACCCAGCCGGTACGGGCCAGGCTTAACCCTTGCTGCGCCTGCAAATAGCCGGGCAACCAGGCGATATACAGCCAGCCGGTGTAGTTCACACCGGAAAAGCCCAGAATCATTCCCCAGGTGGTGCGCCGTTTAAACAGAGCCAGCCATTCGCTAAATTTCAGCGCCGGGCGGGCCACCTCCTCGCTGGCCAGATACTGCTGCTCCTCTTCCTGAAGGGTGAAGTGCCGGCGATTTCGGTAGCCCACATACCAGCACAGACCGACCACGATACCGGCTAAGCCAATCACCACAAACATCGTTCGCCAGCCCCAGGCCAGTTGCATAATAACCAGAGCCGGTGGCGCAATGGCCTGCCCCAGCACCGTCGAGGAGTTAAATATCCCCACCGCCGTACCGCGCTCTCTTTGCGCATACCAGTCATTGATTGATTTCACACCGGCGGGCATAAATGGCGCTTCACCAATCCCGAGTCCAATGCGCAGCAGAATAAAATGCGAGAACGAATTGACCATCCCGGTCAGGGCCTGCATTGCGGACCAGAAAATCAGTCCGGCGCCGAGCACAATGCGCGGTCCAACGCGATCCAGCAATATTCCCGACGGCAATTGTGCGAAGCCGTAGGAGAGCGAAAAGGCGGAGAGCAGCACCCCAAACTCGGTGGCGCTGAGTCCCAGGTCGGCGCGTATCGCCTCCCCGGCGACGCTCAGCGAAGAGCGGTCAAGAAAGTTGACGATACCGGCGATAAACAGCAGCGTCAGGGTGATCTTCTGCACCCGACGGATACGCAGCGGCGTCGCCCCCGTCCGGGCGGCAAGTGTCTCGATAGCCATCGTTGTTCCTTACAGAGTCATAACAAAAGAGAATGTCTGATAAGTAAGGCAACAGGTCGACTACCATACAAGAATTAAGGTTTAAAAAAGTGGCAGCGATCACACAAGGCGAGCTCAGGCCCGCCCCCAGCCCGCCACGATGATCAGCATGCCGCACAGGGCGATGATCGCCCCGGCCCAGTCGTAATGGCTGAGCTTGACGCCATCCACGACCCGCAGCCAGAGCAAGGCGGTACAGACGTACACCCCACCGTAGGCGGCATAGACCCGCCCGCTGGCGGCAGGATGGAGCGTCAGGAGCCAGACGAACAGCGCCAGCGCCAGGCCGGTGGGGATCAACAGCAGCGGCGTGGCCCCGCGCTTTAACCATAGCCACGGCAGATAGCAGCCGATGATTTCGCACAGGGCGGTGGCAAAGAACAGGAGCGTTGTTTTGAGCATTAAAAGATTCGTAAATGAGACAAAGCGTTGAACCATTCTACGCGATAATGGCTTCTGCCCCACGCTGTTTTGTCGGCTATGCCCGGCAAAAGAGCTGTAGTAAACTTAACCTGAGGGTTAACCCATCACTTAAAGGAAATCGTGATGAACATGACACTGAACAAACGCTGGTGCCTGACCGCCATTCTGGCGTTGAGCGCCGTGGTCTATACCTCCAGCTCCTTCGCCGCCACCGACCGGCTGGTGATTGAATCTGGCGACAGCGCGCAAAGCCGTCAGCAGGCGTCGATGGAAAAAGAGCAATGGAACGACACCCGCAGCCTGCGCCAGAAGGTCAATAAGCGGGCGGAAAAAGAGTGGGACAAAACCGATGTCGCCTTCGACGCGCAGGATAACTGCCAGAAAAGCGCCAACGTCAACGCCTACTGGGAGCCGAACACCCTGCGCTGCCTTGACCGCCGCACCGGCCGGGCAATCAATCCCTGATCCGCTTCCTGTCAACGCTGGCGCCTGCTGGCGCCGCCTTTCATAACGCTCTGTTCAGCTTTAACCACAGGATTACCCATGACCGACGCGCTACACGTCAAACTCCGCCCCCTCGAACGGGAAGATTTGCGCTTTGTCCACCAGCTCGATAACAACGCCAGCGTCATGCGCTACTGGTTTGAAGAGCCGTACGAGGCCTTCGTTGAGCTCTCCGATCTGTACGACAAACATATTCACGATCAAAGTGAACGTCGCTTTGTGATCGAATGCAATGGCGATAAAGCCGGGCTGGTGGAGCTGGTTGAAATCAACCATGTGCACCGCCGGGCCGAGTTCCAGATCATCATCTCACCGGACTTCCAGGGAAAAGGCCTTGCCACTCGCGCGGCGCGGCTGGCCATGGACTACGGTTTTACGGTTCTTAATCTGTATAAGCTGTATTTAATTGTCGATAAAGAGAATGAAAAAGCGATCCATATTTACCGCAAGCTCGGCTTTATCGTCGAGGGTGAACTGATCCATGAATTTTTCATTAACGGCGAGTACCGCAACACCATCCGCATGTGTCTGTTCCAGCACCAGTATCTGGCCGAACACAAAACCCCTGGTCCGGCCCTGCTAAAGCCGACGGCTCAGTAATAATCAATGCGGTTCTTGATGGTGTAGTGGCGAGTCAGCGGCGGCTGCACGCTTTCATCAATAATCTGCAGCTCACAGCTCAGCGGATTGTCGTGGCGATCATAGTCGCAGGTCTGACGCACCGTGCCCAGCGTGCGTTCGTTGAAGGTGCTGATGGCGGTATAGTCCATTTTCTTGCGCGGATCCTTCGACGGCGTGGAGGCGACGGTAAATTGCTCTTCTTTGGCGGTGGTGGTTTTTCCCAGCGGATAGCCATCGCTGTCATAGCGGTAGGTGGCGGTGGTCTCTTTGCCGCGGGCACTGATAATAAAACCGTTATCATCCGTCTCCCAGCTCACCCCGGTGGCAGGCATCTCTGCCAGCTGACACTTGCCCTGCAGGCGCAGTCGCTTCTCGTGGGTGCGCCCATCGACGTAATAGTTGGCATCCAGCAGCAGCGTGGCGCCGGTATTGTTCTCCACATCTTCCAGGGTCAGCAGATCAAAACATCCCTCTTTTGACAGCTGAGCGCTCACCTTTTTGACCACCACATCGTGTTCATCCAATAGCGTCTGGCTAAAATCTTTCACCGGCCCGCGCAGCGGATCGAACTCAAACTCATTGGAAAAACTCGCCATCTCGGGGGTGAAGGCTTCCGGGGCGCTTTTGCGGTCGCACGCCGTCAGCAGCAGCGCTGCCGGGATCAGCCAATACAATCTTTTCACAGGCGATTCCTTTTGTGTACATCAGATCATATTAGCAAATACAATTGTTTACACCAGTTCTGCTATGCTTAATTCTGGATAACATCGATAAGGAGTGTAAGATGAAACTATCCCTCTGGACAGGCGCCGCGCTACTGCTGTGCTCCACGACCGTGCTGGCGGCCCCAGACTCTTGTGAACGGGTTAAAAGTGACATCCAGCAGAAGATCATCAACAATGGCGTACCGGAAACTGCCTTCAGCCTGGCCATTGTGCCAAACGATCAGGCAGACCAGCCCGGTGTTCAGGTGGTCGGCCATTGCGCCAATGACACCTTCAAAATCACCTATACGCGTAACAGCGACAGTCCCGCCGAAAACGACGCTCAGTAAGCCCTCTTCGGTTTCAAATGAAAGATCTTATCCCTGCATTGACCAGGGATAAGATCGGCTGGCTACCCATAATGTATTATCGCTCACCCCTGCGTCTGTTAATGACGTGGCGGCCCTTCTCCGCACAGCATAACTATCATGGAGTGAGCAATGTCGAATCAGGAATCCCCCGGCGGCGTCACCCGACGCGCGCTACTCAAATCCACAGCCCTCAGCTCTCTGGCGCTGGCCGCCGGCGGGCTTACCCTGCCCTTTACACTGCGTAGCGCCGCGGCAGCAGTACAACAGGCTACCGGCGACAACACCCGCGTCGTCTGGGGCGCCTGTTCGGTCAACTGTGGCAGCCGCTGCGCCCTGCGGCTGCACGTGCGTGATGATGAAGTGGTTTACGTCGAAACGGATAACACCGGCGACGACCGCTACGGCGACCACCAGGTCCGCGCCTGCCTGCGCGGGCGCTCGATTCGTCGGCGCATCAATCACCCGGATCGCCTTAACTATCCCATGAAGCGCGTCGGCAAACGCGGGGAAGGCAAATTTGAACGCATCAGCTGGCAGGAGGCGCTGGATATCCTCGCTGACCGCCTGAAAAGCACCGTTGCCCAGTATGGCAATGAAGCCGTGTACATTAACTACTCTTCGGGAATCGTCGGCGGCAACATCACCCGTTCCTCGCCTTCAGCGTCGCCGGTAGCGCGGCTGATGAACTGCTACGGCGGCTCGCTTAACCAGTACGGTACCTACAGCACCGCACAGATTGCCTGCGCGATGCCCTATACCTACGGCAGCAACGACGGCAACAGTACTTCGGATATTGAAAACAGCAAGCTGGTGGTGATGTTCGGCAATAACCCAGCGGAAACCCGGATGAGCGGCGGCGGCATTACCTGGTATCTGGAGCAGGCTCGCGAGCGCTCTAACGCGCGGATGATCGTTATCGACCCGCGCTACACCGATACCGCCGCCGGTCGGGAAGATGAGTGGATCCCTATTCGTCCCGGCACAGACGCCGCGCTGGTCGCCGGTATCGCCTGGGTGCTGATAAACGAGGATCTCGTCGACCAGCCATTCCTCGACAAATACTGCGTTGGCTACGATGAGAAAACGCTGCCGGTCGGGGCGCCGGCAAACGGTCACTACAAAGCGTATATTCTTGGCGAGGGTGACGACGGCGTCGCCAAAACGCCGCAGTGGGCCTCGCGTATTACCGGCATCCCCGCCGATCGCATCATTAAGCTGGCGCGCGAAATCGGCATGAGTAAACCGGCTTATATTTGCCAGGGCTGGGGACCGCAGCGCCAGGCCAACGGCGAACTCTCCGCCCGCGCGATCGCCATGCTGCCGATCTTAACCGGCAACGTCGGCATCAACGGCGGCAACAGCGGCGCCCGCGAATCAACCTACACCATCACTATCGAACGTCTGCCGGTGCTGGAAAATCCGGTAAAGACCGCCATCTCCTGCTTCACCTGGACCGACGCCATCGCTCGAGGCCCGGAGATGACCGCCACCCGCGACGGCGTGCGCGGCAAAGAGAAGCTGGATGTGCCGATCAAGTTCCTGTGGAACTACGCGGGCAACACCATCATCAACCAGCACTCCGACATCAATAAGACCCACGAGATCCTGCAGGACGAAAGCAAGTGCGAGACCATTGTGGTTATCGACAACTTTATGACCTCGTCGGCGAAATACGCCGACCTGCTGCTGCCCGATCTGATGACCGTTGAGCAGGAAGATATTATTCCCAACGACTATGCCGGCAATATGGGCTATCTCATTTTTATCCAGCCCGCTACCTCGGCGAAGTTCGAACGCAAACCGATTTACTGGATCTTAAGTGAAGTCGCGAAACGGCTCGGCGACGACGTGCATCAACGTTTTACCGAGGGGCGCACGCAGGCGCAGTGGCTGCAGCATCTGTATGCCAAAATGGTGGCGAAAGACCCCGCGCTACCTGGCTACGACGACCTGAAACAGATGGGCATCTACAAGCGTAAAGATCCGAACGGCCACTTCGTCGCCTATCGCGACTTCCGCCGCGATCCTGAAGCGCATCCGCTCAAAACCCCGTCCGGCAAAATTGAAATCTACTCCAGCCGGCTCGCCGAGATTGCCGCCCACTGGCAGCTGGAGAAAGACGAAGTTATCAGCCCGTTGCCGGTCTACGCCTCCACATTTGAAGGTTGGGACGATCCGCTGCGCAGTCAGTATCCGCTGCAGCTGTTTGGTTTCCACTATAAAGCGCGCACCCACTCCAGCTATGGCAACGTCGATGTATTACAAGCGGCCTGTCGCCAGGAGGTGTGGCTCAATCCGCTTGACGCGGAAAAACGCGGGATTAAAAACGGCGATATGGTGCGCGTCTTTAATCAGCGCGGCGAAGTCCGTCTTCCGGCGAAAGTGACGCCACGCATCATGCCGGGCGTGTCGGCGATGGGCCAGGGCGCCTGGCACGACGCGAATATGGCCGGAGACCGGATCGACCATGGCGCCTGCATGAATACGCTGACCACCCACCGCCCGTCGCCGCTGGCGAAGGGGAATCCACAGCATACCAACCTGGTCGACATAGAGAAGGTTTAAGGAGTAAACCATGAGCACGCAATATGGATTCTTTATCGATTCCGCTCGCTGTACCGGGTGTAAAACCTGCGAACTGGCCTGTAAGGACTACAAGAATCTCACCCCGGAGGTCAGCTTCCGTCGCATCTATGAGTATGCCGGCGGCGACTGGCAGGAGGACAACGGCGTCTGGCAGCAGAATGTATTCGCCTACTACCTATCCATCGCCTGTAACCACTGCGAAGATCCGGCCTGCACCAAGGTCTGCCCGAGTGGGGCGATGCACAAGCGCGACGATGGTTTTGTGGTGGTCAACGAAGCGGTGTGCATTGGCTGCCGCTACTGCCATATGGCCTGCCCGTACGGCGCCCCGCAGTACAACGCCGACAAAGGCCATATGACCAAGTGCGACGGCTGTCACGAGCGCGTCGCCGAGGGGAAAAAGCCGATCTGCGTCGAGTCCTGCCCGCTGCGGGCACTCGATTTCGGACCGATTGCCGAGCTGCGCGCCAAGCACGGCCAGCTGGCCGCGGTGGCCCCGCTGCCGTCGGCGCACTTTACCAGGCCGAGCATCGTTATCAAACCGAACGCCAATGCCCGGCCGTGTGGTGATACCACCGGTTATCTGGCAAATCCAAAGGAGGTGTGAGATGGGAAGCGGATGGCATGAATGGCCGCTGGTACTGTTTACGGTACTGGGGCAATGCGTGGTCGGCGCGACTATCGTCAGCGGGCTGGGCTGGCTATCGCTGACAGACCAGCGCGAAGCGCAGCAGCGGCTGGTGCGCAGCATGTTTTTTATCTGGCTGCTGATGGGCATCGGTTTTCTTGCTTCAGTGATGCATCTCGGTTCGCCGCTGCGGGCGTTTAACTCGCTGAACCGCGTCGGCGCCTCGGCGCTGAGCAATGAAATCGCCAGCGGCGCCTTGTTCTTCGCCGTGGGAGGATTCTGGTGGCTGCTGGCGGTAGTAGGCAAAATGCCGGCGGCGCTGGGTAAAATCTGGCTGGTGTTCACCATGCTGTTGGGGCTGCTGTTTGTTCTGGCGATGACCCGGGTTTACCAAATCGATACTGTGCCAACATGGTACAATGGCTACACTACCAGCGCGTTCTTCCTGACGGTGCTCCTCAGCGGGCCGCTGTTCGCCGCCCTGCTGCTGCGGCTGGCGAAAGTTGACTTTAACGGCTGGTTTTTTGCCGGGCTTAGCGTGGCCGCGCTGGCGATCAGCGCCGCCGTTATCATCATGCAAAGCGCCGGGCTCAGCACCATTCACAGTTCAGTCCAGCAGGCAGCCACCCTGCTGCCAGATTACGGCACACTCCAGGCGTTACGCCTGATACTGCTGGCTCTCGGTCTTGGCTGCTGGCTGTGTCCGCTGATCCGCCGCCAACCGCCGCGCGCTACGGGGCTGCTGATCGGCCTGCTGCTGGTCCTGATCGCGGAATGTATTGGCCGCGGCCTGTTTTATGGTCTGCATATGACCGTCGGTATGGCGGTTGCCGGTTAATGAGACGGCGCGCTGGCGCGCGCCGCAGAAAGGAATAAAAAATGATGCCGATCCCAAACCGCGACGCTGTCGCGTTAAGCGCCCGCACCCTGGGCGCGCTGTTCTCTTATGCGCCGAATAGCGCGCACATTGCGCCGCTGGTCGCCGCCTTCCAGGACGGCAGCTGGCAGCAACAGTGGCCCTTCCCGGTAGCCGCCCCGCTGGCGTCAGCCTTTGCCGCGTCGACGGAAGAGTCATTACCAGAAGCCTGGCAGCGCCTGTTTATCGGCCCGTGGGCCCTGCCGGCGCCGCCATGGGGATCCGTCTGGCTGGATAAAGAGTCGGTGCTGTTTGGCGATTCCACGCTGGCCCTGCGCGAGTGGATGCGCACGAACGGCATCGCACTGGACGCCGAGCGTAACGAACCGGAAGATCATTTCGGCACCCTGCTGCTGCTGGCGGCGTGGCTGTGCGAAACGGAGCAGGATGCGTTGTTTTCCCAGCTGCTGGCCTGGCACCTGCTGCCGTGGTCCGGGCGCTTCCTGAGCGTCTTTGTCGACCACGCCGCCCACCCCTTCTACGAGGCGCTGGGTCAGCTGGCGCAGGCAACGCTGGCGCAGTGGCAGGAGAATCTGCCGATCGCCGTGGCGGAAAAAGCGCTCTATCGTTAACCCTTCACCGCGCCGGTATCCGGCGCGGTTTTATTTCGCCGCTTCCCAGCCCCTCTCCCGCACTTATCGCTTTTGCATCTAAGGTTATTCCCTATCACAATAAGGCCATGTTTTCCGAACCTCACCGTAACTGATGCACCGTCTTCATCCCTATCCTGATGTGCAGGTGATGTTCCGCCGCCTGTTGATCGCCACGCTGATTGGCTTTCTCGCCGCCCTGGCGGTGGCGCTGTTTCGCCATGCGATGGTGGTGCTGGAAACGCTGTTTCTTGGCAATGACAGCGGAAGCCTGGTCAACGCGGCGCAGTCGCTGCCGGCGTGGCGGCGGCTGATTACCCCGGCGCTGGGCGGCCTGGCGGCAGGGACACTTCTCTGGCTGTGGCAGCGACGCAGCATCGCGCGCCCGCATGCTGCCACCGATTATATGGAAGCCCTGGAGACCGGCGACGGTTGCTTCGATACTCCGGCAAGCCTGGTGAAATCGCTGGCGTCATTGCTGGTCGTGGTCACCGGCAGCGCGATTGGCCGGGAAGGCGCCATGATCCTGCTGGCCGCGCTGGCGGCGTCGCTGTTCGCCCGCCGCTTTACCCCGCAGACTGAATGGAAACTGTGGGTCGCCTGCGGCGCCGCTGCCGGGATGGCCAGCGCCTATCATGCCCCGCTGGCCGGCAGCCTGTTTATTGCTGAAATTCTCTTTGGCACGCTGATGCTGGCCTCGCTCGGGCCGGTCGTTATCTCGGCGGTGATCGCCCTGCTGTTGACGCAGTTTCTCAACGGCGGCGCCGCGCCGCTGTACCACGTCGTCCTGCAGCAGAACCTCAGCGCGCTGCACTATGGTTTAATGCTGGCGACTGGCCTGCTGGCCGGGCTGTGCGGCCCGCTGTTTATCTGGCTGATGGACTACAGCCACCGCGGGTTCGTCAAACTGAAACTGACGCCGCCGTGGCAGCTGGCGCTGGGTGGGCTGATTGTCGGCGGCTTATCGCTCATCACCCCGGCGGTGTGGGGTAACGGCTACAGCGTGGTGCAAAGCTATTTGCGGGTGCCGCCGTCTGGCCTACTGCTGGCCGGCATTTCCCTGTGCAAACTGCTGGCGGTGCTGGCCAGCAGCGGCTCCGGCGCGCCGGGCGGGGTCTTTACCCCCACGCTGTTTGTCGGCCTGGCGATGGGCATGCTGTTTGCCAGCGTCAGCGGGCTATGGCTACCGGGGAATGAAGAGATGGCTATGATGATCGGTCTGACCGGCATGGCGGCGTTTCTGGCTGCCACCACCCATGCGCCAATCATGTCGACCCTGATGATATGTGAGATGACCGGGCAGTATGCGCTGCTGCCCGGCCTGCTGATCACCTGCGTGGTGGCGTCGGTGCTGTCGCGGACGTTACGCCGGGATTCGATCTATCGCCATCACGTTGCCGAGCATGTCTAAGTCGACGTAGTGGCTCAGCTCACGCTGTTCGGCGCGCGGCAGGTATGGCAGCTCGCCAATCAGCGGCGCCGGCAGCTTCTTGCTGAGGACATCGATGATTTCGGCGTAGTGCGCCAGACCGGGGTTGATGCGGTTGGCCACCCAGCCGATCAGCGGCAGTCCGTCATTGGCGATCGCCTGGGCCGTCAGCAGCGCATGGTTGATACACCCCTCCTGGATCCCCACCACCATCAGCACCGGGAGCTGCTCCTGTACCACCCATTCGGAGAGCGGTCGCAGGTCGTTCATCAGGCTGCGCCAGCCGCCGGTACCTTCAACCACCACGTGATCGACCTGGCCGGCCAGTCGCTGCAAACCATCCGACAGCAAACCATAGTTGATCGGGCAACTGTGCGCCACGCTGCTTTCGTCTTCGCTTAACGCTATGGGATTGACAGCTTCATACGGCAACGCCAGCGTGGAGACGCTCTGCAGCACCAGCGCGTCTTTGTTACGCAAACCGTCCGGCGTCTCTTTGCTGCCCTTCGCCACAGGCTTGTACCCGGCCACGCTTTTGCCTTTGGCAGCAAGTGCCTGCAACAGCGCACGGGAAACCACTGTCTTCCCGACAGAGGTGTCTGTACCTGTAATAAAGAAACGCTTAAACATCACTAACCCCACAGTTTTGTCGATGAAATATACGGGAGAGAAATAATCAACAGTGGGCAAAGTCTACGTGATGCCGCCAGAGGTCGGCTTGAGATAGCGCAATTTTTGGTGCGACTATGAAAAAATGTTAACCCTGTAACAGTCGTATGAGTAAGGATCCGTTATAGAGCGCATCCTTGACCAGCGCCGCGCCAGCCATCGTGCCACGATTGGAAAACTGGGTGCTTTCAACCGCGATATGCTGGCTGTAGGCCGGGAGTGATTGTTGCCGAATGCAGCTGGAAATTGCCGGAAAAAGAATATCTGCCGCCAGATTAAACGGCGAGCCAATCAGAATTTTCTGCGGGTTAAACAGATTGACCATGATCGCCAGAATCCGGCCGACGTGGTTACCCACGCCGCTGATAATGTCTCTGGCCAGCAGATCGCCCTGCAGCGCGGCCTGGCACAGCCACTCCACGCTCAGCGGACGCTGGTGCAGCAGCGAGCTCATCGACTGGGCCATTCGCATCTGCGCCAGCTCCAGCACGCTCTCTACGCTGGCAATGGTTTCCAGACAGCCATGGTTGCCGCAGTAGCAGCGCTTGCCGTAGGGATCGACCTGAGTATGGCCGATCTCCACCAGGCTGCTGCTGCCGGCATGCAGCAGGCGCCCGTCGGTGATAACCCCGGCGCCGACGTTATGATCGATAACCACCTGGATGACGTCCCGGGCGCCGCGCGAGGCGCCGAACAACGATTCCGCCATAGTCCAGGCGCTGATGTCATGCTGAATGTAGACCGGCACCCCGGTATGGTTGGCCAGCACATCGCCCAGCGGCACATCTTTGACATCCTCATAAAACGGCATGCGATGAATAATGCCATTTTCGGTATCAATAATACCCGGCATCGTCATGGCGATGGAGGTGAGGCGTTCCAGCTTCTTCTGGTGACGAATAAAGAACCGATCGATGTGGTCAATAATGCGCGTCAGAAACGGCGTGCTGTCGGTGAGGGCCAGCTCCAGCTGATCCTCCACCACCAGCTGACTGCTTAAATCACGCAGCGAAAGGTGGATCTCGCCGCGGCTGACGCGCACCGCGAGATAGTGCCAGGCCTCGGTTTCCACCATCAACCCTACCGCCGGGCGGCCACGGCTGCCGGGCTCCTGGATCTCCGTCTCCTGTACCAGATGCGCTTCCAGCATCTCGCGGACAATCTTGGTGATGCTGGCGGGAGCCAGTTGCGCAAATCGGGAGAGGTCGATACGCGATACCGGGCCGAGCTGATCAATCAGGCGATACACAGCGCCCGCATTGGTCTGCTTAATTTGATCGATATGGCCTGGTTGACTATCCGCTACCACCATTGACTCCCTTTATTTTCGCGCTTCGAAATAAACTTTCGGCTATGGTGAAGCACTTCGATGGTGAACGTCAAATTTTTACTTAGCCTTGTGATTTACCGCACATTTCCAGCCCCTTTTCGCCTCAATTGTGCTCGGTTTTCCAGGCCAGCAGCGACTCGCGAAAGCGTTTTGCCAGCGCCCCCTGTTCATGATGTTTCGACCACACCAGCCACATCTCCGAGACTGCATCCTGTTCGTCGATCGGCAGCCAGCGCATTTCACTGAGCTGTACGCGCTGAAAGGAGGCCGGCAGGATAGACACCCCCAGTCCGGCGGCCACCAGACCAATAATGGTCATCGCCTCCCCCACCTCCTGGGCAATCACCGGCGTATGGCCGTAACGACGCAGCAAGCCAAGGATATCGTCATACAGGCCGGTACCCACGTGCGGGTCGAAAAAGACGAAGGGTTCGCGCGCCAGCGCCGTCAGGCTGACCGAGGGCTGGCGGGCCAGCGGATGGTCGGCCGGGACCATCGCCAGCAACGGCTCGCGCAGCACCCGCTCCCACGCCAGGGTGTCCGGCAGTTGGGTATTGCGCAGCAGCCCCAGATCGAGAGCCCCCTCGCTCAGCGGCACAATCTGTTCGCGGGTGTTGGTCTCACGGGTCAAAATATGCACATCCGGGTAGCGCTGACGAAACATCGACAACGTATCGGATACCGCCTTGATAAAGGGGGCCGAGGAGGTAAAGCCGATACGCAGTTCGCCGGTTTCACCGTGATGCAGACGCGCAGCGCGGGCGGCCGCGTCATCCACCTGGGCAAGAATTTGTCGGCTATCGGCGAGAAACTGCTTTCCAGCCGCCGTCAGGCTGACGCTGCGATTGGTGCGCGCGAACAGGCGGGCGCCGGTCTGCTGCTCAAGGATCTGAATTTGCTGGCTTAACGGCGGTTGAGAAATATTCAGTCGCGCCGCGGCGCGGCCAAAATGTAATTCCTCGGCGACGGCGACAAAGTAGCGCAGATGACGCAACTCAATATTCATATTTAAAACGTCTTATTTGAGATTATTAATATATTAGACAGAATATTTACATTTTCATACCCTAAAAATGTGAGCTGAATGGTCACAACATTCTGTTGGTAAGCAGCAACTTCTACGCAAGGAATTATCTGTGAGTCGTACAACAACCGTTGACACCGTGCCGGCGGGCGAGGTCAGCGTCGCTGGTGCATCCCGCCCGGATCAGTTTATTAAGCGCGGCACCCCGCAATTTATGCGAGTCACCCTCGCGCTGTTCTCCGCCGGTCTGGCCACCTTTGCTCTGCTCTACTGCGTGCAACCGATCCTGCCGGTGCTGTCGAACGAGTTCGGCGTATCGCCGGCCAGCAGCAGTATTTCACTCTCCATTTCCACGGCGATGCTGGCGGTGGGCCTGTTGTTTACCGGCCCGCTGTCCGACGCCATCGGGCGCAAGCCGGTAATGGTCACCGCCCTGCTGCTGGCCGCCTGCTGCTCGCTGCTGTCGACCATGATGACCAGCTGGCACGGCATCCTCATTATGCGCGCCCTGATCGGCCTGTCGCTGAGCGGCGTGGCGGCGGTCGGCATGACCTACCTGAGTGAGGAGATCCACCCCAGCTTCGTCGCCTTTTCGATGGGCTTATATATCAGCGGCAACTCTATCGGCGGCATGAGCGGCCGCTTGCTGACCGGGGTCTTTACCGATTTCTTCGGCTGGCGCGTGGCGCTGGCGGTGATCAGTGGCTTCGCGCTGGCCGCGGCCATCATGTTCTGGCGCATTCTGCCCGAGTCGCGCCATTTCCGCTCGACCTCGCTGCGACCGAAAAACTTGCTGATCAACTTCCGTCTGCACTGGCGCGACCGCGGTCTGCCGCTGCTGTTCGTCGAAGGTTTTCTGCTGATGGGCGCTTTTGTCACCCTGTTTAACTATATTGGCTACCGGCTGATGATGTCGCCGTGGTCGCTAAGCCAGGCGGTGGTTGGCCTGCTGTCGGTAGCTTATCTCACCGGCACCTGGAGTTCACCGAAGGCGGGCGCCATGACCGTACGCTTTGGCCGCGGACCGGTGATGCTCGGCTTTACCGCTGTCATGCTCTGCGGCCTGCTGCTGACGCTCTTTTCTTCCCTGTGGCTTATTTTCATCGGCATGCTGCTGTTTTCCGCTGGCTTCTTCGCCGCGCATTCCGTCGCCAGCAGCTGGATTGGCCCACGCGCCCGCCGCGCCCGCGGTCAGGCGTCATCGCTGTATCTGTTCAGCTATTATTTGGGTTCAAGTCTTGCCGGGACGTTAGGCGGAGTGTTCTGGCATCACTACGGCTGGAATGGCGTCGGTGGGTTTATCGCGCTGCTGCTCCTTGCCGCGCTGTTGACCGGCACCTGCTTACATCAACGACTGAAATAGTCGCGTGTGACGTGGCCTGCGGGCCACGTTTCACCACATGCCCATAATGGAAGACAAGCCCATCAGCTCTCTGACGGCATCAACGGACAATAGTGCAATAAACAGCCAGGTGAACGGATTCATAAACCACCCCCGAACCTCCAGACCTGCGTTATAGATCACAGTTTAGTTCCGATATGTTACCGTTTTCTGCAATATTGCTCACAGAGTCACTTTTTTTTCTTTCCCGCTCGGGGCTGACGTTTATCCCGTACTCCAGCGCACAATGCTCGACCCGCCAGGCGTATCAGGATAGTGTAGAAGCATACCGATAACCTGTTCATTCACCTGTCACGGACCGAACGCCACTATGACTGAAAATACGCCTTATCAGCAACTTACCCGTACCTTTCAGCGCCTGTCGCGCTTTTCGCATCTCTCCGCCATCGCTGGCTGGGATATGTTTGCGATGATGCCTCCGGGTGGCAGCGCCGCCCGGGGCGAAGCGCTGGCGGAGCTCGGCGTGCTGCAGCATCAGATCCTGACCGATAAAAAAGTGGGCCAATGGCTGCAGGAAGCCCGCCAGCGGGACCTCAACGACGTCGAGCAGGCCAACCTGCGTGAAATGCAGCGTCAGTACGATCAGGCCGCGCTGCTGCCGGAGAGCCTGGTGGAGGCAAAATCCCTTGCCGGCAGCCGCTGTGAGCATGCCTGGCGCAGCCAGCGTCCCGCTAACGACTGGGCGGGCTTTGCCGACAATCTTCGCGAGGTGGTCAAGCTGAGCCGTCAGGAAGCGCAGATCCGCGCCGATGCCAGAGGCGGCTCACGCTACGACGCGCTGCTCGATATTTTCGAACCAGATATGACCAGCGCCCGGCTGGATAGTCTGTTTGCCGACCTCAAGTCCTGGCTGCCTTCCCTGCTGCGGCAAGCGGTCGATAAGCAAGCGACGCAAACATTACTCGCCCCGCAGGGGCCTTTCCCGATTGCCGATCAGCGCGAGCTGGGCCTGCAGGCCATGCGCATCCTCGGCTTTGACTTCGACGGCGGGCGCCTCGACATCAGCGCCCACCCGTTCTGCGGCGGCGTCCCCCAGGATGTGCGCATCACCACCCGCTACAACGAAAACGACCTGCTCAGCGCCCTGTTCGGCGTGATCCACGAAACCGGCCATGCCCGCTATGAGCAGAATCTGCCTCGCCCGTGGGTCGACCAGCCGGTAGGACTCGCTCGCTCCACCGCTATCCACGAGTCGCAGAGTCTGTTTTTTGAAATGCAGCTGGGACGTAGCGAGCCTTTCCTTAACCGCCTGTTACCGGCGGTGCGCGAGCGCTTTGGCGATCAACCGGCCTTTAGCCGCGACAACTTTGTCGCCTGGAATCAGCGGGTGAAACCGGGCTTTATTCGCGTCGATGCCGATGAGGTCAGCTACCCGGCGCATGTGATCCTGCGTTATGAAATTGAACGCGCGCTGATTGACGGCGAGATTGAAGTAGATGATATCCCGGCGCTGTGGGACGAGAAGATGCAGCACTGGCTGGGGCTGTCGACCACCGGCAACTACCGGGACGGCTGTATGCAGGATATTCACTGGACCGACGGCGGATTCGGCTATTTCCCTTCCTATACGCTGGGCGCGATGTATGCCGCCCAGCTGATGGCCGCCGCCCGGCGCGCGCTGCCGACGTTAGACCGCGATATTGCGGAGGGAGATTTCAGCGCCCTGTTCGACTGGCTGCGACAGAATATCTGGCAGCATGGCAGCCGCTTCTCCACCTCGCAGCTGATCCAGCAGGCCACCGGCGAGGATCTTAACAGCCGCTACTTCCGCGAACACCTTACCGCCCGCTATCTGTGATCGTGCGCGCCGGGCTGCCCGGCGCGTCCTTCCACTCCCCACGGCCAGGCGTGTTGTACATTCGGTTACACGCCGATACCAAACACTCACGGAAAGCTCGAAAAGACAAGCATATAGTGATTTCACCGGCCCCGCAGTGGGGTTGAAATTAAGAAAACTTTTCGAGGATATCAGAATGAAAAAAGTATTAGCTCTGGTCGTTGCCGCTGCTATGGGTCTCTCTTCCGCCGCTTTCGCTGCTGACGCAGTAAGCACCACTCAGGCACCGGCTGCTACCCACAGCACTGCTGCCAAGACCACCCATCATAAAAAACACCACAAAGCCGCGGCAAAACCAGCTGCAGAGCAGAAAGCTCAGGCTGCCAAAAAACACAAAAAAGCAGAAGCTAAACCAGCCGCTGCCCAGAAAGCGCAGGCCGCTAAAAAACACAAAAAAGTAGAAGCTAAACCCGCTGCTCCGCAGAAAGCTCAGGCGGCTAAAAAGCACCACAAAGCTGCGGCTAAACCGGTAGCACAGAAAGCGCAGGCTGCGAAAAAACACCACAAAACCACTAAACACCAGGCCGCTAAACCTGCTGCACAGCCGGCAGCATAATTCCTCCCGGTGAACTAACCTTCTTAATAATCGGCGCTGTTTCAGCGCCGTTTTTTTCTGGAGAGCACTATGCTGCGGCGCTATCGTTTTGAGCTCATCCTGATCCTGTTAATCATTTGCGCAGTGGTTGCTACCCGCTTTTTCCTCTATTAATCATTTCCACCACGCTCTCATTTACTGCTTCTGCCGCCTTTGCAGAAAAATAAATACCGTACGGCGATCGCTGACGACACCTTCCCGCTTCTCATTACCCTGAATTTCCTGCGGCACAAAAAATGCCCAGCGCCCGAAGACGCCAGACACTGTAGTCATAAACTAGCGCGCGCCGGCCACCTCGCGGTGACCAGACGCTTCACAGTACGCGCACCGCTTCCATCACCAGATAACCGGTCGCGCCCCAGATAGCGACTGAGACCAGGGAAACATAAACCAGTGCGCGAATACCTTTTTTAGACATATACCCTCCCAACGTCGGGGAAATAGAATTCAGGCTATCATCGCCGGTATTACCTCTCTATTTACTCAACGGCGGAGTGACGGTAACAACGTTTTCGGTGAGAAAATGTTTCGCATTGAAAATAATTACGAGAGGCGTAAAGAAGTGCGAATTCTGGTGAAGTTTTGGCGGGCAAGCGCGTTATTTTTCAGCGAATCGCTGACAAACCAGGAATAATCCTAATGCCCGGTTGGTGAATTATTCACCGGGTTCAGTACGTTCTGATACACGAATTTTGTTGCGTCGGACGTCGCTTTCTGCGGAAATAGCTAAAGCAATCAGCTGGCATTAACCGTTTGAAATCAGACGGTTTTGCCAGCGGCAGCGTCAGCCCGCCTCGCCTGATGGCAGCGGTTTGGTCTGATTAGAATTATTGTTTACTTTCAAAAACTTAAATCTCCTGCTACTGTCAATAGACATCATAGCCTCCCCAGAGAGTGATATGCGTAGAGACGTTCTGTTATTGCTGTGTTCATTTTATCTGTTACCTCTGGGCGCACATGCCGATGATAGCGGACTGAGCGCCAAAGATATTAAGACGCTGTTCTTCGGCCATGATGACCGAAAAGCGGTCAGTCACCCCGAGGAAAGCCCGTGGGATGCGATCGGTCAGCTGGAAACCGCCAGCGGCAATCTGTGCACAGCGACGCTTATCTCCCCGCACCTGGCACTGACCGCAGGCCACTGTCTATTGACGCCTCCGCGCGGCAAACCGGACAAAGCGGTTGCTCTGCGCTTTATTTCGCGCAAGGGCGGCTGGGTATATGAAATTCACGGCATTGAAGGGCGAGTGGATCCGGCCTTAGGTAAGCGCCTGAAGGCCGATGGCGATGGCTGGATCGTGCCCTCCGCCGCGGCGCCGTCAGATTTTGGTTTGATCGTACTGCGCTATGCTCCCTCGGGCATCACGCCGATCCCGCTCTTCCCGGGTAGCAAGGCCGATCTCACCGCTGCGCTGAAGGCGGCGGACCGGAAAGTGACCCAATCGGGATACCCGGAGGATCATCTGGATAATCTGTACAGCCATCAGGATTGCATCGTGACCGGCTGGGCGCAAAACAGCGTGCTGTCGCATCAGTGCGATACGCTGCCTGGTGACAGCGGGTCGCCGCTGCTGTTGAAAACGGAGGACGGCTGGCAAGTGATTGCCGTGCAAAGCTCCGCTCCCGGCCCGCAGGATCGCTGGCGGGCTGACAACCGCGCCATTTCGGTTACCGGCTTTCGCGATAAGCTGGAAGCGCTGGCCGGAGAGTAATCACCCCTGCGGCTGACGCCGCTGCAGCAGGTCGGCGATCGGCATCGGTTTACTGAAATAGTACCCCTGAAGCCGGTCGCAGCCGGCCCGCCGCAGCAGCGCCAGCTGTTGCGGATCCTCGACCCCTTCCGCGACCACCGTCATTCCCAGCGCGCGGGCTATCCGCACCGTCCCGCGCACCATTTCTGCCGCCTGCTCATCACGCTCCACTCGCCCGGCAAGAGATTTATCGATTTTAAGACTGTCGAAGCGAAAGCGGCGTAAATAGCCAATGCTCGAATAGCCGGTACCGAAATCGTCCAGCGCCACGGCGATGCCCTGGGCCTTCAGATTTTCTACCACCGCCAGCGAACGTTCCGGATTTTCCAGCACATAGCTCTCCGTCACCTCCACCTGCAGGCGCGACGGCGGAAAGCGGCAGGCAGCGACGGTCTTCATTACCCGGTTTTCAAAGGCCGGGTCGCGAAATTGCGCCGGCGAGATATTCACCGACAGGAGGAGATCGTCCATCGGTTGCAGATCGCTGCAGGCGCGTTGCAGGACAAACTGCCCGAGAGCATCGATCAGGCCGCTGCTCTCGGCAATACTAATAAATGCGTCCGGCGCCAGCGCCCCCTGCGGGCGTCGCGGCCAGCGCAGCAGCGCCTCCACGCCAATCATCGCCAGGGTATCGGCATCAACCACCGGCTGATACCAGACCTCAAATTCATCCTCCTCCAGCCCCTGACGGATGCCATTCTCAATCGTCATCTGATGGCGGCGCACGGCATCCAGCGCATCGTCATACCAGGCCGTACGACCTTTGCCGCTCTTCTTGGCATGGTACATAGCGATGTCCGCCCGGCGAAACAGCTCGGTACTGGAGCATTCCGCCGGAGCGCCGCTGGCGATGCCAATGCTGGCGCCGATATAAATTTTGCGTTTGCTGAGCGTCACCGGCGCTTTCAGCAGCTCCAGCGCTGCCCAGGCGAACGCCGCCGCCCGGTCAATCGCTTTTGCGCCGCTCACCGCCATGGCGAACTCATCCCCGCCCATTCGCGCCAGCATGGCCCCCGCCGGTACCCGCGTCTGTAGGGCGCTGGCAATATGGCGGATCAGGGCGTCGCCGACATCATGACCATAGTTATCATTGACGTCCTTAAAACCATCCAGATCGATAAACACCACGCACTGAATGTCGTGTTTCCCCGTCTCGCATACCTGGCTTAACCGCAGCAGAAGCGCTCGCCGGTTAGGCAGACGGCTCAGCCAGTCAATCATGGCTATCTCCCGCGCCTGACGTTCGCCGCGCGCCAGCTTATACATGCCCAGACTGCTAAAAAGGATAAACAGCAGGATCAGGCTGGCCGCCACACTGGCGATCAGTCGCATACTGCCTGACGAGGCCTGCGCCGCTTCGGCTCCGGGCAGGCGTGGCTGCCAGGCCAGGTATCCCAGTACCTCACCCGCCTGCGTTCGCAGCGGAATACGGTAGGCGCCGGGGCCCTCGGCGAGATGCAGATGGCTTATCTGGAAGGTGTCGCCCAGGCGTTCCAGCAGTTGGGGGTTGATATGCCGGGTAATCACCAGATAGCGCCGCGTCGCATCAAATACCTGAAGCCGAGCTGTCGTCGGGCGTATCAGGCCGATACCGACAAAGGCGATCCCGGCCTCCGTGCGCGTGATACCGGCAAAGGCGTTTTTTCCCTCACGCAATGCCTGCGCATGAGTGTGGATCAGACTGGTCAGGCCAGCCCCAAGAAATGAGAGGTCGGTCCGGGGCATGACCTGGCTCTGAAAGGCGCCCCACAGGATGCGATAGTGTTCGTCCAGGACAAAGGTACCATCGTACAGATTATTGATTTTAAAGCCTGACCCCCACGAGTCGTACAGCCATTTCTGATCCAGCGAGGGCGCGTAAGTCTGCGTGACCGCATCGTCCCAGATGGCATTATCCAGAACCAGCGACAGCACCCGATTGACCGAGGTCTGCACGGCCCCTTCCACCGAGAGGACTGACCGCTGCTGGTCAATTTCATTGGATTTACTGGCAATGAGGTGTTGCGAGAGATAAAGCAGGGAAATGACCGACGCGGTGAGTCCGAGGCCGGCGAGAAAAATCATTATCGACAACGTCCTGGCGGAAGGAATTTTCCGCCAGCCGAAAGCATTGAACATGCGCAGTCCTCATCGTCACCGGACACAAACTCAGCGGGGCCGGTCTTGAGATAAGCATACTACAGAGGACCTGTTTTGCCGCCTGGCTTTGCAGGCGGCGAGACGTCAGGCGAGTTTAATTAATACCATGCCGGCCACCAGCAGGATGAGCCCCGCCCAGCCTTTGTTATTCAGGCGCTGACCAAACAGCACCCAACCGGCGGCAATGGTCGCCGCGATACCGAAGCCGCCCCACAGCGCATAGGCGACCGACAGATCGATACCTTTGACCGCCTGCGACAGGGCGCTGAATGCGCCCAGCACCGCCGCCAGCGACAGGATACCGTAGACCTTGCGGCGGAAGCCGTCGGAAAACTTCAAAAAGACGTTGGCAATGATTTCAAGCACAATGGCAATCGCCAGCCAGGCGGCATGGATCCACTCAAACTGCTGCATGGGCCACCTCCTGCTTTGACGACGCTTTTTTCTGGGTGCCGGATTTAATTAAGACGATCCCCACCACAAGAGTGGTCAGGCCGGCGATCTTCAGCGGCGACAGGCTTTCATCAAACAACAGCACGCTGAACACGGTAATCAGCAAAATGCCGATCCCTTCCCATAGCGCATAGGCCACACCCAGGGCAATTTTTTTAACCGCAAAGGCAAGAAAAATATATGACAGAGCAATCATGGCCAGCATTAAAATAAAGCCGGTGTGCCCGCCACTCACGCTTGCCCATTTCATCGACAAGGTGCCGGTAATTTCAGCAACAATAGCTAAAGCTAATAAAATCCAATAAAACATGATCCCTTCTCCTGCTTGAGAATATAATCCATTACCGTTTACGCGAGGCGTAAACAGGAAAATTTCTGACGTAGATTTCGCTGTGCGCTTGGCGCCAGCTCAGGCAGAGAGAAGGTGACTATAGCGCCGAATGCCAGTGCTGCTCGCCGGCAAAACGGGAAAAAGAGAGAGAGACTGCGGGGTGGTTTAAAATATACATCCTGAACTGATTGTCCATAAAATTACAATTATCCGCGGTGTTGCTTCTCGTCCGTTGCGGATGAAAATTGTCCTCAGTAGTTATACACAGGTAAATTTGTAGCATAGTGCTACATTTAATTCAAAGAATTTGCAGTTCTTTACGCCGCCGTTTTGCTTCAATGCGTTTTTTCTGCAAAAAAACGTCATTATGCTAATGTAACGCAACCTGTTAATAGGCAAGGAAGATTGAGGTCGGGACCTATGGCTAAACCCATTATTACACTTAACGGATTAAAGATGGTCATCATGCTGGGCATGCTGGTGATCATCCTTACCGGCATTCGCTTTGCGGCGGACATTATTGTCCCCTTTATTCTCGCCCTCTTTCTGGCGGTGATCATTAATCCGCTGGTACAACTGCTGGTCCGCTGCCGGGTCCCGCGCGTGCTGGCGATCTCGATGCTGATTGGCCTCATCGTCATGCTGGCCATTGTGCTGCTGGCCTCGCTGGGGACCTCGCTTAACGAGCTGGCGCGCACCTTACCGCAGTATCGCAATTATCTCTACGAGCCGATGCAAACCATCGCCCCCTGGCTGCAGCGCATGGGGTTCACCGTCTCGGTGGTGGAGCTGAATAAATACATCGACCCTAACGCGGTGATGACGCTGGTCACCAGCCTGCTCACTCAGCTGTCGAACGCGATGTCCTCGATTTTTCTGCTGTTGCTGACGGTGGTATTTATGCTGCTGGAGGTCCCCCAACTTCCCGCCAAGCTGCAACAGCTGATGTCCCGTCCGGTTGAAGGAATGGGCGCCATTCAGCGCGCCATCGACAGCGTGTCGCATTATCTGGTGCTGAAAACCGCGATTAGCCTGGTGACCGGCCTGGTGGTCTGGGGCATGCTGGTCCTGCTGGACGTGCGCTTCGCCTTTATGTGGGGACTGCTGGCCTTCGCGCTCAACTATATTCCCAATATTGGCTCCGTGCTGGCGGCCATCCCGCCGATCCTGCAGGTACTGGTGTTTGGCGGGCTGTACGAGGCGCTGGTGGTCCTGGCCGGCTACCTGATCGTCAACCTGGTGTTCGGCAACATTCTGGAGCCACGGGTGATGGGACGTGGCCTGGGGCTCTCCACGCTGGTGGTGTTTCTGTCCTTGATCTTCTGGGGCTGGCTATTGGGCCCGGTCGGCATGCTGCTGTCGGTGCCACTGACGATTATCGCCAAAATTGCCCTCGAGCAGACCAGCGGCGGTCAGAGTATTGCTTTCTTATTAAGTGATGTCAGTAAAGAGTAACCCCTTCCCACGGCCGGCCGTGTACCGGCCGGCTTCCTCACCTGCGCTCTCCCCGTAGACCACTACGCCTTTCGTATTATTGATCCCTATCACAAACGGTAAGACCCAATCGTTACTCTAAAGCTAACAATCAGCCGCCGTGCTTAATTGATGCGCAGCGCCACGCATCGCACACTAACTTCCACCAGGACAAACGAAACGATTTGTCGAATCAGGAGGTTAACAATGAATGCTGAACAAACGACGGCGCGGGTCTGGAACCGTCGCCGGACGGAAAAACAGCGGCGGCTGGCCGAAGCGAAGATCGCCGGCAAAGTCATCCCCACTGACCAGCTGGTCAGCGTACTGGAAAATCTGCTCGCCCCGGGCGATCGGGTGGTACTGGAAGGCAACAACCAGAAACAGGCTGATTTCCTCTCCCGCATGCTCGCCGAGGTCAATCCGCAAAAAATTCACGACCTGCATATGATTATGCCCAGCGTCGGACGCAGCGAGCATCTGGACCTGTTTGAAAAAGGCATTGCCCGTAAACTGGATTTCTCTTTCTCCGGCACCCAGAGCCTGCGCATTTCGCAGCTACTGGAAGATGGCCTGCTCGAAATCGGCGCCATCCACACCTATATCGAACTCTACTCCCGCCTGTACGTTGATCTGTCGCCAAACGTCGCGTTGATCGCCGGCTATAAAGCGGACCGTAAAGGCAACCTGTATACCGGGCCAAGTACCGAAGATACCCCGGCGCTGGTCGAAGCCGCCGCCTTCCACGACGGCATTGTCATCGCCCAGGTCAACGAACTGGTGGACGACGAATGCGATCTGCCGCGCGTCGATATTCCCGGCTCGTGGATCGATTACGTGGTGGTCGCCGACAAACCGTTCTTCATTGAACCACTGTTCACCCGCGATCCGCGCCTGATTAAGCAAGAACACATTCTGATGGCGATGATGGCGATCAAAGGCATCTACGCGGAACACCAGGTGCAGTCGCTCAACCACGGTATCGGCTTTAATACCGCCGCCATTGAGCTGCTACTGCCCACCTACGGCGAACAGCTCGGACTGAAAGGCAAAATCTGTAAACACTGGACCCTGAACCCGCATCCGACCTTAATCCCGGCGATTGAGAGCGGCTGGGTGGAGAGCGTGCACTGCTTCGGCGGCGAACTGGGGATGGAAGAGTATATCCGCGCCCGCCCGGATATCTTCTTTACTGGCCCGGATGGCTCGATGCGCTCTAACCGCGCCTTCTGCCAGCTGGCAGGTCAGTACGCGGTAGATATGTTTATCGGTTCGACCCTGCAGGTTGATGGCCTGGCTAACTCCTCCACCGTCACCCGCGGCCGCCTTTCCGGCTTCGGCGGCGCGCCGAATATGGGCCACGACCCGCACGGTCGCCGCCACGCTACCCCGGCCTGGCTCAATATGATCACTGAACCAGACCCGATGCAGCGCGGGAAAAAACTGGTGGTACAGATGGTCGAAACCTTCCAGGCTGGCGTGAAACCGACCTTCGTTGAAACCCTCGACGCGGTTGAGGTGGCGAAAGCTTCCGGCATGCCGCTGGCGCCGGTGATGATTTATGGCGATGACGTGACCCACGTGCTGACCGAAGAAGGTATCGCTTACCTGTACCGCGCGGAGAGTCTTGAAGAGCGCCGGGCGATGGTCGCCGCGGTGGCCGGGATCACCGATATTGGCCTCGGGGTGGACGCCAAACGTGTCGCCGCCCTGCGCCAGAGCGGCAAAGTGGTCTACCCGGAAGATATCGGCATTCGCCGCAGCGATGCCACCCGCTCGCTGCTGGCGGCCGGCAGTGTCGCCGACCTGGTGGAATGGTCCGACGGACTGTACAACCCACCGGCAAAATTCCGGAGCTGGTAATGAAAAATCTCTCTCCCCAACTCGCAGAAAGCCGCGTCAGCTGGCTGGCGCATACCGCCAGCGCGTGTCTGATTGACGAAGCCCGTCTGAGCCCGAAACCGGGTCTGGTCGATAGTCGCGGCAACGGCGCGCATCAGGATCTTAATCTGGACCTGATGGAACGCTCCGCCCGCAGCCTGCAGCCGACCTTTCACGCGCTGGCGCAGCAAAGCTGGCAGCGTCCGGTGGATATCGCCCTGCGCGAAACCGTCGGCCGCCTCGGTCGCGAAGGTGAAGCGCAGATGATGATGGCGACAGGTGGGGTTAACACCCACCGCGGCGCCATCTGGGCGCTGGGCCTGCTGGTCAGCGCGGTGGCGATGTTGGGTGGAGAGGGTCAATCACAGGCGATCGCCGGGACCGCCGCCGCCCTCGCCCGTCTGCCTGACGGCTTCGCGCCGAAAAGCTTTAGTAAGGGGCTGCGCGCCAGCCGCCGCTGGCAGGTGCCGGGCGCACGCGAGGAAGCGCAGCGCGGATTTCCGCATGTTACCACCCTGGCGCTGCCGCAACTGCAGCAAAGCCGGGCGCGAGGCGCCAGCGAGTCGCAGGCGCGCCTTGATGCGCTGATGGCCATCATGACCTCGCTGAGCGATACCTGCGTGCTGTCACGTGCAGGCATGAACGGCCTGCACGCTATGCAGCAAGGCGCTCGCGAGGTTCTGGCGGCTGGCGGTTGCGCCAGCGTCGCCGGTCGCGCCGCGCTGGCGCGCCTTGATGCGCAGATGCTGGCGCAAAACGCCTCGCCGGGTGGCGCGGCCGATCTCCTTGCCGCCACCCTGTTTCTCGACCGGGTTTCCGGCTAACGCATTCAGAGGATGTTATGGAACAGATTACATTGTCATTTCCTGCCAACCGCGCCCTCAGCGGCAAAGCATTGGCAGGGGTCGTAGGTTCAGGCGATATGGAAGTGCTTTATACCGCCGCACAGAGCGCCACGCTCAACGTACAGATCACCACCTCCGTGGATAACAGCCAGGCGCGCTGGCAGGCGCTGTTCGACAGGTTGAACCTGATCAACGGTCTGCCCGCCGGGCAGTTGATTATCCACGACTTCGGCGCCACGCCGGGCGTCGCTCGTATTCGTATTGAACAAGTCTTTGAGGAGGCCGCTCATGCGTAACGATCGCAGCTTTATCGAACTGCGCGCTCGCGAACGCGCCCACGCCCTGCTGGACGACGGCAGCTACCGCGAACTGCTGGATCCGTTTGAAGGCATTATGTCGCCGTGGCTCGGCGCACAGGGCATCGTCCCGCAGTCCGACGACGGTATGGTGGTCGCCAAAGGCACTATCAACGGCCAACCTGCGGTGGTGATTGCCATCGAAGGCACCTTCCAGGGCGGCAGCATGGGCGAAGTCTCCGGCGCCAAAATGGCCGCCGCGCTGGAGCTGGCGGCGGAAGATAACCGCAACGGTATCCCGACGCAGGCGGTACTGTGCCTCGAAACCGGCGGCGTACGTCTGCAGGAGGCCAACCTTGGTCTGGCCGCCATCGCCGACATTCACGCCGCGATTGTCGACCTGCGCCGCTACACCCCGGTCGTCGGCATTATCACCGGTACCGTCGGCTGCTTCGGCGGCATGTCCATCGCCGCGGCGCTGTGCAGCTACCTTATCGTCACCCGTGAAGCCCGTCTCGGCCTCAACGGCCCGCAGGTTATCGAGCAGGAAGCCGGCATTGAAGAGTACGACTCCCGCAACCGGCCGTTTATCTGGAGCATGACCGGGGGTGAAATTCGCGCCGCCAGCGGGCTGGTCGACGCACTGGTTAACGATGGCGTTAATGCCGTTAAAACCGCAATGAATGAGGCAATCGCCAAAGGCATACCGGCCCAGCACCGCAGCGACAACTATGACGATTATCTGCGTCGCTTGAGCCAGTTCGATACCCGCCAGCAGGCGGATACCGCGCAGATTAAACAGCTTTTTGCCCGGGAGGATAAATAATGAGTCAGTTCCCAAACCGCGCCGCGCTGTGGCTGAATAAACTGGCGCCTGACGCGCCGCTGATGAGCGGGCTGTGCCCGTCGGTACAGGTCGCAGATGGCCAGATTGATGGCGAAAGCGTCCGCTTTATCGCCGTGGTGCCTGACGCCAACAACCACTACCCGCGCGCGGCCGGCGGCGAAGTCGGCCTGCTGGAAGGCTGGACGCTGGCGAAAGTGGTCAACGAAACCATCGCTGCCGACGCCGACCAGCCTGTCAAACGGCCAATCGTGGCAGTGATTGATGTCCCGAGCCAGGCCTATGGCCGCCGCGAAGAAGCTTTCGGCATCCACCAGGCACTGGCCGGAGCCGCGGGCGCCTACGCCAAAGCCCGTCTTGCCGGCCACCCGGTGATTGGTCTGATTGTCGGAAAAGCGATGTCCGGGGCGTTTCTGGCCCATGGCTACCAGGCCAACCGCCTGATCGCCTTTAACGATAGCGGCGTGCTGGTTCACGCCATGGGTAAAGAATCGGCGGCGCGTATTACCCTGCGCACCATGGAGGCGCTGGAAAAACTGGCGGCTACCATTCCGCCGATGGCCTACGACGTCAGCAACTATGCGACGCTCGGCCTGCTCTCCGCCCTTTTGGATATTAATAATCCGGATGCCCCTGACGACCACGATCTGTCGTTGGTCAGCAACACGCTGCGCGACGCCATCGCTGACGCGCGCAAAGATACCTCGCTGAAGTGCCGCCTGGGCGCGGAAAACCGCCGCAGCTCACAACGGGTTCGCGATCGCATGCGCGCCAGCTGGTAAGACGTTCGTACGTAAGTAGTAGAAGAAAACCTGCCGGAAGTCGTCCCCCGGAGCGCGGAACAAGCGCTCCGGGAAGGGACGGCTTTTAGAAAAAATAACAATCGCGCCAGTACTCTATTTTATTTACAGGTGATTTATGACTTATGTGATTATTCATGCTCTCGCGCCCATTTTCGTTATCATGCTGCTGGGTTTCTGGGCCGGAAAGGCCGGGATGGTAGATAACAAAAACGTCTCGCTGCTTAATATTTTTGTAATGGATTTTGCCTTACCCGCCACGCTGTTTAGCGCGACGGTACAAACGCCGTGGGCCGGTATCGTCGCCCAGTCGCCGTTGGTGCTGGTACTGACCGGCGCGATGTGGATCACCTATGCCGCGATCTACTTTCTCGCCACCAGCGTGTTCAAACGCACGCCGCAGGATGCCGCGGTGCTGACCCTCACCGTCGCCCTGCCGAACTATGCCGCGTTAGGTCTGCCGATCCTCGGCAGCGTGCTGGGTGAAGGCGCGTCAACCTCGCTGTCGGTGGCGGTCTCTATCGCCTGCGGTTCGGTGCTGATGACCCCGTTCTGCCTGCTGATTCTGGAACGTGAAAAAGCCCGCGCCGCGGGTGAAAACAGCGGTTCTACGCTGGCGATGCTGCCAGTGCTGATGTGGCGCTCGGTGAAAAAACCGATCGTCTGGGGCCCGCTGCTTGGGGTGGTGCTTTCCGCTATCGGCATCAAAATGCCGGAAATGCTGCTGGCCTCCATCAAACCGCTGGGCCTGGCCGCCACCGCTGCCGCGCTGTTCCTCACCGGGGTGATCCTGTCGGCACGTAAACTGCAGCTCAATGCGCTGATCGCCACCTCCACCATCGTGAAACTGCTGGTGCAGCCGTTTATTGCCTGGGGTCTGGTGATGCTGCTGGGTCTGCACGGATCCATCGCCATTACCGCGATCCTGATGATTGCCCTGGCCGCCGGCTTCTTCGGCGTGGTCTTCGGCAACCGTTTCGGCGTCCAGTCACCGGATGCTGAAGCCGTGCTGCTGTTGAGCTCGGTTCTGTGTATCCTGTCGCTACCGCTGTTTATCTCTTTGACTTCAGGACTGTAAACCATGTCATCAACGCCGCGTCCCCACGATTTAATCTGGTTAAACCACGCCAGCGCCCTGGAGGCTATTGCCGAGCCGTGGGTGGCTCAGCAGTGGCGGGCCGCGCTGCCGGTGGTGGTGAGACGCGACGTTGATGACCACTCCCGCATCCCGGTTGGGGTACGAGGCATGAAGCGCGAGCAGCGCGCCGCCGGTTGGGTACAGGCGCACAATATCGTGCGCAGCGTCACCCCGGAGATGCTTGTTGATCGTGAGGTCTTACTCCATTCGCCTTTTGTTTCGCAGCCGCCGGTCCAGGCGGCTATCGCCCTTACCTTGCACAACTGGCCCTGGCGCTGGGGCGTCACCGGCAGTACCGGCTACGCGCTGGCAACCGAAATCCCGGTACTGCATGGGGCAAGCGATCTGGATCTGCTGATCCGCGCGCCGCAGCTGCTGGACCGCGAGGCATTGCTGGAATGGCAGGCCCGCGTGGCCCAACTACCGTGCCGCGCCGATACCCAGATAGAAACACCGTATGGCGCCTTCGCCCTTAATGAGTGGCTGCGCGATGGCCGTGCGCTGCTGAAAACATCCCATGGCGCACGCTTAACCGCGACGCCGTGGCACAGGGAGGAATGATGAAAATTTTGTTTACTTTTCCCGGTCAGGGCGGCCAGCGGCCAGCCATGCTGGCGGCCATCCCCGACCGCGAAAATATCTTCGCGCAGGCGCGCGAAGTGCTGGGAGATGAAGTCGATAGCCTCGATAGCGCCGCAGCGCTAAAACACACCCGTGCGGTACAGCTCTGTCTGCTGATCGCCGGCGTGGCCTGGGCGCGCGAGCTACAGCGCCAGGGCGTTAATCCGCAAATGGTCAGCGGCTTGTCAATCGGCGCCTTTCCCGCCGCGGTGATCGCCGGCGCGCTCGATTTCGCCAGCGCGCTGCGCCTGGTGGCGCTGCGCGGTGATTTAATGGAGCAGGCGTATCCTGAAGGTTACGGACTGACGGCGATTATGGGCCTGACCCGCCCGCGGGTTGAGGCGCTGATGCAGGGCCACGAGGTTTATCTCGCCAACCTCAACGCCGAAACGCAGATCGTGATCGCCGGGCGCGATGAGGCGATGGCCGAGGTGGCGCAGCTGGCGCTGCGGGCTGGCGCCAGTAAAGCCCAGCGGCTGGCGGTCAGCGTGCCCTCGCACTGCGCACTGCTGGATAAACCCGCCGCAGCGCTGGCAAAAGCCTTTGCCGATGTCACACTGACGCGGCCTAAGTGCGCCTATTTAAGCGGCTCGACGGCGCGCGTGCTGTGGGATCCGCAGCGGATCGCCGACGATCTGGCGATGAACATGGCGCGCACCGTACACTGGCAGGAGGCGATGATCGCCGCCGATGAACGCGACGCCAGGCTGGCAATCGAGATGCCGCCCGGCGGGGTGCTCACCTGCCTGACTCGCCAGGCGGGCTGGCGCGGCGAGACCATTTCGCTGGAGCGCAGCGGCGTAGACGTCGCTCGCCATCTGGCCGAGCGGCTTAGCGATTAATACTGCGGGCGTACATCCGCCCTTCCGCCGCCAGCGCCAGCAGGTCGGCATCGCGCTCGCGGTGGTGCGAATAGACGATAGAGATCAGCTGGCGCATCTGATAGGGTTCCGCCAGCTTTAACAGCTGCACATCGTTTTCGTAAACCTTCTTCATGCGCCCCGGCAACAGTGCAAACCCGACGCCTGCCTGCACCAGGCTTATCATCGAAAAGATATCATTCACCCGGGTCACAATTTCCGGTTCAAAACCGGCCACCTGAAAGGCCTCCTGAAATCCGGCATAAGTCGCAAACCCTTCCGCCAGCGAGACAAATTTACGATCGGCGTAATCGCGCAGGTCGGCGAGCTGAGTGGTATCCAGCTGTTCCGTCGCCGGCGCGGCGAGGAAGATATCATCTTCAAACAGCGGCACTACGTCGAAAGCCGAATTATTGTATTCGCCTTCATTGGTGGCGATTAAGATAGCGTCAAGGGCATCGTCCTCCAGCATATCCAGCAGCATCTGGTTGGAGCCCATGGTCAGATCCAGCTCCAGCTCCGGGCGACGCAGCTTCATCCCCATAATGATGCGCGGAACAGTTTCCAGCGTCAGCGAATAGAGGGTACCGATGCGCAACCGTCCCTGACCGACGCCGGCGACTTTACGCGTCGCCTCAAGCCCACGGCTCATCAGACTCATCACATCCTGGCAGTATTCGAGCAGCGTCCAGGCCGCCTGCAGCGGCAGCAGGTTGCGCCCTTTGTGGACAAACAGCGGGCAGCCGACCCCCTCTTCGAGCGTATGCAGCGCGCGGTGAACGCTAACGCTGCTGAGCTTCATGGCTTCGGCGGTTCTGGCGATATTGCCCTTCGCCATAAACATCATAAAGACCGACAGTTTGCGGAAGGTGATCTCCTGGTTGATATCGTCTTTCATAGCCCTTCCACACTCCTGGTTATCGTTTTTCTGCAGTAATTCAAGGCAGTATAACAATAACCCTCACGTCCGTTTTGACCGCAACCGCTAATTATCGTCAATATCCCCCGCGTTGTCGGTTCGCTTACTCGCCAGCCGGGAAATCGACTTGTCTCTATGAGCTCAATTCATTAATCGACGCGCCGATGGAGCCACGCCAAAAGCAGGCTGGCGAGCGTAAAAGCGGCCATGATCCACGCCATCGTCCACGGCGTACCGTCGTGGAGCCATGCCAGCAACAGCGAAGAGATAATGCCGCTGCCATACTGCAGCGAGCCGATCAGCGCCGAAGCGGAACCGGCATATTCACCGGCCTCATCCAGCGCCGCGGCGGTTGAGGTGGCGGCAATCACCCCATTCATTGAGAAGAACAGGAAAATACTCACCACAATCAGCGCCACGCCGCCGATATGCAGACGCACGCCGGCTGCCAGCACGACGACGGCAATCGCCGATACCGCCAGCGCCGCCTTCAACAGCGAACCTAACGCATGGCGCTGCACAAGACGACGATTGACCACGCTCATCAGCATAACCCCAACGATATTGACCGCGAACAGCCAGCCGTAGTGCTGCGGCGCAACGCCGTAATAGCGAATATAGACATCCGGCGAACCGGTGATAAAAGCGTAAGCCGCGACGTAAAAGAAAGTCAGACTGAGGGTATAACGCATAAACGTCCGGTTTTTTACCAACGCGGCGTAATTGCGAAACGCGCTAAGCGGCGATCCTTTCTGCCGACGCTCTGGCGGCAGAGTTTCCGGCAGCCAGCACAAGGCGATAAACATCAGAGCGCCAATCACCACCAGCAGCCAGAAAATAGTGTGCCAGCTGGTGAATTTAATCATCTGCCCGCCGATCAGCGGCCCGGCAATCGGCGCAATCGCCATCACGATAGTCAGCGTCGAGAGCATCTGCGCGGCGCGGGTACGAGCAAACAGATCGCGAACCATCGCCCGCGCCAGCATCGGCCCAGTGCAGGCGCCAAGCGCCTGAAACACGCGCCAAAAGACAATCTGATCGATGGTGGTCGACAGTGCGCAGCCGGCGGAGCCGATAATAAATAGCACCATGCCGATGAACAGCGGCGTGCGACGCCCCAGCCGGTCGCTTATTGGCCCCCACACCAGCTGCGCCAGCGCAAAGCCAATCAGAAATCCGGTGATCGTCAGTTCGGCATCGCCGTGCAGTTGCGCGGCCATCATCGGCATGGCCGGCAGATAGATATCGGTGGAGAGCGAAGTAAAGGCCATCAGGCCGCTTAAAATCAAAATAAAAAGCGCCCCGCTGGTGGCGCGCTGATGCGATGAAGTCATTATGGTATCCGTTAAGGAGAGGAAAGCGGTGAAGTGCCTGGCTATTTTAGCCGTTTCGGGGTAACGGATAATCCCCGGAAATCATAACAGGGTTATGAGCATCATTCATAAATAGCGGCAGGGAAATGTGGATGTAAAAAAGGGAAGACCGTGGTCTTCCCTTTTGTTCACTGCACGAATGTGCTTTTACAGCGCCATATCGTGCTGCGGCGAGGCGTCGCGCTGCGGTTCAGCCGGTTTGGCGGTCGCGGTTGGCGCAGCCGCTGGCATCTGGATCACCGGCGGCTTAGTCAGCTGCAGCGCCGCGGCGGTGTCATCCCATACCTGCTGGGTCAGCGCCACGTTACCGTTCAGCTTCTGACCGTAGCTCGGCACGATAGCGTGAATACGGCTCTGCCACTCCGGCGAGTTAAACTGCTGCGGGAACATCTGCTTGAGTACGTTCAGGGTGATCGGCGCGGCGGTGGAAGCCCCCGGCGACGCGCCGAGCAGCGCAGAAATCGTTTTCTGCTGATCGACCACCACTTCGGTACCCAGCTTCAGAACGCCGCCCTTCTCTGCGTCTTTCTTAATGATCTGCACGCGCTGGCCGGCCTGGATCAGCTTCCAGTCTTCTTTACGCGCGTCCGGGTAGTACTCTTTCAGCGCAGCGAAACGGTCATCATCACTGAGCATCACCTGGCTGACGAGATATTTCACCAGATCGAAGTTGTCGAGACCGACGTGGGTCATCGGCAGCACGTTATCGGTGGTGGTGGTGCTGAGCAGGTCAAAGAACGAACCATTTTTCAGGAACTTGGTCGAGAAGGTGGCGAATGGCCCGAACAGCACCACGCGCTTACCGTCGAGGTAACGAGCGTCAAGGTGCGGCACCGACATCGGCGGCGCGCCGACCGAAGCCTGACCGTAGACTTTCTCCAGATGCTGCGCGGTGACCGCCGGGTTCTCGGTCATCAGGAACGAGCCGCCCACCGGGAAACCGGCATAGTTATCCGCTTCCGGAATACCGGTTTTCTGCAGCAGCTTCAGCGCGCCGCCGCCGGCGCCGATAAAGACGTATTTGGCGTCAATAGTCTGCGCTTCCCCGCTCTGCACGTTCTTGATCGTCACATGCCAGGAGTTGTCGGCATTGCGTTTGAAATCGGTCACCTCGGAGGAGGTTTGCAGGGTGAAGTGGTTATTTTTCTTCAGGCTGCCGATCAGCTGGCGGGTAATTTCGCCGTAGTTGACATCGGTACCCACCGGCGTCCAGGTGGCGGCCACTTTCTGCTGCGGATCGCGACCTTCCATCACCAGCGGCGCCCACTGTTTAATTTGCGCGTGATCGGTGGAGAATTTCATTCCCTGGAATAAGGTGGTCTGCTGCAGCGCGTTATAACGTTTTTGCAGGTAATCGACATTATCGCCCCACACGAAACTCATATGCGGTGTGGAGTTAATAAAGGAGTGCGGGTCGTGCAAAATACCGCGTTTCACCTGTGCCGACCAGAACTGACGGGAAATCATAAACTGTTCGTTAATATCCAGCGCTTTGCTGACGTCAATCGACCCGTCCGCCCGCTCCGGGGTATAGTTCAGCTCCATATTCGCTGAGTGGCCGGTACCAGCGTTATTCCAGCCATTGGAAGATTCCAGGGCCACGCCGTCCAGTTTCTCCACCATGGTCAGGTTCCAGTCCGGCTGCAGCGCCTGCAGCCAGGTGCCGAGCGAGGCGCTCATGATCCCGCCGCCAATCAGCAGGAAGTCGGTTTTTTTAGAGGTATCCGCTTCAGCATGCGTCGCCGCGCTGACGAACATTGCTAATGCGGTAAAGGAAATAATCGTTTTTTTCATTGCAGGCATAATAGAATTATCACGTAGCACACGGTAATAAGAGGCAGCATATTAACGCACTTTTACTTTATTTTAAAATATCATTTACACTCTGGCATTTTTAATCAAATAATTATTTAACTTAAAAAAGCAAAGCGAGCCATCAAAATGACACCTGGTGAAAAATAAGATCGAAAATTCAGCCTGATTGCTGAGAAAAATAAAAAAGAGAGTTTTTTTTAGTTAATAAAGTCCAGGCGCGTACGACAATCGCGCGCGCCTGGCAGAGGGGTTAATGGGCGGGAGTGGCCGTGCTGCTGCGCTGTGCTTCGCGCAGGGCGAGACGCAGATGATCGTGATGTTCCCTCAGCAGCTCGCGCGCGTGCCAGGCATCCAGCCCGCTGAGCAGCATCAGGATCGCGGTGCGGCAGTGCTGATGGCAGCTGGCCAGTGCCGCTTTTGCTTCACTGCGCGTGCAGTCGGTGGCCGCCATGACAATCGCTATCTGCCGCTCCGCCCAGTGCGAATTGTCAGCCTGCACGTCCACCCGCAGATTGCTGTACACCCGACCGTCACGGATGGCGAGCCCGGTCGTCAGCATGTTGACGATCTGCCGCTGGGCCAGTTGAGCCTTCGGATTGGCTAAGCCCGACACTGCCTCCGGCCCGGTCTGTGGGGCAATGATGATATCCGCCAGTTGCGCCGCCTCGCTGGCCGCCTGCTGAGTGACGACAGCGATAGGGGCCCCCAGCGACCAGGCGTGGCGCATCGCGCCCCACACCCATGGCGTCTTGCCGCTGACGGTCAACGCCAGCAGCATATCGTGGTTGGAAAAGTCCAGCGACTGCAGTTCAAAGGCGCCCAGGTCATAATTATTTGCTGCGGTTTCCCGCTCGGCCATCGCCGCCGTCTGCCCACCGGCAATCAGTCCCACCAGCGCGTGTTTGCCTTCCGGCGAATAGTCACTGATCGCCTCGATGGCCGTCCGGCCTGACGCCCCGGCGCCGATAATGACCAGGCGCCCTCCCCGGCCCATCGTCGCGGTGGCGACATCAATCAGCCGGGCGATGTCCGGCAGGCAGGCGCCGACCGCCTCCGATATCTGCTTATCATCCTGATGCAGCATCGCCAGCATGTCGGCCGTGGCGAGACGATCGATGTGAGTGGTATCCGGGTGACGGCGGGCCTGCATTGCAGCGGTTAGCGAACTGTTCATAACAACCTCCATTTACAACAGAAAAAGCGCATCTCGGCGTAATCAGCGGCCTGATGCATATCCTTATATTCATCATGCCTATTTAATCTCTGTCGCCACTATACGGGCATTCTTCCGCACTTTACCGCCGTCGGGGTCACAGTTTACCGTCCCAACTGCCCCGTCAGGGGGCGATTGCCGGTTATCTGAGCAATCCTGTCTTACGCCTCATCTTCACCGCCCGCCGGCATGGCCAGCCAGAAGGATTGCTGACCGGGCATGTGAAACGGTTTACGCATCGGCTAAACCGCCTCGATTTGCTTTGATTACACGGCTTTATGAAAACCGTCCTATCGGCGATAATATGCCTTCACTGAATCAATCCGGGATCGTCATGAAGGCATCAGAGCAGCAGCCTCGCGTTCGTCAACGCACCTTACCGTTAAAGCTGAGCACCGCCGTATCCTTGATGATTGGCAGCGTCATCGGCGCCGTGCTCCTGCTGGTCTATGCCCTGTGGTATATGCAGATAAGCAATGCCACCCGCGACGGTTTGAAAGAGACCGCGCTGGCGGTGGCGCGCACCATGGCTGATATGCCGCAGGTGAAGCGCGGACTGGAGGCGCCCCCGCAGCAGCAGATCATTCAGCCGCTGGCGCAGGCCATCACCCGGCGCAATGACCTGCTGTACGCTATCGTCACCGATATGCACGGTATTCGCTATTCGCATCCGGATACCTCCATCATCGGTAAGCGGTTTATCGGCCGGGATATCCTGCCCACGCTGCAGGGAAAAGAGAACGTTGCCATTAACCACGGCGTGCTGGCCCCGGCGCTGCGGGTGTTCACCCCGGTGTTCAACGACCAGCGCCAGCAAATTGGCGTGGTGGTGGTCGGCATTTCGCTGAGTAAAGTGGACGAACAGATCGCCAACAGCCGCTGGGACGTGCTGCTGACCATCCTGTTCAGCGCGCTGGTCTGCGCGCTGGGCACCTGGAGCCTGGTGCGGGGCCTGAAGCGCGTCCTGCTGGGGCTGGAGCCGCAGGAGATTTCCACCCAGTTTCAACAGCGTCAGGCCATGCTTCACGCCCTGAAGGAGGGCGTCGTTGCCGTCGATGCCCACGGCGAAGTTAATTTGATCAACCCGGCGGCGCAGGAGATCCTCTTTTCCGGGCCAGACAAAACCCTGGCCCACACGCCGCTGCTCGCCGACCTGCAGACCGTCTTGCAGAGCGGCGAGCCGATGTACGACCGCGAGCTGGGGTGCAATGGCCTGTTGCTGATCGGCAATACGGTGCCCATTCGCAGCCAGGAAGCGGTAGTCGGGGCCATCTGTACCTTCCGCGATAAGACCGAGGTGAGCCAGCTGCTGCAGCGGCTGGACGGCATGATGAGCTATGTGGATGCCCTGCGCACCACCTCCCATGAATTTATGAATAAACTGCACGTGATCCTCGGCCTGCTGAATATGAAAAGCTATGGCAAACTCGAGGAATACGTGCTGCAGACCGCCCACCGCTATCAGGCGGACATCGGCGACATTCAGCACCGCATTAAATCCCCGGTGGTGGCCGGCTTCCTGATAAGTAAAATTCAGCGCGCCACCGAGTGCGGCTTTACGCTAACGCTGGCGGAAGAGAGCCTGGTGCCGGATTGCCCGAATGAGAAGCAGGTCACGGTGCTGGTAACGGTGCTGGGCAATCTTATCGAGAACGCGCTGGACGCCATGAGCGGCCAGGCGGAGGGTGAGATCGGCCTGCTGCTGCACTACCAGGACGGCTGGCTAAGCGGTGAAGTGAGCGATGACGGACCGGGGATCCCGGAAAATAATATCGACGCTATCTTTAACAAAGGCTTCTCCACCAAAGGCGAGAATCGCGGCGTCGGGCTGTTTCTCGCCAACCAGCAGCTGCGCGAACTGGGCGGCACCCTCGCCGTCGAGTCGGAACCCGGCGTATTTACCCAATTTTTTGTTCATCTCCCCTGGGATAGTAAAAGGAAACGTGCGTGATAAATGTGTTGATTGTTGACGATGATGCGATGGTGGCCGAACTGAATCGCCTGTACGTGGCAAGAGTTCCCGGCTTTCGTTGCAGCGGGAGCGCTTCGACGCTCAGTCAGGCCCAGGAGATGATTAACGATAAGCAGCGGGAGATCGATCTGGTGCTGCTGGATGTCTACATGCAACAGGACAGCGGGCTGGATCTACTGCCGACGATCCGCGAGTCGGGGCGCGCCATCGACGTCATCATGATCACCTCGGCGGCAGACGCCGCCACGGTGCAGACTGCGATGCATTACGGGGTGGTTGACTACCTGATCAAACCTTTCCAGTTTCCGCGCTTTGAAGAGGCGCTCACCACCTGGCGGGAGAAGCGTAAACTGATGACCGGCCAGCCGTATTACGAACAGGCCGACGTCGACCGTCTGCTGCACGGCGGCGCGCCGGAGGCCAGCGACGCGCGCAAGCTGCCCAAGGGGCTAACCGCGCAAACGCTGCGTACACTCTGCCAGTGGATTGACGCCCATCCGGACGTCGAATTCTCTACCGATGAGCTGGCGGCGGCAGTGAATATCTCCCGAGTCTCGTGCCGCAAGTATCTGATTTGGCTGGCGCAGATCAATATCCTCTACACCACTATCCACTACGGCGCTACCGGGCGACCGGTCTATCGCTACCGCCTGGTCGCCGAACAGTACAGTTTGCTTAAGCAGTACAGTCAATAACCTGATAGCCGCTGTCCAGCGGCGCAAAACGCAGCCGCTGCGGCGATGAGAGAATGATGTCGCGATTTTTGGTGACGAAAATCGCGTCGATATCCTCACGCTGACGCAGTGCTGCGCAGCCCTTCTCTACGCCGAGGCCAAACAGCAGCGTAGTCCAGATATCGCCGTCTAAAGAATCCGTGGAAATCACCGTCACGCTGTCGAGTTCGTTATCCAGCGGATAACCGCTGCGCGGGTCGAGAATATGGTGCCAGCGTTTGCCGTCCTGCTCAAAGTAACGTTCATAGGTTCCGGAAGTGACCACCGACTGCCCGTTGATCGTCAGGGAGCCGATCAGCGCCTGCGCGTCGGCAAACGGTTTTTTCAGGCCAATGGTCCATTCGCCGAGGGTATGCACATTGCCGCCGAGATTGATCAGCGCCTTCTCCACCTGCTGCTGACGGAGATAATCGCGCACGCGGTCAGCGATATAGCCTTTGGCGATCGCCCCGAGATCCAACTCCATCCCCGGTTGCTGGAGAAACACGCTACAGGTTGCCTCATCAAGGACCACCTCCTGCGGGCGGGTCAGCGCCAGTCGGGCCCTGATATCAGCCGCGTCAGGCACGCTGTGCCCGTGAAAGCCAATTCGCCACAGCTTCACCAGCGGGCCGATGGCAAGGTTAAAGGCGCTGTCGCGCACCATGCTGGCAGCTTTGGCGCACTGAATCAGCTGAAAGACCGGGCGACTGACCGTGACCGGATGGCGCCCGGCGGCATGGTTGATATCCATCACCTGCGACTCGGCACGGTTAACGGTAAGCAGATCTTCGTAGCGTTTAATTAACTGAAATACGCGGGAGGCCAGCGCCTCATCGTGGGAATAAAGTTTGAGCAGGATGGGCGAGCCCATCAACACGGCGGAGTAGCTATAGACGCGGTTATCGGACATCGGGCTCTCCTTAGAAGGGATAAGAACCTATCCCAGTAGGCGTAATTGGCGCAGCCAGTTTGAACACGGACAGCGCGCAGAAACCGGAGCGTACACGTAGTACGTGAGGATTTCGAGCACTGCCCAGGTTCAACATGGCAAGCAAAATAGCCCTAATGAGATAGGCTCTAAGCCGGGCGGCAAAAGCACCAGCCCGGCATCAGCAATTACCTGTTATCCTCTGGCACGTTTCGCCGCCTGGTGGCCCGCGAGGGTACCGAAGATGATGATATCCGCGACCGCGTTACCGCCGATGCGGTTGCCGCCGTGGATCCCGCCCACCACTTCACCGGCGGCGTAGGCGCCGCGGATCGGCTGCTGGTCAACGTTCAGCACTTCGCCATCGGTATTAATGGTCACGCCCCCCATGGTGTGGTGCACCCCAGGGGCAATACGAATGGCGTGGAACGGGCCTTCGTTAATCGGCGCGCGCAGCGCGGTGGTCCGGCCAAACTGTTCATCATGCTGTTTTTCCACTGCCCCGTTGTAGCACTCGAGGGTGGCGAGGAAGGCATGGTAATCCATCCCCAGTTTCTCCGCCAGTTCCCGCGGCGAGCTGGCGCTGGTGACGAAGCCTTTGGCGATGTACTCATCGGCAGCTTTGTTTTTCGCCCGCACATGTTCGTCAAAGACAATGTACGCATAGTGTTCCGGCAGGGCGATAATCGCCGCCGAGACTTTATCGCGGGTCTCCATTTCGTTAAAGAAGCGGTTCCCCTGCTGGTTAACAAGAATAGCGCCGCCGCCGCGAATCGATTCGGAAATCAGGTACGAGGTCTGCTGTTCGACGGTAGGGTGAATCTGAATTTCGCCCATATCCACGGTGCCGGCGCCGATGCGTTCCAGCAGCGCGATACCGCTCCCGGTCGCCCCTTTGTGGTTGGTGGTCACGAAACCGTCGAGGTCCGGACGATACTTCACCACCATCGCGCTGTTGGCACTGAAGCCGCCGGTGGCCACTACGATGCTTTTGGTCTGCACTTCGATGACTTCTTTCTCGTCGTTGACCAGACGTACACCGCTCACCTCATCCCCGCGCATCAGGATCTCTTCCACCGAGGTATCCAGCAGGACGTCGATGCCGCGTTTGGTGATGTTGCGCACCAGGCCGCTAATCAGATAGCCGCCGACCGCTGACCCGTCGCGCGGACGGTGGGTACGGTCAATGCTCATCCCGCCGGTGGTGGTGATGTCGTTGAGCATAATGCCGCGGTCCGCCAGCCACTCAATGGCTTGCGGCGCATTCTCCACGAAGCGACGCAGCAGCTGCGGGTTGTTTTTGTTGTGGCCGCCCTTCAGGGTTTCCTGATAGAACAACTCTTTACTGTCCTGAATACCTTTGACCCGCTGGAAGCGAGTTTCCGCGGCGTTCATCCCGGCGGAAGCCTTGATGGTGTTGCCGCCAATGGTCGGCATTTTTTCGACGATCAGCACGCTGGCGCCTTCGTCGTGAGCCTGAATAGCTGCCGCCAGGCCGGCGCCGCCGCTGCCGACCACCACCACGTCATAACTTTTCGGCGCGGCGTCATTGCCGCCCTCTTCCGCTGCCAGCGCTTTGCTGGATTTCAGCATCGCTTTGGCGACCGCTTTTTTCACCGCTTCGCTCTGGCTGGTGGCACCGGAAATGGCGTCCACGTGCGGGGTATTGGCGGTCAGAATACGTTCGCGGATCTCTTCGAAGCTGGTGGTGAACTCGACGGTCTGCACCGGGCTCGCCGCCAGTTCGATATCGGCAATATGATCATTTTCGAGGCTGACGTTGATCACCAGTTCATTGGTGTCATCCTGAACGGTTTCAACAAACATCCCCGGCTTAAATTTGGCGTCGCCCATGCTCATGTCGCGGATCATCGCTTCCACCAGCGAGAAGCGCCACAGCGGTTCCGGAATATGCAGCGCTTCACGCTGGGTGCTGTCGATAAACAGCTCCAGCTCTTCACCGGCGGCGATACGTGCCGCCCAGTCCGGATAGGCGATGCAGGCGCGACCCACGGCGATCAGGTCATAACCATGATCGAGGCCCAGCTCGGCATCAGCAACGTTAACCACACCGCCGACGCCCATTACCGGCACCTGGGCGAGGGTTTCAGAGCGCATCGCACAGTATTTCTCGATCAGCGGTGTCGGATCGCAGGTATCGACGATAGACGGACGCAGCGTCGCGCCCACCGAGAAGTGCAGATAATCGACACCGCGGGCGGCCAGCTTTTCCAGCAGATACATGGTGTCGTCGAAGCGGATCCCCGGGACCTCCATCTCTTCCGGCGAGAAGCGATAGCCGATGATAAAGGCATCGTCAGCGTACTGGCGGGCCATTTTGTGGGTGATGTCGAGGACCGCCAGCGGGAAACGAGCGCGATTGTCGCGGCTACCGCCCCACTCGTCGTCGCGCTGGTTGGAGTTCGGCGAATAGAACTGCTGGATAAGATAGGTGTTGGCCCCATGGATTTCAACGCCGTCGAAACCGGCGAGAATGGCGCGACGGACGCCGTCGCCAAACTTGGCGATCATCCCTTCCACTTCTTCTCCGCTCAGCGCCCGCGGCATCGCGGCGCCCTCACGCGGCGCGGCAATAGCGCTTGGCGCCACCGGCTGACGCCCCCCGATCAGTTGCGGGTCGACCATGCGTCCGCCGTGATAGATCTGCAGAATCGCTTTTGAACCTTGCGCTTTGATCGCCTCGGCGATTTTCGCCAGGCCGGCAATTTTTTCATCATTATCGATGCCGATCGCGCCCGGGAAGGCCAGGCCGTAGTCATCAATAAAGCAGCACTCGACAATAATGGTACCGATGCTGCCGGCGCGAGCGCGATAGTACTCCACCAGCTCGCTGGTGACAGTCCCATCGAAATAACCGGTGCAGGTGGTCATCGGCGCCATGAGCAAACGGTTTTTCAGCTCCGTACCATTTGGTAAAGTAAATGGCTGCAGAATTCGTTCGTTACTGGTCATAAGTTACGCTCCAGATTTTAAAATATTAAAAACTCAGAATGGGGTGACGGAATCATTAATGGTTTTGGTTTTTTAATTCCTGTTGTCATGCCAATAATATAGCGTGTTTTTTAGTTACTAAATCAATTACGTTAGTTATAAAACTATTTAACCCCAACAATAACATCGCTACCTCTATTGTATTATTAAAATAATAAATAGCATTTACATAATACAAATGCACGATAACATTTTAGATACTTATGTTAACATTCAAAACGATTGCAACGACCAATAAAACCATTTACTTTCATATAGTTGTGCGAGAAATGAATAAATTAAGCATTAATTGTTCATTTTTATTTTAACATTTATCGATATTTTAGCCAAATTAACACCTCATCACATAGGGTTATACTGATAATAAAAAAATAGTGAAATCACCTGCTTTACTTGATCTCGATCAATTGCAATGGCCATTGAAAGCGCAATATATAAATAACCAACAAATTTAATTTAACGCCCAGACAAACGCGTTAAATAATCGCCCTGACGATACTCAGAAACGAAAAATAAAAACTAAAGTAACTTTTGTAATTAAATAAATCACTGAGCATGTCGCTGGCGTAAACGCTATTTTCAACAACTTGCAGATACTCATTATGAAAGAGAAAAAGACAACCATACCGCCTGCCGGTGCAGTCAACCCAACGACTGCGACTAAAAAACGTCTCCTGATGATGGCGCTGCCGATAATCGTCGCTGTGCTGTTACTGTTTGTTCCCGTCCCCGATGGCCTGCCGCCGTATGCCTGGCACTACTTCGCCATCTTCGTCGGGGTGATCGTCGGGTTAATTTTTGAACCGCTGCCTGGCGCCGTTATCGGCATCACCGGCGTGGTGGTGATCGCCCTCTGTAGCCAGTGGCTGTTGTTCAGCCCGGAACAGATGGCCGCCCCGAGCTTCAAGCTGGCCGGCGCCTCCTTTAAATGGGCGGTGAGCGGCTTCGGCAACTCCACGGTCTGGCTTATCTTCGGCGCCTTTATGTTCGCTGCCGGCTACGATAAAACCCAGTTTGGCCGCCGCCTGGCTCTCATCCTGGTGAAATATCTTGGCCGTCGCAGCCTGACGCTGGGCTACGCCATCACCTTCGCTGACCTGTTACTGGCGCCGTTTACGCCGTCTAACACCGCGCGCAGCGGCGGTACCATCTACCCGATCATTGCCAACCTGCCGCCGCTGTACGGTTCAAAACCAAACGACCCGAGCGCGCGTAAAATCGGTTCCTATCTGATGTGGGTGGCGATCACCGCCGCCTGTATCACCAGCTCGATGTTCCTGTCGGCGCTGGCACCGAACCTGCTGGCCCTGGCGCTGGTAAAAAGCATCGTCGGCATCAACATCTCGTGGGGGACCTGGTTCATCGCCTTCCTGCCGCTCGGTGTTCTGCTGATCCTGACCATGCCGCTGCTGGCGTACTGGTTCTATCCGCCGGAAGTGAAAATCAATAATGAAGTGCCGCTGTGGGCCGCGCGTGAGCTGGAAAAACTGGGCAAACTGTCGCGCAATGAAATTCTGCTGCTGGTGTTCGTCTGCTTCGCGCTGATGATGTGGATCTTCGCCGCCGACTGGATTGAACCGGCGCTGGCCGCCCTGCTGGTTATCGTGCTGATGCTGTGGACCGGCGTGCTCTCCTGGAGCGACATCACCAACAACAAAGCGGCGTGGAACACCTTTGTCTGGTTTGCCACCCTGGTGGCACTGGCCGACGGCCTCTCCTCCACCGGGTTCATCGCCTGGCTGGGTAAAGAGGGCGGCGCGCTGATGGGCGGTATCTCCCCAGGCGTGGCGACCATCGTCCTGCTGCTGGCGTTCTACCTGCTGCACTACCTGTTTGCCAGCACCACCGCACACACCACTGCCCTGCTGCCGGCCATGCTGACTATTGCGGCCACCATTCCGGGTATGAATATGGAAGTGTTCGTCCTGCTGATGGTCACCTCGCTGGGCGTGATGGGGATTATCACCCCGTACGGTACTGGCCCAAGCCCAATTTACTACGGCAGCGGCTACCTGCCGACCAAAGACTACTGGCGCCTCGGCACCATCTTTGGCGCCATCTTCCTGGCCGCCCTGCTGCTGATTGGCTATCCGTGGATGTCCATGATGTTCTGATTCATAACCGCCGGGACCACCCCGGCGGTTTTTATCTTTATGGAGTAAGTGACTATGTCGACTAAACCGTTTGTTTATCAGGATCCGTTCCCGCTGGCGCACGACGATACCGAATACTATCTGCTCAGCAAAGAGCACGTCTCTGTCGCCGAATTTGAAGGCCAGCCGGTTCTGAAAGTAGAACCGCAGGCGCTGACCCTGCTCGCCCAGCAGGCCTTCCACGACGCCGCCTTTATGCTGCGTGTCTCTCATCAGCAGCAGGTCGCGGCCATTCTGCTCGACCCGGAAGCCAGCGAAAACGACAAATACGTGGCGCTGCAGTTCCTGCGCAACTCCGAAATCGCCGCCAAAGGTATTCTGCCGACCTGTCAGGATACCGGCACCGCCATCATCATGGGTAAAAAAGGCCAGCGCGTCTGGACCGGCGGCGGTGACGAAGCCGCCCTGGCTCAGGGTGTATACAACACCTATACCGAAGATAACCTGCGTTACTCGCAGAACGCGCCGCTGGATATGTATAAAGAGGTCAACACCGGCACCAACCTGCCGGCGCAGATCGATCTCTACAGCGTCGACGGTGAAGAGTATAAGTTCCTGTGTATGGCGAAAGGCGGCGGTTCCGCCAACAAAACCTATCTCTATCAGGAAACCAAAGCGCTGATCACCCCGGCGAAGCTGAAAAACTATCTGGTTGAGAAAATGCGCACCCTCGGTACGGCCGCCTGCCCGCCATACCACATCGCGTTTGTGATCGGCGGTACCTCGGCAGAAGCGACGCTGAAGACCGTGAAGCTGGCGTCCACCCGCTACTACGACGGCCTGCCGACCGAAGGCAACGAGCACGGTCAGGCGTTCCGCGATGTGCAGCTGGAGCAGGAATTGCTGCTGGAAGCGCAGAACCTCGGCCTCGGCGCGCAGTTCGGCGGGAAATACTTCGCTCACGATATCCGGGTGATCCGTCTGCCGCGCCACGGCGCCTCCTGTCCGATCGGCATGGGCGTCTCCTGCTCCGCCGACCGCAACATCAAAGCGAAAATCAACCGCGACGGCATATGGATCGAGAAGCTGGAGAGCAATCCGGGGAAATATATCCCTGAGCATCTGCGTCAGCAGGGTGAAGGCAATGTCGTCAGCATCAACCTGAATCAGCCGATGAGCGAAATCCTGGCGCAACTGTCGGCGCACCCGGTCTCCACCCGCCTGAGCCTCAACGGCACCATCATCGTGGCCCGCGACATCGCCCACGCTAAGCTGAAGGAACTTATCGATAACGGCGAGGCGCTGCCGCAGTACGTCAAAGATCACCCGATCTACTACGCGGGCCCGGCGAAGACGCCGACCGGTTATGCCTCCGGCTCCCTCGGTCCGACAACCGCAGGCCGCATGGACTCTTATGTCGGTCTGCTGCAGTCGCACGGCGCGAGCATGGTAATGCTGGCGAAAGGCAACCGCAGCCAGCAGGTGACCGATGCCTGCCATAAACACGGCGGCTTCTACCTCGGCAGCATCGGCGGCCCGGCAGCCGTGCTTGCCCAGCAAAGCATTAAGAGCCTCGAGTGCGTGGCCTATCCGGAACTGGGGATGGAAGCCATCTGGAAGATCGAAGTGGAAGATTTCCCGGCGTTTATTCTGGTCGATGATAAAGGTAACGACTTCTTCCAGCAGATCCAGAATAAGCAGTGCGCCGGCTGTAAACAGCACGGCTAACGCTCACTTCTGACGCTGATAGCAGGCCGTCGCCGTTTGGGCGACGGCTTTTTTTATGCCCACCCCGCGCCAACTTGAATTCATTTCGCGCCAGGCTATGCTCAACTACAAGCCGTCCGTTGTTTGCTGAAAAATAACAATAATTCTCTTTCTCAGGTGCCTCTATGAACAGGATGAGCGTGGTGATCGTCTGGGCGCTGGCGCTGCTGGTGCTAAAGCCGGCGCTGGCTGCCGAACCGCGGCAGCAGCCAACCGCGCGCGAGCAGGCACGCACGGTCACCGTTTTCCACCAACCTGTCGTCATGTTGCAGGCTACTTTCGGCCAGACTACGCCCGAAGAGCGCGTCCTGCGTACCCGCAGCGCCCTGCGCGCCTTTACTGAAGACGATATTCGCCAGCCGCTGCGGGTCGTTGCGGTCAACCGCTATGGTCAGCCAGGCCGGCTGTTCCTGATGAACGGCAAACCGGTGCTGCTGCTGAGCCAGGCGGATCTCGACGAGGGCGATGATTTAACGCTCGACCAGGCGGCCCAGCGGGTGCTGGCGCGAATGGAGGCCCAGCGCACCAGCCTGCAGGAACAGTTCAACCACCGCTATCTGCTGCTCTCCGCCGGCAAAGCGCTGGCCGGGGGGCTGCTGCTGGCACTGTTTTATTATGGCGCCTTCCGCGCCTGGCGGCGGGTGCGGCGCTTTTTCCTGCTGCGGATCCTTGAAAAACGCAGCGCCATCCCGCAGCACTGGCGGCGCTATCTCGGCAATATTGAAGTTCGACTCTATGCTGTGCTGGTCATTCTCGTCGGCATGCTGGCCAGTTATCTCTGGCTGAACTGGGCTTTCAGCCTGTTTCCCTGGACACGGGTGTGGAGTGAATCGCTGGGCGACTGGTCGCTGGGCGTGATCCGCGATCTCTCCCTGTCGATTGTCGCCTCCCTGCCGGGGCTGATGATTGTGGTACTGATTTTCCTGATCACCTGGCTCATCATTCGCCTGGTGAAAGTCGCTCTCGACCAGGTCGCCGCCGGCCGCATTCAGGTGCCGGGCATCCATCCGGAAACTGTCAGCGCCACCCGCCGGTTGATCTCGGTGGTCATCTGGCTGTTTGCCCTGTCCGCCGCCTACCCGTTCCTCCCCGGCGCCAACTCCCTCGCCTTCAAAGGCATTAGCGTGTTCTTCGGCCTGATGCTGACTCTCGGGTCGACCGGGGTGATGACCCATGCGATGAGCGGCCTGGTGCTGATCTACTCCCGGGCGCTGCGCAAAGGCGACTGGATCCGCCTCGCCGACAATGAGGGACAGGTCAGCGAGATTGGCGTGCTGGCGACCAAGATCCTCACCCGTGAGAATTACATTGTCACCGTCCCGAACGCCGTGGTGGTGAGCGGGAAAATTATTAATCTCAGCGCCGAGAGCACCGACGGCGGGTTCAACCTCACCACCAGCGTCACCATCGGTTACGATACGCCATGGCGTCAGGTTCATGCGCTGCTGGAGCTGGCGGCAAGACGCACCCCCGGCGTGGATCAGCAAATCGCCCCGATAGTTCGCAAGCTGGGGTTGCTTGACTGGTACACCGCGTATGAGCTGCAGGTGCGCTTGCTCCCCGCGACGTTGTTGCCGGAGGGCCGCAACGCGTTGCATAGCAGTATTATTGATGTGTTTAACGAATTCGGCGTGCAGATTATGTCGCCGAATTTTGTGATGCAGCCCAAGGCGGCGGTGGTGGTGCCGCAGGAAGCCTGGTACGCCGCCCCAGCCGTCGCGCCGCAGGAGCCTGAGAAATAAGGGATATCGTACCGGCATGTCCGCCGGGTGGCGGCTGCGCCGCTGAGCAAAAACAGCCAGCGCAGAGCCGCGTTTGTGCCGGGCGGTGGCTAACGCCTTGCCCGGCCTACGGATCGTGCGACCTGTCACTCATTTACCCACTTGCGCGACTGAAACTGCCGGTGCTGTGCGCTCCCTGCGCCATAAGAGACATAGCGCAGAAGATCAACCGGGAGCGCAATCTGCCCGGAATTAACATAGAAGTTGTAGCCCTGCCAAACGTTGTGGCCCTGCCAAACATAGTGCGAACAGGGACATTTCCGGTAGTGCCGTTATTTCGCCGGGTGGCGGCTGCGCCTTACCCGGCCTACGGGGTCTACAGGCGATCTTCGCTTCCCAGGCCCGGCAAGCGCAGTGCCGCCGGGCAATCCGACTCGGACGACGACTCAACCCTGCGCGGCGTCGATGTCATCAAACACCTGCTGCGCCAGATGCATCGTGGCATTCGCCGCCGGCAGCCCACAGTACAGCGCAGAGTGCATGATCAACTCTTTCAGCTCATCACGGGTCACCCCATTGTTAAACGACGCCCGCAGATGCATCTTCAGCTCCGCCTCGCGATTGAGAGCGATCAGCATGGCAATAGTGATCATGCTGCGGGTATGATGATCGAGCCCCGGACGCGTCCAGGTCTCGCCCCAGGCGTAGCGGGTGATAAAGTCCTGAAACTCGTCATTCAACGGCGTCAGATGCTGCAGGGTACGGTCGACGTGGGCGTCGCCCAATACTTTGCGCCGTACCGCCATCCCGTCCTGATAGCGCTGTTTATCCTCCATGGCGTTCCCCCTGGAAAAAGCTCAGCAGCGCCGAAGTAAAGCTTTTCGGCGCCTCAATGTTTGACAGATGCGATGCCGCCAGCACCACCACCTGGGAAGCGGGGATCTGCTGCTGCAGGAAACTGGCGTCGCTGACCGTAGTGACAGGGTCACTTTCACCGGCGATAATTAACGTCGGCAACGGGATCTGCCCTACTTCGCCGCGCAGGTCGGCCGCGGCCAGCGCCTCACAGCAGGCGGCATAGCCTTCGGCGTCGGTATGGGTTAACTGGTGGCATAGCGCCTCCACCACCTCCGGCGCCTTCTGGCGAAACGCATGAGTGAACCAGCGATCCGCGGCCCCGGCGGCCACCACCGCCATTCCCTCCTGGCGTACCGCCCGCGCCCGCGACAGCCAACTGGCCTGATCGCCAATACGCGCCGCGGTGTTGGCGACAGCCAGACCATAAAAACGCTCTGGCGCAAAGCGTCCCAGCCACAGGCCGGTCAGCCCCCCCATTGAGATCCCGCAGAACCAGGCGCGGTCGATATTCAGGTGATCGAGCAGCGTAATCACATCCTCACCCAGTTGGGCGAGGGTGACTTTGCCATTTTTCGTCGTATTGCCGTGACCGTGGGTGTCATAGCGCAGCACCCGAAAATGGGCGGTTAACGCCTCGATCTGCGGCTGCCACATCGCCCGGGTGGTGCCCAACGAGTTGGAGAGGACGATAACCGGCGCGCCATCCGGCCCGTCGAGTTGATAATCAAGATTCATCACGTTGCTCCTGATAACGCGCCAGCACCTGGCGCACAAAGCGTTCGGCGCTGCCGGTCGCCGTTGCCGGGTCCAGCAGCGTGGTTAAGCGTTCACGAGAGAGATACTGACTGACCTGCGGATCGGTCGCGAGCAGATCGACCAGCGGAGAGTGACGGTCCAGCGCCTGACGGCACAGCGCCTCGATATGATGATGCGCCTCGGCTTTGCCGGTGAATTCCGCCAGCGCCAGGGTCACCGCCTCGGCCATGATCAGCCCGTGGGTGATATCGAGATCGGCGCGCATTTTCTGCGGGAAGACCTGCATATCGCGCACCAGCGCTTCGCTTTGCGCCAGCGCCCCACCCACCAGGGTAATCAGCTCCGGCAGCGTCTCCCACTCCGCCTGCCAGCCGCCCAGCGCCCGCTCGTGCTGCTGGAGTTGGCTGGCGTAGAGGGTCGCCATCAGTCCCGGCGTACGCTGGGCGGCGGTCAGGATCGCCGCGCAGGCCACCGGATTGCGCTTATGCGGCATCGTCGATGAGCCGCCGCGGCCTTCCGCCACCGGCTCGCCGACCTCAGCCACTTCGGTCTGCATCAGCAGAGAGAAGTCGTTAGCGAATTTACCCAGCGTGCCGCAGACACCGGCAAACCAGGCGCCCACCTCCAGCAGCCGATCGCGCTGGCTGTGCCACGGCGTATCCGGCAGCGACAGACCGAGGATCTGCGCCAGCGCCTGGCCAACCGCCGGCCCTTTCTCTTTTAGCGCGTCCAGAGTGCCCGCGGCGCCGCCAAACTGCAGTACCAGCAGCCGCGGACGCATCTCGCGCAGCCGCTGCTGCCAGCGCAGGAGCGCGTCGAGGGTGCCCGCCAGCTTCAGGCCAAAGGTCACCGGCAGCGCATGCTGCATCCAGGTCCGACCCGGCATGACAGTATCGCGATAACGATCCGCCTGGAGAGCCAGGGCAGCCAACAGTTGCTCAAGCAAGGTCTCAGCGGCATCCAGCGCCCCGCGCAGCTGGAGCACCAGTCCGGTGTCGATGGCGTCCTGACTGGTAGCGCCCCAGTGAACGTAGCGCGCAGCCTCAGGATCTCGCGCTTTTACCTGCGCCGTCAGCTGTTTCACCAGCGGGATCGCCAGGTTACCGGCCCCCACCGCCGCCTCGCCCAGCGCGGCAAAATCGATGGTCTCGTGGCGGCAGGCCGCGACAATCGGCCCGACCGCTTCCGGCGGCACCATCCCGCAGGCGGCCTGCGCCTGCGCCAGCGCCGCTTCAAAATCCAGCATGCCCTGCACCCGCTGCGCGTCGCTGAACCAGTCGGTCAGCGGACTGCTGCGCAGCATTGGGGTCAACAAACTCATTCTGGCTCCTTAAACACGTTCAATAATCAGGGCAATCCCCTGTCCGACGCCGATGCACATGGTGCACAGGGCGTAGCGGCCGCCGGTCCGTTTCAGCTGATAAGCCGCGGTCATCGCCAGCCGGCCGCCGGAGGCGCCGAGCGGGTGGCCCAGCGCGATCGCCCCGCCGTTAGGGTTAACGTGGGCGGCATCATCCGGTAAGCCCAAATCACGGGTCACCGCCAGCGCCTGAGCGGCGAAGGCCTCATTCAGCTCGATCACATCCATCTGGGCTAATGTCAGGCCGGTCTGCGCCAGCACCTTACGCACCGCGGGCGCCGGGCCAAAGCCCATGATCCGCGGCGCAACACCCGCCGTCGCCACGCCGACCACCCGGGCCAGCGGTTGAAGATCGTGAGCCGCCAGCGCCGTCTCGCTGGCCAGCAGCAGCGCACAGGCGCCATCGTTAACGCCGGAGGCGTTACCGGCGGTGACGCTGCCGTCGGCGCGCACCACGCCGCGCAGTTTAGCCAGCGCCTCCAGCGAGGTACTGCGCGGGTGCTCATCGCGGCTAAACAGCAGCGGCTCGCCTTTGCGCTGCGGCACCTGGACGGCAATCAGCTCATCGGCGAAACGCCCCGCCTCCTGCGCCGCGGCGGTACGCAGTTGACTGCGTAAGGCGAACGCGTCCTGATCGGCACGGGAAATGGCAAACTCATCGGCGACGTTTTCCGCCGTCTCCGGCATGGAATGCACGCCGTACAGGGCTTTCATTTGCGGGTTAATAAAGCGCCAGCCGATGGTGGTATCCTCCATCTGCATGCTGCGGCTAAAGGCGCTCTCCGCTTTCCCCATCACAAACGGCGCGCGGGACATGCTCTCCACGCCGCCAGCGATCATCAGCTGCGTCTCGCCGCTTTTAATGGCTCGCGACGCGACGCCGATCGCATCGAGGCTGGAACCGCACAGGCGGTTGATGGTGCTCCCGGGCACGCTCTCCGGCAGCCCGGCCAGCAGCAGCGCCATCCGCGCCACGTTGCGGTTATCTTCCCCGGCCTGGTTGGCGCAGCCAAAGATCACATCGTCAATGCGCGAGGGATCCAGTCCCGGGTTACGCGCCAGCAGGGCTTTTAATGGCAACGCCGCGAGGTCGTCGGCGCGCATCGTCGCCAGGGTACCACCAAAACGGCCAAAGGGTGTACGCACCGCATCACAGATAAATGCCTGATTCATCATAGGTTCCTTACGCGCTTTCCGCCAGTTGTTCAAAGGTCAGCGCCACCGGAGTGATGCGCTGCAGCTCTTCAAAAGAGAGACCGTTAAAGATTTCACGTACCACCGGGCCGCGGTCGGTGATGTCGATCACCGCCAGGTCGGTATAGATCCGGCTGACGCAGCCGACGCCGGTCAGCGGGTAGCTGCACTGCTCCACCAGCTTGCACTCGCCGTCACGGGTCAGGTGGTCCATCATCACGAAAACCTGGCGGGCGCCGATGGCCAGATCCATCGCCCCGCCAACGGCCGGGATCGCATCCGGCGCACCGGTGCTCCAGTTGGCAAGGTCGCCGCTGGCGGAAACCTGATAGGCCCCCAGCACGCAGATATCGAGATGGCCGCCGCGCATCATGGCGAAGGAGTCGCCGTGGTGGAAATAGCAGCCGCCCTGCAGGAGGGTGACATACTCTTTACCGGCATTGATCAGCTCGGGATCTTCTTCCCCGGGCTGCGGTTTCGGCCCCATCCCCAACAGGCCGTTTTCGCTGTGCAGGAACACTTCTTTGTCGGCGGGCAGGTAATTGGCAATGCGGGTCGGCAGGCCGATACCGAGGTTGACGTAAGCGCCTTCGGGAATATCGCGGGCCACGCGCTGGGCCATTTCGTCACGGGTCAGTTTTTGCATGTCGGGCTCCTCAGGCGCGTTGCGCGGCAGTCAGGTTTTCCAGCGAGAAGACACGCTGGACGAAAATGCCGGGGGTGATGATAGTTTCCGGGTCGAGGTCGCCCAGCGGCACCAGCTGCGAGACTTCAACGATGGTGGTTTTCGCCGCCGTCGCCATGATCGGGCCAAAGTTGCGCGCCGCCTTGCGATAGACCAAGTTGCCCCAGCGGTCGCCCTGATGGGCCTTAATCAGCGCGAAATCGGCTTTGATCGGATACTCCAGCACATAGTGACGACCGTCGATTTCCCGCGTCTCCTTGCCTTCCGCCAGCGGTGTGCCGTAGCCGGTGGGGGTAAACACTGCCCCCAGCCCGGCGCCAGCCGCCTGGATCCGCGCCGCGAGGTTACCCTGCGGCACCAGCTCCAGCTCCACTTTGCCGCGGCGATAGAGGTCATCGAAAATCTGGGAATCCACCTGGCGCGGGAAGGAGCAGATCATCTTGCGTACTCGCCCGGCCTTGAGCAGCGCCGCGAGACCCACTTCCCCGTTGCCGGCATTGTTATTAATGATGGTCAGGTCGCGGGCACCCTGGTCAATCAGGGCGTCAATCAGAAAGGTCGGCTGGCCGGCGGGACCAAAGCCGCCGATCATAATAGTCGCCCCGTCGTGGATCCCGGCGATGGCCTCGCTCAGCGTCGATACGCTTTTATCAATCATCAGGTCGCTCCAGTGATGTGCGGTAATCGCACTTTTATTCGTTGTTCGCACAAAATGTGACCCGCTTAACGATGTCGGTCAAGGGCGATAATCGAAATATGGTGCGATAATCGAACATCGGTTATCTTTAGCGAAAGAATGTGATCGATGGCAAATATGGGGAACAGAAATGGACAAGCATCCAGACGATTTACTGACCGGCGACGGCGATCCGTTTAAAGGCGATCCTAACTTTATGGCCTCCCTGGCTCGGGGTCTGGAGGTGATTCAGGCGTTCACACCGCAGCGGCCCCTGTTGTCTATCTCGCAGATCAGCCAGAAGACCGGCATTCCGCGCGCGGCGGTGCGCCGCTGCCTGTATACCCTGAGCAAGCTGGGGTTCGTGTATGCCGAAGACGGTAAGAATTTCCAGCTGCGACCGCGGATCCTGGCGCTGGGCCACGCCTGGCTGGCCTCGACGCCACTGGCGCGTTCGGCGCAGCCGGTGCTGCGACATCTGAGCGAAATGCTCAATGAGTCCTGCTCCATCGCCACCCTCGACGGGGACGATATTCTGTATATCGCCCGCGCCTCCAGCTCGCGGATTATGACCATCGACCTGGATATTGGCAGCCGCCTTCCGGCCTGGGCGACCTCGATGGGCCGGGTGCTGCTCAGCCATCAGCCGGAGGAGAAGCTCAACGATATGCTGGCTCGGGTGACCATGATCCGCTACACCCCGCAGACGGTGGATTCGGTGGCGAAGCTACGCACCGAACTGAAACGGATTCACCAGCAGGGGTATGCCCTCAACGATCAGGAACTGGAGATGGGCCTGCGCTCCCTCGCGGTACCGCTGTTTAACGCTCAGGGGCAGGTCCAGGCGGCGCTGAACGTCGGGGTGCATGCGGGCCAGATGTCGGCCCGCGAGATGATCGATCGCGTGCTGCCGGAGCTGCAAAAAGCCGCCCGCGAGCTGACGCTGCTTCTGCGCTAACGACTGCGCTTGGCGTGCTGCTCCCAGGTCTCCTGCTTCGCCTCGGCCGATTTACGCAGCGCGACATAGCAGGCGCCGCTACCGCCATGATGTGGAAGCGCGGTGCAGAAGGCCTGCACCTCCGGCAGCTCTTCCAGCCAGCGCGCCAGATAGCTGCGGATAATATTGGCGTGGGACTGGTCGTCGCGGCCTTTGCCGTGAACGATCAGCACATTGCGTAACCCCTCTTTCTGCGCCTGCACCATAAAAGCGAAGAGCATCTGCCGACATTGCTCCACCGGCTGGCGCAGCAGGGAGAGGCTCGCCTGCTGGCTGTATTTCCCTCGGCGCAGCTTATCCAGCACGCCGCTCTGCAGCCCTTCACGCTTAAACTCCAGCGGCGTGGCGAGCGGCACGATATCGAGATAGCCGGTGGTGAGAAAATTATCCAGTTGCAGGGTATCGACGCGCTGCGGGGCCCGGCTGTTGCGCCCGGGATGCCAGTGCACGTCATTGTTACGTTTCAGAGGCTGGACATCTTCCATGGCGTCAAGAAACAGGGATTTGTCATCAAGGTTCATGGGCTCTCCTCCAGCGGCTGTCGCCAGCTACTATAGCCGCCCCGCGCGCGCCCCTCAACGCGTTTAGCCGCGTTCGCTGGCAAAGTGAGCGCCACGGGCGATTAAGGAAACAATTGTCGGCTCTGACGGCGAAACAGCGTGATTAACGACGCCGTTAATGGCGTCTGCCGGGTGTCGCGCCGCTGGATCAGAAAATAGGCGGCCGTCGGCAAGACGTCGCGGACAGGGATCATCACCAGCTTGTCCGCCATCAGCGGATCGTTGCCGAGCTCCACCGGCAGGATGCTGAGAAAATCACTTTTCACCACCAGGCTAATGCACGACGAGAAGGTTTCGCAAACAATATCCACCTTAGGTGCCAGCCCGGCCTGATTAAGCCGGTCCTGCAGCTGTTTAAAGTAGCTGCCGCGCGGCGTCGGCATGGTCCAGTGGTGATCCATCAGCTCCCCCAGCGAGGTGGCCTGCGCCGCCGGATGTCCCGCGCGGGCGAACACCGCGAACGGTTTCTCAAACAGTTTCTCAAAGCTGAACTCATGGTCGTACGGCCCGGGGTAATAGGTATTGATGGTGAAATCCAGCTCTCCCTGGCGCAGCTCATTGATCATCGCCAATAGTTGGCCTTCCATGATCCGCACCTTTACCTGCGGATGCTGCTGATGAAAGCGGCAGATCACCGACGGCATCAGCGACCGGGCGACGCTGGCGCCGAGGCCAATATTAATTTGCCCGGCCTGCTCGCCCTGGCGCTGCAGCAGTTCGTCCTGCGCCGCCCGCAACTCTTCAAGGATCAAGCTCGCATGTTGGTAAAAGCTTTCGCCGTTTTCGGTCAGCGCCACCCCCTGACTGCGGCGTACGAACAGCTGGGCGGAAAGCCCCTCCTCCAGCTCTTTAATCGCTTTGGTCAGGGCCGGCTGCGAGACCGCCAGCGCCCGGCTGGCGCCGCGAATACTCCCTTCCCGGGCCACTTCGACGAAGGCGCGGATATGATGAAATTTAATCTGAAATGCCATGCTTTAGGTGATAACCATTGTTTATCAGACAGAAGAAAATCACATCTACTGTAATCCATCAGGCTGTGGCAGGTTAAGTGGGATACGGCCTGTAAAACGTAAGTGATAAACAAAAGCTATCACATCGTGAACACCGTCACATTTTTTACTTATGACAGGATGAGCTATGCCGCAACTTGATGAATACCTCCACCAGCTGGCGCCGGCCATGACCGAATGGCGTCGTGATTTTCACCTGCACGCGGAATCCGGCTGGCTGGAATTCCGCACCGCCAGCAAGGTGGCGGAGATCCTCGACGGGCTCGGCTATCAGCTGGCGCTGGGGCGCGACGTCATCGATGCCGATAGCCGGATGGGGCTGCCGGACGAGGAGACCCTGGCCCAGGCTTTCGAACGCGCCCGCGAACAGGGGGCGACGGAACGCTGGTTACCGGCGTTTGAAGGCGGTTTCGCCGGCGTGGTCGCCACGCTCGACACCGGGCGGCCCGGCCCAACACTGGCTTTCCGCGTCGATATGGATGCCCTTGACCTCAATGAACAGCACGACGACAGCCACCGCCCCCATCGCGACCATTTCGCTTCCTGCAACGCCGGCATGATGCACGCCTGCGGCCATGATGGCCATACCGCCATCGGGCTGGGTCTGGCGCATGTCCTGAAGCAGTATGCCGCGCAGCTCAACGGGGTAATTAAGCTGATTTTCCAGCCCGCTGAAGAGGGCACCCGCGGCGCCCGGGCGATGGTGGCCGCCGGCGTGGTGGATGACGTGGACTACTTCACGGCGATCCATATCGGAACCGGCGTGCCGGTGGGCACCGTGGTGTGCGGCGGCGACAACTTTATGGCCACCACTAAATTCGACGTGCAGTTTAGCGGCGTGGCCGCCCACGCCGGCGGCAAGCCCGAGGAGGGGCGTAACGCGCTGCTGGCCGCCGCCCAGGCCGCTCTTGGCCTGCATGCCATCCCGCCGCACAGCGCCGGCGCCTCGCGGGTCAACGTCGGGGTGATGCAGGCCGGTACCGGGCGTAACGTGGTGCCCTCTTCCGCGCTGTTAAAAGTGGAAACCCGCGGTGAAAGCGAAGCCATTAACCAGTACGTGTTCGAGCGGGCGCAGCACGTCGTCGCCGGGGCGGCGGCGATGTACGAAGCCCGCTACGAACTGCGCATGATGGGCGCAGCGACCGCCAGCGCACCGTCGCCGGCGTGGGTGGACTATCTGCGCGAACAGGCCGCCCGGGTGCCCGGCGTGCAACAGGCGGTGGATCGCATCGCCGCCCCGGCGGGCTCGGAAGACGCCACCCTGATGATGGCCCGGGTCCAGGCGCGCGGCGGCCTCGCCTCGTACATGATCTTCGGCACCGAACTGAGCGCCGGTCACCACAACGAGAGATTTGACTTCGACGAGAGCGTCATGGTGATAGCGGTAGAAACCCTGGCGCGAATCGCGCTTAACTTTCCCTGGCAGCGGGGGGTGTGATGGGATCCATTTTTGCGTTTGTGGATGAAGTGATTGAGACGCGACGCGAGGCATACTGTGCCATCGCCGATGACATCTGGGATCACCCGGAGACCCGCTTTGAGGAGTTCTGGTCCGCCCAACGCCTGGCGGACGCCCTGGAAGCGGAAGGTTTCCAGCTCACTCGCGATGCGGGTGGGATCCCTAACGCCTTTATCGCCAGCGTCGGCGAAGGCCAACCGGTCATTGCCCTGCTGGGCGAATATGACGCGCTGGCGGGTCTCAGCCAGCAGGCCCATTGCGCGGAGCCAATGTCGTTGACGCCGGGGGCAAACGGCCACGGCTGTGGGCATAATCTGCTCGGTACGGCGGCATTCGCCGCGGCGGTCGCCGCCAAAGCCTGGCTGCAGCAGCACGGCGGCGCGGGCACGCTGCGCTTCTATGGTTGTCCCGGCGAGGAAGGCGGCTCGGGAAAAACCTTTATGGTGCGCGAAGGGTTGTTTGATGATGTCGATGCGGCGCTGACCTGGCATCCGGAAGCCTGGGCCGGGATGTTCAGCACCCGCACTCTCGCCAATATCCAGGCGGCATGGCGTTTTACCGGCACCGCTGCCCACGCTGCGAATTCGCCGCACCTGGGCCGGAGCGCGCTGGATGCCGTCACCCTGATGACCACCGGCAGCAACTTCCTCAATGAACATATTATCGAGAAGGCGCGGGTCCATTATGCCATTACCGATACCGGCGGTGTCTCGCCCAACGTAGTGCAGGCTCAGGCGGAAGTGCTGTATCTGATCCGCGCGCCGGAGATGGCCGACGCGGAGCAGATCTTCGCCCGCATCGAGAAGATTGCCCAGGGGGCCGCGCTGATGACCGAGACCCAGGTCAGTTGCCGCTTTGAAAAAGCCTGCTCCAGCTATCTGCCCAACCGCACGCTTGAGGCGGCGATGTATCAGGCGGTCTGTCATTACGGTACCCCCGACTGGAGCGACGAGGAGCGCGCCTTTGCCGCGGCGATCCGCGCCACCCTCAGCGCCAACGATATTAACAACAGCCTGAACAATATTGCCGGCACCAGTGGGGAGGAAGGGAAAACGTTCGCTCGTCGCCACCGCGACACGCTGCTGATTGATGAGGTGGCGCCGTGGGCGGCCACGGATAACGTCCTCGCCGGCTCCACTGACGTCGGCGATGTCAGCTGGAAAGCGCCGGTGGCCCAGTGCTTCAGCCCGTGCTTCGCGGTGGGAACCCCGCTGCACAGCTGGCAACTGGTGAGCCAGGGCAGAACCACCATCGCCCATAAAGGGATGTTGCTGGCGGGGAAAGTGCTCGCGGCGACCGCGATCCGTTTATTCAGCGACAGCGCCCTGCTGGCGGCCAGCCAGCAAGAACTCAGGCAGGTACTGGCCGAACGCCCCTATCGCTGCCCGATCCCGGCGGAGGTGAGTCCGTCCGTTTTACGATAACCACTTAAGACAGGCTACTCCTGGCCAACGCTGACCGGCATCGCGGCACGCACCGACCATAATAACCGCCGGCAGTACGGGAGCAGGCCTGCCCAACACAACAACGACAACAGAGGAACGCCCATGAGTATGTCATCCATACCGTCGTCTTCCCCCGGCGGAAAGCGCTATGGCTGGGTAGAGAAGATCGGTAACAAAGTCCCGCACCCGTTTTTGCTGTTTATCTATCTTATCGTGGCGCTGATCGCGGCCACGGCGATACTTTCCGCCTTCAACGTCGGGGTGCAGAACCCTACGGATGGTTCACGGGTGGTGGTCAAAAATCTGCTCAGCGTGGAAGGGTTGCACTGGTTTTTGCCCAACGTCATTAAAAACTTCAGCGGTTTCGCGCCGCTGGGGGCGATCCTCGCCCTGGTGCTGGGCGCCGGCTTCGCCGAGCGGGTGGGCCTGTTACCCGCGCTGATGGTGAAGATGGCCTCTCACGTCAGCGCCCGATATGCCAGCTATATGGTGCTGTTTATCGCCTTCTTCAGCCATATCTCTTCTGACGCGGCGCTGGTAATTATGCCGCCGCTGGGCGCGCTGATGTTCCTCGCCGTCGGTCGGCATCCTGTCGCCGGCCTGTTGGCGGCGATTGCCGGTGTGGGCTGCGGCTTTACCGCCAATTTACTGATCGTCACCACCGACGTACTGCTCTCGGGGATCAGCACCGAGGCGGCAAAATCCATCGATGCCTCTTTGCACGTCAGCGTGATCGACAACTGGTACTTTATGGCGACCTCGGTGATCGTTCTGACGCTCGTCGGCGGACTGATCACCGATAAGCTGGTTGAGCCGCGACTGGGCCAGTGGCAAGGCAGTCGTGATGAAAAGCTGCAGACGCTGACGCCCGAGGAGCGTTTCGGCCTGCGCATCGCCGGCGTGGCAACGCTGGTATTCGTGGCGGTCATCGCCCTGATGGTGGTCCCCGAGAATGGTATTCTTCGCGACCCGGTTCAACATACGGTCATGCCCTCGCCGTTTATCAAAGGCATTGTGCCGCTGATTATCTTTTTCTTCTTTGTCGTGTCGCTGGCATACGGCATCGCCACCGGCAAAATTCGCCGCCAGGCCGACCTGCCGCAGCTGATGATTGAGCCGATGAAAGAGATGGCCGGGTTTATCGTGATGGTCTTCCCGCTGGCGCAGTTCGTGGCGATGTTCAACTGGAGCAACATGGGCAAGTTTATGGCCGTCGGTCTGACGGACCTGCTGGAGAGCGCAGGGATGAACGGCGTCCCGGCGTTTGTCGGACTCGCGCTGCTGTCGGCTTTTCTGTGTATGTTTATCGCCAGCGGCTCGGCCATCTGGTCGATTCTGGCGCCGATCTTCGTGCCGATGTTTATGCTGCTGGGCTTTCACCCGGCGTTTGCGCAGATCCTCTTTCGCATCGCCGATTCATCGGTGCTGCCGCTGGCGCCGGTGTCGCCGTTTGTGCCGCTGTTTCTCGGCTTCCTACAGCGCTACCGACCGGATGCCCGCCTCGGCACCTACTACTCGCTGGTGCTCCCTTACCCGCTGATTTTTCTTGCCGTCTGGCTGCTGTTGCTGGTGGGCTGGTATCTGGTGGGACTGCCGATCGGCCCGGGCATCTATCCGCGTCTTCCTTAACCCGCTTGCAGGCCAGGGACGGCCGCATAACGTTAACGCGCTCCCTTCGTTTTCACTTTGCTGGCAACATGATCCGCACTGGCGAATTTGCAGAAAAGCGCTTTGTACACCCTTTCAAACACCAGGGTCAGACCGTGGATCGCTAAGCCGCTGATGATCAATACCAGTACGCCAGTCAGTATAAATTGCATAGCTCCACCTCTGAGTGATTAACCGCGCCGCGCTGAGGCGTCGGCACCCTACCGGGCGCGTGAAGCACCGGCATCGTCAGTTAAAAAGTAGCAAAAACCATGCCCGATAACCCGCCGGGATCGATCCAAAAATAAATCATTGTGGCTTACGCAGAGCGCCAGCCCGTGATGCGGCTTTATCTTTTGGGAGTATAGTTGACTGTCGTCAGCGCGTGGTATCGTGTGCCCCTCATGTACGATGGTGGATGACAGAAACGATGTTGACCTTGCTGCAGGACAAAATGGATACCCCGCTGGGGCCGCTGTGGGTACTTTGCGACGAACAGTTTAATTTGCGCGCCGTTGAGTGGGACGAGCACCGCGATCGGATGGAAACCCTGCTCGACGTTCACTATCGCCGGGAAGGTTATCAGCGCGTCGACTGCCGCAATCCAGGCGGTCTCAGCAGTAAGCTGAACGACTATTTCGCCGGCGATCTGGCGATTATCGATACCCTGCCTACCGCCACCGCCGGCACCCCTTTCCAGCGTCAGGTCTGGCAGGCGTTACGCGATATCCCCTGTGGCCAGGTGATGCACTATGGCCAGCTAGCCGAGGCGCTCGGACGCCCCGGTGCCGCTCGCGCCGTGGGGGCCGCCAATGGCGCCAATCCGGTGAGTATCGTGGTGCCCTGCCATCGGGTCATCGGGCGTAACGGCACCCTGACCGGCTATGCCGGCGGCGTGCAGCGAAAAGAGTGGTTATTGCGCCATGAAGGGTATCTTTTACTTTGACTGAAAATGCCTTTTCTGGAATCTTCAGGTAATTTTACAATCAAACATAGCGAAATAATCTATTGTTAATCAAATAGATATTTATCCGTTTTGATTTACCCTGCTGATATTACGTGTTTCCGGGTCTGAAGACTTACCTGCTGATCAAAAAGATGTTAAAATTGACCAATATCAATTAAGGCCTGAGCAGACATATGATCCCTGAGAAGCGAATTATTCGACGCATTCAGTCTGGCGGTTGTGCTATCCATTGTCAGGATTGCAGTATCAGCCAGCTCTGCATCCCCTTTACTCTGAACGAGCATGAGCTTGATCAGCTGGATAATATTATCGAGCGGAAAAAGCCTATCCAGAAAGGTCAAACCTTGTTCAAAGCCGGTGATGAGCTGAAGTCGTTGTACGCTATTCGCTCCGGGACCATCAAAAGCTACACCATCACCGAGCAGGGTGATGAGCAGATCACCGGCTTCCATCTGGCGGGCGATCTGGTGGGTTTCGACGCCATCGGCACCGGTCTGCACCCGAGCTTTGCACAGGCGCTGGAAACCTCGATGGTTTGCGAGATCCCCTTCGAAACCCTTGACGATCTTTCCGGAAAAATGCCGAATCTGCGTCAGCAGATGATGCGCCTGATGAGCGGTGAGATTAAAGGCGACCAGGATATGATCCTGCTGCTTTCCAAAAAGAATGCCGAAGAGCGTCTGGCTGCGTTTATCTATAACCTCTCTCGTCGTTTCGCCCAGCGCGGTTTCTCACCGCGTGAGTTCCGCCTGACCATGACCCGCGGCGACATTGGCAACTATCTCGGCCTCACTGTCGAAACCATCAGCCGTCTGCTGGGACGTTTCCAGAAAAGCGGCATGCTGGCGGTGAAAGGCAAATACATCACCATTGAAAACAGCGATCTGCTGGCCCAGCTGGCCGGTCAGGCGCGTAACGTCGCTTAATCTCTGAGCACCTCCTGGTCACGATCGGCAATTTTTTAAGATTTGTTGATCTGACCAGGCTCCTCCCCTGTTTCAATTCATCCATATAGGTTATCTTTTTAGTAACTGACGGTAGCTGCAGTTGTAAGGAGACCCTGTATGGCGAAGTATCAGAGCATGCTGGTAGTAATCGATCCTAACCAGGACGACCAGCCGGCACTTAGGCGCGCGGTGTACCTGCACCAACGGATTGGTGGACGCATCAAAGCCTTTTTGCCGATCTATGATTTTTCTTATGAAATGACCACCCTGCTGTCGCCGGACGAACGCACGGCGATGCGCCAGGGCGTCATTGCCCAACGTACGGCCTGGATCCGCGAGCAGGCGAAATTCTATATTGAATCGGGTGTGCCGATTGACGTGAAAGTGGTGTGGCACAACCGCCCCTTCGAAGCCATTATTCAGGAAGTCATTAGCGAGAAACACGATTTGCTGTTGAAGATGGCCCACCAGCACGACAAACTGGAGGCGGTGATCTTCACTCCGACCGACTGGCATCTGCTGCGTAAGTGCCCGTGCCCGGTGTGGATGGTGAAAGACCAACCGTGGCCGGAAGGTGGCAAAGCGCTGGTCGCGGTCAACCTTGCCAGCGAAGAGAATTATCACAATACCCTGAACGAAAAGCTGGTTCGGGAGACGCTGTCGCTGGCGAAAGAAGTCAACCATACCGAAGTTCATCTCATCGGCGCTTATCCGGTGACCCCCATCAATATCGCGATTGAGCTACCGGATTTTGATCCCAGCGTCTACAACGACGCCATTCGCGGTCAGCACCTGCTGGCGATGAAAGCGCTGCGGCAGAAGTTTGGCATCGATGAGAAATTCACCCACGTGGAAAAAGGACTGCCTGAGGAGGTGATCCCGGATCTCGCCGAGCATCTGCAGGCGGGGATCGTGGTGCTGGGAACGGTCGGACGTACCGGCCTGTCAGCAGCGTTCCTCGGCAATACGGCGGAACAGGTGGTCGACCATCTGCGCTGCGACCTCCTGGTACTCAAACCGGAGGCCTACCAGACGCCGGTGGAACTGGACGACGACGACGACGATTAACCCTCTTCTCGTACCGCTCACCTTCCCCCGCCTCGCGGGGGATTTTTTTGCTTGCTGCCAGTCAGGCACAAAAAAAGGGCCGCTGGCGGCCCCTGTCACTGTCCAGCGAGAATGGCTTAGTGGATACCCAGACGCCAGGCCAGATCGATCTCTTCTTTCAGCTCCAGCGATGAGAGCGCCATCAGGTCAGCAAACTCCAGCTCCAGCAGTTTCAGCTTTTTCAGATACTGCGCTGGGGTCATGACGGTAGTGTCGCGGCGTAAGAATTCGATGGCCATCTGCGTTGGGGTTAACTCGGTATCCATAATATCCTCTGTCTGATGTAATAACCGGGACATTATATCACCTCTTGCCGCTTATTTTATGAACAATTCCAGGCACTGCGCCGTATATAAAAAAGCCGTCTCACAGGAGACGGCTTATAAACAAACGTTGTAAAACAAGCGTGCTACATTACAGCGCTTTCAGGATCGCATCGACGCTGGCTTTCGCATCCCCAAACAGCATATGGGTGTTCTCTTTGAAGAACAGCGGGTTCTGTACGCCGGCGTAGCCAGTGTTCATCGAACGCTTAAAGACCACCACGTTCTGCGCTTTCCAGACTTCCAGCACTGGCATACCCGCGATAGGACTCTTCGGATCGTCCTGCGCCGCCGGGTTGACAGTGTCGTTGGCGCCAATCACCAGCACGGTGTCGGTATCGCTGAAATCGTCGTTGATCTCATCCATCTCCAGCACGATGTCGTAAGGCACTTTGGCTTCCGCCAGCAGCACGTTCATATGCCCCGGCAGACGCCCGGCTACCGGGTGAATACCAAAGCGTACTTTGATACCCCGCGCCCGCAGCTTCTCGGTAATTTCTGCCACCGGATACTGCGCCTGAGCCACCGCCATACCATAGCCGGGGGTGATGATCACCGACTGGGAGTTTTTCAGCATCTCCGCCGTCTCTTCCGCGCTAATCTCGCGATGCTCGCCCACTTCTTCATCGCCGCCGCTGGAAGAACCATCGGTGCCGAAACCGCCGGCAATCACGCTGATAAAGGAGCGGTTCATCGCCTTACACATAATGTAAGAGAGGATGGCACCGGAAGAACCCACCAGCGCGCCGGTGACGATCAGCAGGTCATTGCTCAGCATAAAGCCCGCTGCCGCTGCCGCCCAACCCGAGTAGGAGTTCAGCATGGAAACCACCACCGGCATGTCCGCGCCGCCGATAGAAGCCACCAGGTGCCAGCCGAAGGCCAGCGCGATCGCGGTCATCACCAGCAGGCACAGGACCTGGGTGCCGGTGCTGTCGGCGCGAACAAAAATCACCATCAGTACGAAGGAGACCACCAGCGCCGCCAGGTTCAGCTTATGGCGATTGGGCAGCATCAGCGGCTTCGAGGAAATTTTGCCGCGCAGTTTACCAAACGCCACCACCGAACCGGTGAAGGTGACTGCACCGATGAAGATGCCGAGGAACACTTCGGTCAAATGGATATTGACCAAAATCTGCTCCATCCCGGTTTCATGCTGCAGATAGCTGTTAAAACCAACCAGCACCGCCGCCAGGCCCACGAAGCTGTGCAGGATAGCCACCAGCTCCGGCATCTCGGTCATCTCGACCTTCTTCGCCAGACGAATACCGATCGCTCCGCCGATCACCATCGCGAGGATGATCCAACCGACGTTGCCGGCGTCCGGCCCCAGAATAGTGGCGATCAGGGCGATGGCCATCCCGGCGATGCCGAAATAGTTGCCCTGCTGCGACGTTTCGTGTTTCGACAGACCCGCCAGGCTGAAAATAAACAGGATTGCGGCAACAATGTATGCAGCTGTAACTAATCCACCAGACATGTGCTACCCCTTATCCTTTGCGAAACATTTTCAGCATGCGCTGAGTCACGGTAAAACCACCGAAAATATTAATGCTGGCGATCAGTACCGCGATAAAGCTCAGGAAGCTGACCCAGCCCCCGTGGCCTATCTGCAACAACGCACCAACAACGATAATGCCCGAAATGGCGTTCGTCACCGACATCAGCGGCGTATGCAGCGCATGGGAGACGTTCCATACTACGTAGTAACCCACTACGCAGGCCAGCGCGAAGACGGTGAAATGACCAAGGAACTCTTTTGGCGCGACGTTGGCCAGCCAGCCGAAGAGGATAATCGCCAGCGCTATCAGGGCATATTTACGCCATGGGGACACCGGTTTTGCCGCTTCTTTCGGCGCTTCGACTTTTTTCGCCGCAGCCTGCGGCTGAGCGGAGACCTGAATCGGCGGCGCCGGCCAGGTGATTTCGCCTTCACGCACCACGGTCACGCCGCGCACCACCACGTCATCGAAATCGATAACAATGTTGCCATCTTTCTCTTTGCACAGCAGCTTCAGCAGGTTGACCAGGTTGGTGCCATAGAGCTGGGAGGACTGGGTCGGCAGACGGCCCGGCAGGTCGGTGTAACCGATAATTTTCACGCCGTTGGCGGTGGTGACCACTTCGCCGGGCACGGTGTACTCACAGTTGCCGCCATTTTGCGAAGCGAGGTCGACCACCACGCTGCCCGACTTCATGGAGTCGACCATCTCGCGGGTGATCAGCTTCGGCGCCGGTTTACCCGGAATTAACGCCGTGGTGACGATGATATCGACATCTTTCGCCTGGGCGGCGAAGAGCGCCATTTCGGCCTTAATAAAGGCCTCAGACATCACCTTGGCGTAGCCGTCGCCGCTGCCGGCTTCCTCTTTAAAGTCCAGCTCGAGGAACTCGGCGCCCATACTCTGCACCTGCTCCTTCACTTCCGGACGGGTATCGAAGGCGCGGACGATAGCGCCCAGGCTGTTGGCGGCGCCAATCGCAGCCAGACCGGCCACCCCGGCGCCGATGACCATCACCTTCGCGGGCGGAACTTTGCCTGCCGCCGTAATCTGCCCGGTAAAGAAACGGCCGAATTCATGAGCCGCCTCAACGATTGCGCGATAGCCGGCGATATTCGCCATTGAGCTGAGCGCATCCAGCGACTGGGCGCGAGAAATACGCGGCACCGAATCCATCGCCATCACGTTGATATTACGGGCCGCCAGTTTTTCCATCAGCTGCGGGTTTTGCGCAGGCCAGATAAAACTTATCAGCGTAGTTCCCGGATTCAGCAGCGCAATTTCGTCGTCATTTGGGGCATTGACCTTGAGGATGACGTCAGACTGCCACACCTCGTTGCCCGTGACGATCTCAGCCCCTGCCTGGGTAAAGGCTGCATCGTCAAAGCTGGCCAGTTTCCCGGCACCGCTTTCTACCGCGACGCTAAAGCCGAGTTTAAGCAATTGCTCAACGGTCTTCGGCGTGGCGGCGGCCCGGGTCTCCTGGGCTAGCCTCTCTTGTGGTACACCAATACGCATAGTTTTCCCTTCCATCGGTTTTTGATGATGGTTTACTTTTCTGACCAACAACGACAAGACGGCGAAATCTTCCTCGCCATCTTCCGTTGTCTGCAAAATGAAACAGTAACAAACTTTTTATAACCTACTGAAAATAGCGATTGTGATCTACAGCGATAAAACAGAAATTTTGATTTTATTGCTTATTGTCAGCACAGATGGTTCCGGGCAGCAATATTTACCTGAATTTCTCACTCAGGCCTGATAATCCGCTTATCCAGTGGTATAAAACGCCATTTATCGCCATTGAGATCATTGCATTAACATTACGTTAACTAATAAAAGTGGTATCGATTATCGTTTTTGCTGCTCAAGCGGCTGTTTTTTCAACATATCGAAAAATGTTATCTTTCCGTAGTATACGATTCGGGCGGCAAGCAAAAAATGACGCAGACAGTCACAACGATTAAATGCAATAATCAAACGTTTTCAGTCAACAACAACACCAGTATATGGTTTGCGCAAGGCAAAGGATTATTTTTATGAAGCTTAAAAACACCCTCCTGGCGTCTGCTCTCCTGACAACCGCCACGTTGTCTGCCCATGCAGCGACCGAGTTGACCCCGGAGCAGGCGGCTGCGCTGAAGCCCTACGATCGCGTTGTCGTCACCGGCCGGTTTAATGCCATTGGCGACGCGGTACAGGCGGTATCGCGCAAAGCCGACAAAGACGGCGCGGCCTCATTCTATGTTGTCGACACGTCGGACTACGGCAATGGCGGCAACTGGCGCGTCACGGCTGACCTCTATAAAGACAACGCACCGCAAGCGGATACGCCGAAAAATCGCATCATCAATGGCGTGGTAGAACTGCCGAAAGATCAGGCTGTTGCACTGATGCCTTACGACACCGTCACCGTTCAGGGCTTCTATCGCAGTCAGCCGGAAGTGAACGATGCCATCACCAAAGCGGCAAAAGCGAAAGGCGCCTATGCGTTCTTTATCGTGCGCCAGGTGGATGCCAACCAGGGTGGCAACCAGCGCATTACCGCTTATATCTATAAAAAAGATGCTGAGAAACGCGTACTGCAGAGCCCTGACGCCATTCCGGCGGACTCTGACGCCGGTCGCGCAGCGCTGGCCAAAGGCGGCGAAGCGGCGAAAACTGTGGAAATCCCGGGCGTCGCCACCACTGCGGCTGTAGGGTCAGGCACTGGCGTCGGTCGTTTCTTCGAGACCCAGTCGTCTAAAGGCGGGCGTTACACTGTCACGCTGCCGGACGGCACCAAAGTCGAAGAAGTGAACAAAGTGACCGCAGCGCAAATGGTGCCGTTTGATAATATCCAGTTCACCGGCAACTACGGCAACATGACCGAAATCTCCTATCAGACGGCGAAACGCGCGGCGAAGAAAGGGGCGAAGTACTATCACATTACCCGCCAGTGGCAGGAACGCGGCGGCAACATCACCATCAGCGCCGATTTGTACAAATAATCACTGCTGACTGGCTAAAAAGGCGGCGCAATGCCGCCTTTTCATTTTTTTTCATCCCCCGCCATTGCATGGCTCCCGGACACTCCGTAAAATCCCGCGCCTTAGCGCAATCCTCCATTTTTATGCGATTTCGCAAAATAAATATTCTGGAACAGCCATTTTCACCTCGGGAATGCAATGGAAAAGAAACTGGGCCTGAGCGCCCTGACCGCCCTGGTCCTTAGCTCAATGCTCGGCGCTGGCGTATTCAGTTTGCCGCAAAATATGGCTGCCGTAGCCAGCCCCTCCGCTTTGCTTATCGGCTGGGCCATCACCGGCGTCGGGATCCTGTTCCTCGCCTTCGCCATGCTGCTGTTAACCCGAATTCGCCCCGACCTCGACGGCGGGATCTTCACCTACGCCCGCGAAGGGTTCGGTGAGCTGATTGGCTTCTGTTCCGCCTGGGGATATTGGCTCTGTGCGGTGATCGCCAACGTCTCCTATCTGGTGATCGTCTTTTCGGCGCTCAGTTTCTTCACCGATACCCCTGAGCTGCGCCTGTTTGGCGATGGCAACACCTGGCAGTCTATCGCTGGCGCTTCAGTTCTGCTGTGGGTTGTCCATTTTCTGGTTCTGCGCGGCGTGCAGACGGCGGCGGGGATTAATCTGGTGGCCACCCTCGCCAAACTCCTGCCGCTGGGCGCGTTTATCGCGCTCGCCGCCCTGGCCTTCCAACTGGATACGTTTCGCCTCGATTTCCGTGGGCTGGCACTGGGTATCCCCGTTTGGGAGCAGGTTAAAAACACCATGCTGATCACCCTGTGGGTGTTTATCGGCGTGGAAGGTGCCGTCGTGGTTTCCGCCCGCGCCCGACACAAGCGCGATGTCGGTCGCGCAACGCTGCTGGCGGTCATCTCTGCCCTCGCGGTTTATCTGCTGGTCACCCTGCTGTCGCTGGGCGTGGTGCCGCGCAGTGAACTGGCCGGCATGCGTAACCCGTCGATGGCGGGACTGATGGTCAACATGATGGGCTCATGGGGAGAAATTGTGATTGCGGCGGGCCTGATCGTGTCGGTGTGTGGCGCCTACCTGAGCTGGACCATCATGGCTGCGGAAGTGCCGTTCCTGGCCGCCACGCATAAAGCCTTCCCGCGCCTGTTTGCCCGCCAGAACAGCAATAATGCCCCGTCCGCCTCGCTGTGGCTGACCAATATCAGCGTTCAGGCATCGCTGGTGCTGATCTGGTTGACCGGGTCGGACTACGGCACCCTGCTGACCATCGCCTCAGAGATGATCCTCGTCCCCTATCTGCTGGTCGGCGCCTTTCTGCTGAAAATCGCCACCCGCCCGCTGCACAAAGCGGTGGGTATCGGCGCCTGCATTTATGGCTTATGGTTATTATACGCGTCGGGACCTGTGCATTTACTGTTGTCGGTGGTACTTTACGCTCCGGGTCTTCTGGTCTTTTTGTACGCTCGACGTACGCACCAGCACGATCGTTCGCTCAAACGCCGCGAATTGGCGCTAATTGGTTTATTGCTGGTTGCCGCTGTGCCGGCAACGTGGATGCTGGTGGGGTAAGCGGTCGCCCTGCCGCAGAACGCATAGGAGATACCCATGGCTGAACAACAGCCCCGCCCGGTTCTGATCACAGGAGGAGGCCGCCGCATCGGTCTCGCGCTGGCACACCATTTACTGCTGCAACACCAGCCGGTCATCGTCAGCTATCGCACGCCCTATCCGGCGATCGATGGCCTGCGCGACGCGGGCGCCCTCTGTCTGCAGGCCGATTTCAGTAGCGATGACGGCATACTCACCTTCGCCGAAGCGGTCAAATCGCATACCAGCGGCCTGCGCGCCATCATCCACAACGCCAGCGACTGGATGGCGGAGAAGCCGGGGGTCGCGCTGAGCACAGTGATCAACCGCATGATGCAGATCCACGTCCATGCCCCCTATCTGCTCAACCACGCACTGGAGGATCTGCTGCGCGGCCACGGCCATGCCGCCAGTGATATCATCCATATTACCGATTACGTCGTGGAGCGCGGCAGCGATAAACATATCGCCTACGCCGCCAGCAAAGCCGCGCTGGACAATATGACCCGCTCCTTCGCCCGCAAGCTGGCGCCGGAGATCAAGGTCAACGCCATCGCCCCGTCGCTGATCATATTTAATGAGAGTGATGACGAAGCCTATCGGCAGCATGCGCTGGATAAATCGCTGATGAAAATTGCCCCAGGCGAAAAAGAGATTAGCGACCTTATCGACTACCTGTTTACCAGCCGCTATGTCACCGGCCGGTCATTCGCCGTCGACGGCGGCCGCCCGCTGCGCTAGTGGAAGCGGCTCCAGCCAACAATTAGCAGCCACGCGCATAGCCCCCAGCACCCCACTGCGCCTGCCAGCGCCAACGGCAGGCGCATGATCCCGGTGAAGTACCACAGCGATAACAAATAGACAAAATAGGGAACGATCGACCACATGCCGAACACGATAGTGGTGCGCAGGGCTTCAATACCGCGCTCGCTGGCGACGATATAGTGAGCGATGAGCGCAAAGGTAGGAAACAGCGGGATCAGCCCGGCGAGAGCGTAATTTTTCGTTTTTGCCAGCACGCCAATCAGCACCACCACCAGCGCACCCAGCAGCCCTTTGATTAACAGCCCCATGTCCGTATGCCTTAACAATGAATCAACAAGTTAGCGCAGCATAGCGGAAATAGCGCTGTTTATAAAAGAGTAATGGCGGGTAAAATAAGCGCGGTGTATGTTACTTCTTTTACTGATGTGCAATAGACATGAATAAAATCGTTTTTGTTGAGGATGACCCTGAGGTAGGGACGCTGATCGCCGCCTATCTCGGCAAGCATGATATGGATGTGGTGGTCGAGCCTCGCGGCGACCGCGCAGAGGACGTGATCGCGCGGGAGAAACCGGACCTCGTGCTGCTGGACATTATGCTGCCCGGCAAAGACGGGATGACGCTCTGCCGCGACCTGCGCGGGCAATGGCAAGGGCCCATTGTCCTGCTGACCTCGCTCGACAGCGATATGAACCATATCCTCTCCCTGGAGATGGGCGCCAGCGATTATATCCTGAAAACCACGCCGCCAGCGGTACTTCTCGCGCGACTGCGTCTGCATCTACGCCAGCATATCGCTCCGGCGGGCGCCGGAACCCCCTCAACACTCACGCCACATAAAACCATCTCCTTTGGTTCGCTGACCATCGACCCGGTCAACCGTCAGGTGCTGCTCGGCGGGGAAAGCGTCGCATTGTCGACGGCCGATTTCGATCTGCTGTGGGAGCTGGCCACCCATGCCGGGCAAATTATGGACCGCGACGCGCTGCTGAAAAATTTACGCGGTGTCACCTACGACGGGATGGATCGCAGCGTCGACGTGGCCATCTCCCGCCTGCGTAAAAAACTGCTCGACAACGCCACGGAGCCTTATCGGATTAAGACCGTTCGCAACAAAGGCTACCTGTTCGCCCCTCACGCCTGGGACAACTAAGCTTCTCCCGCGGCCCTGCGAGGGGCCCGTTTTATGGCGCACTCCACGGCGATAACCGCCTCAGCTTTGGCTGCTTAGGGCGACTGCGCGGGTTTCCCTCTGCGCGCCGACTGCCCGCTGCGAATTTGTCATATTGCGTAAATCAATAGATTTAGCCGTACAGTTCCCCATCACATAAGCCCTCAATATGATTGTGCTCAAGGACTTACCGTTATCAGAGTGGCATAAAGCCTGAAAACACAGGACTTTTGCATGATGAAATACGTTGTACTTTTGGCACTCTCACTCTTCACTTCACTCTCTGGCTGGGCTTTTTCCCTCGACAACGCCGATATTCGACTCCTCTGTCCACAGCGCGGGCAAATCGAGGTGATCCTCCACCGCTATGAACATACCCAGCAATCCTGGGGACAGCATCACTTTGAAACGGGAGGCGGCCACGTTCGCCAGGGACCGCTGCTGGTGATCCCGTTTGCCAACCTCGATCAGATGATTTACCACCAAACCACGGGCGAGTTTGCTTACTGGTATGCCGAAACGGAAAAGCTGGTGCGCTGTCGGCTGCTGAGTCTGACGACCACCTATCCGGTAGATATTCCCTACTTTCACGAGTAGCGATACCCCGGTCGGCTCCCCTGGAAGGCGCAGGTCAGGTGAATAAACTTTATTTGTGACACCGTCACATACACACCTCCCTGTGCGACCTTCCCGGCGAATGTCACCCCGGAGACGCTGCATACATCGGGTATAGCGGCGCCACAAAGATGGCAAGTCGCAACACGCCGGGCCCCCCAAAGATGGTCGTTTTACAATAAATTTTCATTGTTCTAGTGTGAGTTAACTCAACACTCACGCGGTACGGGAGAGACAATGGGACGGTTCTCAGGTAAGAAAATTGTGATTACAGGGGCGAGCAGTGGTATTGGTCTGGCAGGGGCAATGCGCATCATTGATGAAGGGGGCGAAGTGATGCTGACCGGACGCCATCAGCAAAAACTGGAATCGTTACGCACAGTGCTGCCCGAGCGCGCCTGGTTTCTCCAGAACGATGGCGCGGAACCTGAGGCAGCACATGCCCTCGCCGAGTCTGTAGAATCCTTTGGCATGCTGGATGGCCTGTGGCTGAACGCCGGCCAGCTCGCCTTTTCAACGGTGGAAAATACCACCGAAACGCAGTTCGATACCATCATGGCCAACAATGTTCGTTCTGCCGTCCTGCAAATCGCCGCACTTTCGCGTTTTTTGAATACCGGAGCCTCGGTGGTCATCACCGCCTCTACGGCCGCCTACGAAGGCACGCCACTGGCGGCGCTCTATGCCGCCAGCAAAGGCGCGCAGCTTGCACTGGTTCGCAGCTGGGCAACGGCCTTCTCCGCCCGTGGGATCAGAGTTAACGCGCTGGTCCCCGGGGCAATCGATACCCCTCTGCTTGACGCGATCCCCGCCCCCTTCCGCGAGCAGTATGATGCGCAGATCAGGGCTACCGTGCCGCTAAAACGCCCGGGAACGCCGGATGAAGCGGCGGCGGTTGCGCTGTTTTTATTATCGGATGATGCCGGGTATGTGACGGGTAGCCAGTATGTGGTGGATGGCGGACTGCTGCGCTTATAAGGGCTGCGTCATTATTTATGCCTGCGCGATGTTGTCAGTGAGGGTGAACCCTGCTTTGATAGCGCATTAAACAGGGCGTGAAACGCAGAAGTGATTTTTGCGGTATATTCTGCCGTGACAAACGCCCTGGACAGCGGTCTGGTTTCGTTCCTGCATCTCCGCTTTAGCGGAAAGGCACATACCACACCGCGCCATGAAGGCAAAAGATAGGTAATTAACATTCTGATTTAAGTGAGATTTAATGAAAAAGCTGTTTGTGCAGTTCTATCTTTTGCTCTTCGTCTGCTTTCTGGTCATGACCATGCTGGTCGGCCTGGTCTATAAATTTACCGCTGAACGCGCCGGACGACAGTCGCTTGACGATCTGATGAAAAGCTCGCTGTATCTGATGCGCAGCGAGCTGCGGGAAATTCCGCCGCGCGACTGGAGCAAGACGCTCAAAGAGCTGGATCTGAACCTGTCGTTCGATCTGCACATCGAGCCGATGAGCAAATTCAAGCTATCGGAAAGCTCGATGCAGCACCTGCGCGCCGGCGATATTGTCGCGCTGGATGACCAGTACACCTTCATTCAGCGTATTCCCCGCAGCCATTATGTGCTGTCGGTGGGCCCGGTGCCCTATCTCTATTTTCTGCATGAAATGCGCCTGCTGGACATTGCGCTGATGGCGTTTATCGCTATCTCGCTGGCCTTTCCGGTGTTTATCTGGATGCGTCCACACTGGCAGGACATGTTGCGCATTGAAACCGCTGCCCAGCGCTTTGGCGAGGGCCACTTCAGCGAGCGCATTCATTTTGACAGCATGTCCAGCTTTGAACGGCTCGGCGTGGCCTTTAATCAGATGGCCGATAACATTAACGCCCTCATTGCCAGTAAAAAGCAGCTGATTGACGGTATCGCCCATGAGCTCAGGACGCCGCTGGTCCGCCTGCGCTATCGTCTGGAGATGAGCGAAAACCTCACTGAGGCGGAATCGCAAGCGCTGAACCGCGATATCGGCCAGCTCGAGGCGCTGATTGAAGAACTCCTGACCTACGCCCGCCTCGACCGTCCGCAGACGGAACTCAGTCTGACCACCCCTGATTTCCCCGCCTGGATCAGCGATCATGTCGAGGATATTCAGATGGTCAACCCGCAGCGCGAGGTCGCTCTGGCGACGCTGACCCACGGCAACTATGGCGCGCTGGATATGCGGCTGATGGAGCGGGTACTGGATAATCTGGTGAATAACGCCCTGCGCTACAGCACCCAGCGGGTGGCGGTCAGCCTGACCCTGCAGGGAGCGCGTGCCTCGTTGCAGGTCGAGGATGACGGCCCGGGCATTGCCCCTGAAGAGCGCGAGCGAGTGTTTGAGCCCTTTGTCCGTCTTGACCCCAGCCGCGATCGGGCGACCGGAGGATGCGGCCTCGGCCTGGCGATTGTGCACAGTATTGCCCAGGCGATGGGCGGTGACGTGCGCTGCGAGGCCAGCCCTCTCGGCGGCGCCCGCTTCTGCTTTAGCTGGCCGGTTTATCATCAGTTGCCCGATTTTACCTCTGCCTGAATAAAACTTGCGCAGAGGCCGCGCGCTGCGTATGCTGCAAAAATCGAATAGTATGTTGTAACTAAGGTGAATCGATGGCTCGCTACGACCTTGTTGAACGTCTGAATGATACCTTTCGTCAGATCGAGCTGGAGCTGCAGACGCTCCAGCAGGCGCTAAGCAGCTGCCGGCTGCTGGCGGCCCGGGTATTTGAACTGCCGGCGGTCAGTAAGGATGCCGAGCACGATCCGCTGGCCAACATTCCGGTGGTGCAACACATCGGCAAGGCGGCGCTGACCCTCGCCCTACGCCATTACAGCCATCTGTTTATCCAGCAGCAGTCGGAAACCCGCAGCAGCAAAGCCGCCGTTCGTCTGCCGGGGGCTATCTGCCTGCAGGTCACCGCCGTGGAGCAGCAGGATCTGCTGGCGCGCATTCAGCATATTAACGCCCTGAAGGCTACCTTCGAGAAAATCGTCACCGTCGATTCTGGCCTGCCCCCCACTGCCCGTTTTGAATGGGTGCATCGCCACCTGCCGGGCTTGATCACCCTCAGCGCCTACCGCACGCTGACGCCCCTCGTCGACCCGAGCACCATCCGCTTCGGCTGGGCCAATAAACACGTGATCAAGAACCTGACCCGCGACCAGGTACTGATGATGCTGGAGAAAAGCCTGCAATCGCCGCGGGCGGTACCGCCGTGGACCCGCGAGCAGTGGCAGAGCAAGCTTGAGAGGGAGTATCAGGACATCGCCGCCCTGCCGCAGCGGGCGCGGCTGAAAATCAAACGGCCGGTGAAAGTGCAGCCGATTGCCCGCGTCTGGTACGCCAGCGAGCAGAAACAGGTGCAGTACGCCTGCCCCAGCCCGCTGATCGCGCTAATAACCGGTAGCCAGGGGGTCAGCGTCCCGGATATCGGCGAATTGCTGAACTATGACGCCGACAATGTCCAGTACCGCTACAAACCGGAGGCGCAGTCGCTGAGATTACTTATCCCGCGCCTGCACCTCTGGCTGGCTAGCGAGTAGCCAGGCTGCCGACCATCTCTTCCGGGCGCACCCAGCTGTCGAATTCGGCTTCCGTCAGGTAGCCCAGCGCCAGCGCCGAGGCTTTGAGGGTCAGCCTCTCATGGTGCGCTTTTTTAGCGATTTCCGCCGCCTTGTCGTAGCCGATATGGGTATTCAGCGCAGTGACCAGCATCAGCGACTCATTGAGCAGCTGGCTGATCCGCTCGCGATTCGGTTCAATACCCACCGCACAGTGCTCATTAAAGCTCTCCATACCGTCCGCCAGCAGACGCACCGACTGCAGGACGTTGTGAATGACCATCGGACGATAGACGTTAAGCTCAAAGTTACCCGAGGCGCCGCCGATATTTACCGCCACGTCATTGCCCATCACCTGGCAGCAGACCATGGTCAACGCTTCGCATTGAGTTGGGTTAACCTTGCCGGGCATGATTGAAGAACCCGGCTCATTCTCCGGGATGGCGATTTCGCCAATGCCGCAGCGGGGGCCGGAGGCCAGCCAGCGGACATCGTTAGCGATTTTCATCAGCGACGCCGCCAGGCCTTTCAGCGCGCCGTGGGCATGGACCAGGGCATCCACAGTAGCCAGCGCTTCGAATTTGTTCGGCGCGGTGACAAATGGCTGTCCGCTGAGCGACGCCAGCTCGGCCGCCACCCGCACGGCATACTCCGGATGGGTATTCAGCCCGGTTCCTACCGCCGTCCCGCCCAGCGCCAGCTCGGCAAGATGCGGCTGGCTGGCTTCAATGTGCTTCAGGCTATGGTCCAGCATCGCCACCCAGCCGGAGATCTCCTGGCCTAACGTGAGCGGCGTGGCGTCCTGCAGATGGGTGCGGCCGATCTTGACGATATCCCTGAAGGCCACTGCTTTTTCGTTGAGCTTCGCCCGCAGCGCCTGCAGCGACGGGATCACTTTTTCCCGCAGGGCAATCAGCGCCGCGACGTGCATGGCGGTGGGGAACACGTCATTTGAGCTCTGGCTCTTATTCACATCGTCATTGGGATGAATTTTTCGCGCCATCCCCCGTTCACCGCCCAGCAGTTCACTGGCGCGGTTGGCCAGCACCTCGTTCATATTCATATTGCTTTGGGTGCCGGAGCCGGTCTGCCAGATAGCCAGCGGAAACTCCTGCGAGTGCTTTCCGGCCAGGACTTCGTCAGCGGCAGCGACGATCGCCCCGGCTTTCTCCGCCGTCAGCAACCCGAGATCCTGGTTAACCTTCGCCGCCGCCCGCTTGGTCAGCGCCAGGGCGTATATCAGCTCCCCGGGCATTTTTTCGGTCGAGATGCGGAAATGCTCCAGCGAGCGCTGGGTCTGGGCGCCCCAGAGTTTATCGGCCGGGACGTCGATGGCGCCCATCGAGTCTTTTTCACTGCGATGCGTTGTCATTACTTTCTCCTTGGATTCAAAGTGCGTCATAGCGACAAAGCTCACCTGCTTAAAAGACTAAGTATTGGCCAGATTTATAAGTTGTTTTGGTGGTTCGTGCCGCGAAGCGACATAAAAAAGCCGCCCCGAAGGGCGGCCCAGACCGCTGACAAAATGCAATCGTCGGGATTGCCCGGCGGCGCTGCGCTTGCGCGGACCTACAGAGAACTGCATAACTGTTCGATATTGCTGTTTTCGTAGGCCGGGTAAGGCGAAAGCTGCCACCCGGCAGAAAGGCGATCACAATAACGAAAACCGGTTTGTCATCGGCCAGAGCCGCCCCGAAGGGCGGCCTGGGTTACTTCACGCAGCGGGCGCACTGCGACGTCTGGATCTGCTGGAAGAAGTCATTGCCTTTATCATCGACGAGGATAAACGCCGGGAAATCTTCCACTTCAATTTTCCAGATAGCCTCCATACCCAGCTCCGGATACGCCACGCACTCGAGGCTGCGGATGCTCTGCTGGGCCAGCACCGCCGCCGGGCCGCCGATGCTGCCGAGGTAGAAGCCGCCGTGTTTGTGGCACGCATCGGTCACCTGCTGGCTGCGGTTGCCTTTCGCCAGCATGATCTTGCTCGCGCCGTGCGACTGCAGCAGATCGACGTAAGAATCCATGCGGCCTGCGGTGGTCGGCCCCAGAGAGCCGGAGGCGTAACCGTCCGGCGTCTTAGCCGGGCCCGCGTAGTAGATCGGGTGATCTTTGACGTACTGCGGCAGTGCTTCACCGCTGTCGATCAGCTCCTTCAGCTTGGCGTGGGCGATATCGCGGGCCACGATAATAGTGCCGCTCAGCGACAGGCGGGTGGACACCGGGTACTGCGACAGCAGCGCCAGGATCTCGCTCATCGGCTGGTTAAGATTCACCTTCACCGCTTCGCCTTCGCCGGCCTGGCGCAGATGCTCAGGGATATATTTCCCCGGATTGCTCTCCAGCTTCTCGATCCAGATGCCGTCGCGGTTGATTTTGGCTTTGATGTTGCGGTCGGCGGAACAGGAGACGCCCATCCCTACCGGGCAGGAAGCCCCGTGACGCGGCAGACGGATCACCCGGATATCGTGGGCGAAGTATTTCCCGCCGAACTGCGCGCCGAGGCCGAGGTTCTGCGCTTCCAGCAGCAGCTCTTGCTCCAGTTGCACATCGCGGAACGCCTGACCATGTTCGTTACCTTCCGTCGGCAGGCCATCGTAGTATTTGGTGGAGGCCAGCTTCACGGTCTTCAGCGTCGCTTCCGCCGAAGTTCCGCCAATCACAAAGGCGATATGGTACGGCGGACAAGCGGCCGTACCGAGGGTGCGCATCTTCTCAACCAGATAGTTTTTCAGCTTCGCCGGGGTGATCAGCGCTTTGGTTTCCTGGTACAGATAGGTTTTGTTCGCCGAACCGCCGCCCTTGGCGATGCAGAGGAATTTATACTCATCGCCATCGGTAGCATAGAGATCGATCTGCGCCGGCAGGTTAGTACCGGTGTTAACCTCTTTATACATATCCAGCGGCGCGTTCTGCGAGTAGCGCAGGTTGTCCTGGATATAGGTGTTGTACACACCCTGCGCCAGCGCGGCTTCATCGCCGCCGCCGGTCCACACGCGCTGGCCTTTTTTACCCATGATGATCGCGGTGCCGGTGTCCTGGCAGGTGGGCAGAATGCCTTTGGCGGCGATATCCGAGTTGCGCAGGAACTGCAGCGCCACGTATTTGTCGTTTTCGCTGGCTTCCGGGTCGTTAAGGATATCCGCCACCTGCTGCTGATGCGCCGGGCGAAGCATAAAGGAAGCGTCGTGGAAAGCATGCTGCGCCATAAGGGTCAGCGCCTGAGGGTCGACTTTTAGCACTTCCTGGCCGGCAAATTCGGCCACGGAGACGTAATCACTGCTGAGGAGATAATACTCGGTGTCATCCTTTTTGAGGGGAAAAGGATCCTGGTAAACAAACGGTTTATTCGACATTGTACTCTCACTTACTGCTTTGGCTGATTATGTTTCAGGCAGGGACTCCATGTGCCTGTAGAAAAGCGAGTCGATCAATCTTACACAATTTTTTAACAAAAACTGAGACAGGGACGACTTTTTCTTTCAGCAGTTGCTTCTCCACGGTTTGCTGGTTTAATAGAGTAATAATTTTTACTTTGATTGATACAGGGAATGAGAATGCAAAAGCTGATCAACGCCGTACAGAACTACGCATGGGGAAGCCACACCGCTTTAACTGAACTGTATGGCATTGCCAACCCGGACAACCTGCCGATGGCAGAGCTGTGGATGGGGGCGCATCCGAAGAGCAGCTCGCAGATCCTGGCGGCCGACGGCCAGCCGCGTTCGCTGCGCGAGGTGATTGACGCGGATAAAACCGCCCTGCTCGGCGACAAGGTTGCCGCCCGCTTTGGTGAGCTGCCGTTCCTGTTTAAAGTGCTGTGCGCCGCTCAGCCACTCTCTATTCAGGTACATCCCAACAAGCAGGCCTCGGAAGAAGGTTTCGCCCGCGAGAACGCCGCCGGCATCCCGCTCTCCGCCGCCGAGCGTAACTATAAAGATCCAAACCACAAGCCGGAGCTGGTTTTTGCCCTGACGCCGTTCCTGGCGATGAATGCGTTTCGCGAGTTCAGCGAGATTGTCACCCTGCTGAAGCCGGTGGCAAGCGCGCATCCGGCGATTGGCGCCTTCCTGCAGCAGCCGGACGCGGCTCACCTGAGCCAGCTGTTTGCCAGCCTGCTCAATATGCAGGGTGAGGAAAAAGCCAAGGCGCTGCAGGTACTGCGCGACGTACTAGCCCGTGAACAGGGCGAACCGTGGCAGACTATCCGCCTGATCGCGGAATTCTATCCGGACGACAGCGGCCTCTTCTCGCCGCTGCTGCTGAACGTGGTGAAGCTGAACCCTGGCGAAGCCATGTTCCTGTTCGCCGAAACGCCGCATGCCTATCTGCAGGGGGTGGCGCTGGAGGTGATGGCCAACTCGGATAACGTACTGCGCGCCGGTCTGACGCCGAAATACATTGATATTCCTGAGCTGGTCGCTAACGTCAAGTTCGAAGCCAAACCGGCGGGTGAGCTGTTGACCCAGCCGCAGCAGCACGGCGCAGAGCTGGACTTCCCGATCCCGGTGGAAGATTTTGCCTTCTCGCTGCACGACCTCTCCGCCGAGGCCAGCGATCTGGCTCAGGCAAGCGCGGCGATTATTTTCTGCGTCGACGGCGAGGCCGTACTGCACAAAGGTGACCAGAGCCTGACGCTCAAGCCGGGCGAGTCAGCTTTCGTGGCCGCCAACGAATCACCGGTGCAGGTCAGCGGCCGCGGCCGCGTGGCGCGCGTGTTTAATAAGCTCCAGTAAGTGACTGACCTTTCAGGTCGCGCTTACTGAATGATGACAACTCAGCCAGGCGGTCTCTCCGCCTGGCTTCATTTATGGACAAATGCTATGAAAAAATCGCTGGTCGCAGCAGGCATCATCGTGGCGCTGGGCGTGGTATGGACAGGCGGCGCCTGGTACACCGGCAAACAGCTGGAAGGCAGGATCGCCGATATGGTGCAGCAGGCTAACGCGCAGCTACGCAGCAGCGCGCCGGAATCAGGGCTGGAGCTGAGCTATCAGGATTACCGGCGCGGGCTGTTCAGCAGCCATCTGCAGCTGGTGGTGAAGCCGATCGCCGGACAGGCCAACAGCTGGCTGGCCGCCGGACAGAGCGTGGTGCTTGACGAGGTGGTCGATCATGGCCCCTTCCCGCTGGCCTCATTAAAAACCTTTAATCTGGCGCCGGCGATGGCCTCGGTCCACACCACGCTGGTGAAAAATGACGCCAGCCAGGCGCTGTTCGAGATCGCCAAAGGCAACACTCCCTTTACCGTCGATACACGCATCGCCTACCGCGGCGACAGCCAGTCGGCGATCGTGCTCAATGCCCTCGACTATGCCAAAGGTGATGAGAAAGTCACCTTCAGCGGCGGTCAGTTCCAGCTCGACGCCGACCGCGACGGCAAAAACATCAGCCTGAAGGGCCAGGCCGGCAGCGGGCAGATCGATGCGCTCAACGAATATAATCAGAAGGTGCAGCTGCGCTTCGTCAATCTGACCACCGACGGCGCCACCGAGCTGGCCAGCTTCAACGAACGTATCGGCCAGCAAAAAATGACCCTCGATAAACTGGCCATCAGCGTCGAAGGCAAAGAGCTGGCGCTGGTTGACGGGATGGCGCTGGACGGCGGCTCGACGCTGACTCAGGACGGTAAAGGCGTGAACAGCCAGGTGAACTACACCGTCAACAGCCTCAAGCTGCAGGGGCAGGATATGGGCAGCGGCAAACTGACGCTGAAAGTGGATAATGTCGACGGTCAGGCGTGGCACCAGTTCAGTCAGCAGTACAGCGCACAGTCTCAGGCGCTGCTGGCAAAACCGGAGCTGGCGCAAAACCCGGAACTGTACCAGCAGGCGTTAACCGAAGCCCTGTTCAATGCGCTGCCGATCCTGCTTAAAGGCAATCCGTCGGTGACCCTCTCTCCGCTGAGCTGGCGCAATGCCAAAGGGGAAAGTACCCTGAATCTGTCGGTTCTGCTGAAGGATCCGGCCCAGGTGACCACCCCACCGCAGACCCTGGCGGACAGCCTGGATCGCGTGGTGCAGTCGCTTGACGGCAAGGTGGTGATCCCGGTGGATATGGCGACGGAGTTAATGACTAAGATCGCCGGTCTGGAAGGTTACCAGCCAGCCGATGCGGCCAAGCTCGCCGATCAGCAGGTCAAAGGCCTGGCGGCGATGGGCCAGATGTTCCGCATCACCACCATGGAAGATAACGCCATCAGCAGCAGCCTGCAGTACGCTAACGGCCAGGTGACGCTGAACGGGCAGAAAATGCCGCTGGAGGATTTTGCCGCGATGTTTGGTCTGGAAGCGCCTGCTCAACCGGACGCGGCGCCGCAGGAAGGCCAGCCGCAACAGGATGACGCCGCTCCGCAGCAAGATGACGCCGCTCCTCAGCAGGACGACGCCGCCCCGCAGCCGTAACTTATCGGCTCAGGAGACGGCCATCGCGCGCCGTCTCCCTCATTTCCGTGTCACCAGCCGCGGCGGCATAATCTGGTTGCGCGCCTCGCCGGTGCCTTCCTCAAGCCGTCGCAGCATCGACTCTGCCAAGGTTTTCCCCATCTCGCGCGCCGGGGTCGTTACCCAGGTGAGCGGCAGGTCATCCAGCGCCGCCTCCGGCACGTCGGCGAACGCCGCCAGCGCCACCCGCTGTTCGAAATAGCTCTCGACACCGTCTTCTCCGCTCTGCCTTCCGGCCCGCAGTAAACCAAACCACGCGCCAGTGGCCACCACGTTGTTGTAGCACAGCACCGCAGTGATGGTCGGATTCTGGCGCAACAGCCCCGCCATCGCCTCCGCCGCCTGCTTCTGGCTCGACTCGCACTCCAGCACCCATTCGCTGTGAAACGGCAGACCGTATTTCAGCAAGGTGGCGCAATAGCCGCCGACCCGCTCGGCGCGCGTCAGCGAAGAACTCTGCCCGCCAAGCCAGGCGATCCGCTGATGGCCGCGGCGGATAAGATGCTCGGTCACCAACTGCGCCGCCTGCATGTTGTCCGGGCGGATCAGGTCGACATCGTCAAGGTAGCTGGCGCGGGAAGCAAACACCAGCGGCACGCCAGCCTGCGCGGCCCGCTCGCGCAGTTCGCTCCCGCGATCGATCGACCCGGCGATGATCACCCCGTCGACCCCCTGCGCCGCGAGGGTATCAAACCGCTGGTCTATCTTCTCGCCGCTGCGCCCGCCCTGGGTGAGGAACACCATTTTCCCCTGCCTTTCCAGGGCGTCGGTGAGGCCGGCGGTTAATTCGGCGTAAAACGGCTTTGACAGATCGCTAACGATAAGGCCAATCACCCCGCTCTGCCCGCCACGCAGCGAGGCGGCCTGGCGGTTGCGCACAAATCCCAGCTGTTCGATGGCCTGATTAACCCGCTCGCCAGTGGCGCTGGAGATGCGCCCTTTACCGCTCAGCACCAGCGAGACGGTGCTCACGGAGACCCCGGCGGCCTGCGCCACATCATTGATGGTGATCTTTTTTGCGATAGCCATAACGCGCTGGCTGACTCCCTTGCCTGTCGATAAAACGTTTTATCATTGTGCGATCTTTATAAACCTTATTATCGCTTGATTATGTGATTTTTATCGCACTAAAAAGTGATAAAACGTTTTATCTTGCCGTGGCGTTAGTTCTTCCCGACCACTTGAGAATCAGGAACCGTGTTATGACGGCGAAAACAGCACCAAAAATCACTTTATGGGAGTTTTTCCAGCAGCTCGGAAAAACCTTTATGCTGCCCGTAGCGTTGCTCTCGTTTTGTGGGATCATGCTGGGGATTGGCAGTTCGTTAAGCAGTCACGATGTTTTGACGCTGTTGCCGTGGCTGGATATGCCGCTGCTGCAGGCCATCTTTATCTGGATGAGCAAAGTCGGCTCCTTTGCTTTCAGCTTCCTGCCGGTCATGTTCTGTATCGCCATCCCACTGGGGCTGGCGCGGGAGAACAAAGGCGTCGCCGCCTTCGCCGGCTTTGTCGGCTACGCGGTCATGAACCTGGCGGTCAACTTCTGGCTGACGGCGAAAGGCATTCTGCCCACCACCGACGCCGCGATCCTGAAGGCCAACAATATCCAGAACATCATCGGTATTCCGTCGATCGATACCGGGATCCTCGGCGCGGTTATCGCCGGGATTATCGTCTGGCTGCTGCATGAACGCTTCCATAACATTCGCCTGCCGGACGCCCTGGCCTTCTTCGGCGGCACCCGCTTCGTGCCGATCATCACCACCGTGGTGCTGGGTCTGGTCGGGCTGGCAATCCCGCTGGTGTGGCCAGTCTTCGCCATGGGGATCAACGCCCTCGGGAAGATGATCAACAGCGCCGGGGATTTTGGCCCGATGATCTTCGGCACCGGCGAGCGACTGCTGCTCCCGTTTGGCCTGCACCACATTCTGGTGGCGCTGATCCGCTTCACTGAAGCCGGCGGTACCCTCGACGTCTGCGGCCACAGCGTCAGCGGCGCGCTGACCATCTTCCAGGCGCAACTGAGCTGCCCGACCACCCACGGCTTCTCCGAAAGCGCCACCCGGTTCCTGTCGCAGGGTAAAATGCCGGCTTTCCTCGGCGGCCTGCCGGGAGCCGCGCTGGCGATGTACCACTGCGCCCGTCCGGAAAACCGGCATAAAATTAAAGGCCTGCTGATCTCCGGGGTCATCGCCTGCGTGGTCGGCGGCACCACCGAGCCGCTGGAGTTCCTGTTCCTGTTCGTCGCGCCGGTGCTGTATGTCATCCACGCGCTGCTGACCGGTCTCGGCTTTACCATCATGGCGGTGCTCGGGGTCACCATCGGCAACACCGACGGCAATATCATCGACTTCGTGGTGTTTGGCATCCTGCATGGCCTGGCGACCAAGTGGTATCTGGTGCCGGTGGTGGCGGCTATCTGGTTCGCGGTCTACTATGCCATCTTCCGCTTCGCCATTACCCGCTTCAATCTGAAAACGCCGGG